>CAYTBK010000038.1:0-31065 GCA_964436005.1 uncultured Acidobacteriota bacterium
GACATAGACGTCGCGGCAGGGAACCGCCAGGCGGAACAGGGGGGCCTCCGCCCGCCCCCCTTTCTTCATCGTCAACTTGACCGCCGGGAAAAGGTACAGGTCCTCCACCGCCTGTTCTCCCCCGGCCTCCGCGGCGCCGGCCAGGGCGTCGCTTTCAGAAGGGGCCCACACGTTGGAGGTGACCATCTGCTGCGCCACGACGGGGGAACGCCGGCCGAAGGCGCTCTCCCCGGCCGAAGACAGGGACCGCAGGAAATCGGGGATGCCGGCCAGGGCGCTCAGCGGGTCGACGGCGCCCTCGAAGCGGACGTTCGGGTACCCGGCGATGAACCGGAGGGCCGCCCCCTCCAGGTCGAAGGCGTCGTCGAGCACCGCCGCCCGGCAGGTGATTTCGGCGGTGTCGTCCGCCCGCTTCTCCACCCGGTAGGAGGGCGCCCAGGTCAGGCCCCGCGCCAGGGCGCACACCCGGATCTTGCCCTGCCCCGCCGACACCGAAAAGGCCAGGCAGCGACGCCGCTCCTCGGTAAAACCGCCCGTCTCCAGGGTCCCCCCCGGCAGGTGGATCCCCTGGACGTCCTCGCAGCGGAACGCCGTCTCACCCTTCTCCGTCTTCAGGATGAACAGCTGGCTGCCCGGGGCGGCGCCCGCGGCGGGGAGCCGCGGCCCCGGCGGCCGGCCGGACAGCATGTTCTCCGCGGAGAAGGTGTTTTCGCGAATGTCCGGCGGTTCGGCGCCGATCAAGCGGACTTCCCCGACCATCCAGCCCTCGCCGCGGACGTTGACCTCCACGCGCCGGTTCTGGTTGGCCAACAACAGCCCGACCATCCCCGTGGCCGGCGATGGGACGCGCACGGCAACCTCAGTGCAACGAACTTGTTCGAGCACGAGGGCGGGCGAATCGCCGGCGACCCAGAACGTTCCGTGGACCGCTTCGGGCAGGCCTTCCACCTGGTAGCAGCCCGGACCGGGCACCTCGATCTCGAACACGTCGAAGGCAAGCCCGTTCTTGAACAGGGCGGCTTCGGAGAGGACGGCCCGGACCGTCCGGCCGGGGGAATCGCCGGCCTCGCCGGCCGCCGTCGCCGGAAGACTCAGGGCCGCCAGGATCACCAGCAGAAAAATCGCCCGCTGCGCCATTGCTACCTCCAGACCGATCCGTATTGAATGTATTGCCGGCATTGTAGCACCCGCCCGCACGCCTTGTACAGAACCCGCGCGTCATCCCCGCATCCTGGCCCGCGGGCGCACGGGTCCATCGCCCACCGGCCGGAAACATGGATGGCCAGGATGGGGAGGATGGGCAGGCGGCAGCGCCAACGCGACACCACGGGACGAGGGTGCGCCGGCCGGCGTCCGGCGCCTACGGGCTGACGCCTGGCCGCCACAGCGGCAATTCGCCCGCTTCGCAGGCTGGAAATCGGGAAAACACGACCACCAATCGCATTAATCATTCATTCTTAGTGAGATTAGTGGTTTATTTCTCTTGTTTTTGAATAACAAGACCAGCCCGGGCGACCGCATCGGGTGCGCCTTCCGGCGGAAGGCGCCCACGCGGGTTTCCCGACTCGCGCCGGCGCCGCCGCTCTCCGAACGGCAGGCAATAATTTCCATGCCCGGCCACTTCCTTTCTGCTACAATCCGCTTGCCGCAGCCGATCGTTTTCCGGGAGACCTTTACTGACCGACCGGCAGCAGTGCGGCGCCAACATCGGAACACGGAGGCAGACATGCAGCAATTCGACGTCATCGTGATAGGCGGGGGCCCGGGAGGCTACGTGGCGGCCATCAAGGCGGCCCAGATGGGGATGAGCACCGCCATCGCGGAGAAGGCTCCCACCTTCGGCGGCACCTGCCTCAACGTCGGGTGCATCCCCACCAAAGTCCTGGTCCACAGCGCCGAGCTGTGGGAAGGCATGAGCCGCCTCGGCGAACACGGCATCACGGTGGAGAAAGGCTCGTACCATTTCAGCATGCCGGCCCTGATGAAGCGGAAGGAGCGCATCGTGGGCGGGCTGACCCGGGGGATTGCTTCCCTGTTGAAAAAGAACAACGTCAGCGTTTTCCAGGGCACCGCCTCCTTCGACAACCCCCACGACGTGCGCGTGACGGGGGCCGACGGGACGGAAACCCTGCTCCACGGCCGGCACATCGTCATCGCCACCGGCTCGACGGCCAAGGCGCTGCCCCACATCCCCTTCGGCGGGCCCGTCCTCTCCTCCACCGAGATGCTGTCCCTCGACGCGCCCCCGGCCCGCCTGGCCGTAATCGGCGCCGGGGCGGTGGGGGTGGAGTTCGCCTCCATCTACGCCTCGCTGGGCAGCGAGGTCGTCATCATCGAGATGCTCCCGCACCTGCTCCCCCTGGAGGACGAGGAAATCTCCGCGGAGCTGGAGAAAATCTTCCGGAAACGCAAGGTCAAGTTCCACCTGCAGGCCCGGGTGGAGGGATGCGAGGCCTCCGGGGAAGGTGCCCGGTTGAAGATCCGGGCGGCCGACGGGACCGTGTCCGAGCCGCTCTTCGACAAGGTGCTGCTGGCGGTGGGGCGCGCCCCCTACACGGAAGGCCTCCGCCTCGAGAAAGCCGAACTGGCCACGGAGCGCGGGTTCCTGCCGGTCAACAGCTTCTGCCAGACCGCCGTGCCGCACATCTACGCCATCGGCGACGTCATCCCCACCCCGCAGCTGGCCCACGTGGCCTCGGCGGAAGGGATCACGGCCATTCGCCACATCGCCGGGCAGCCCGTACAGCCCATCGAGTACCGGAACATCCCGTCCTGCACCTACTCCTCGCCCCAGGTCGCCTCCACCGGCCTCACCGAGCGCCAGGCCGCCGAGGCCGGCTACACCGTGAAGGTGGGGAAGTTCCCCTTCATGGCCGTAGGCAAGGCGAAGATCGAGGACATGGTCGACGGATTCGTCAAGATCGTCACCGACGCCGCCTCCGGCGAAATCCTGGGCGCCCACATGATCGGGGCCATCTCCACCGAGCTCATCGGGGAAATGGTGCTGGCGGTGGGGGAGGAGTGCTCGGCCCTCGACCTGGCCCACACCATCCACCCCCACCCGACCATTTCGGAGGCCGTCATGGAAGCCGCCCACGCCGCCTTCGACGGGGCCATCCACATCTAGGGGAGCGGGCATGGCGCGAATCCTCCTCACCGGCGCCGACGGGCAGTTCGGGACGGACTTCCAGCGCCTGTTCGGAGACCGTTACCAGGTCGTCCCCCTGCGGGAGGAGCGCTGCGACATCCGCGACGCCGCGGCGGTGCGCCAGGCCGTGCGCGAGGCCCGCCCCGACGTGGTGCTCCACGCCGCCGCCTGGACGCGGGTAGACGACGCGGAAGCCGACCCGGACGCGGCCTACGCCGTCAACGCCCTGGGCACCCGGTTCGTCGCCGAAGCCGCCGAAGAGGCCGGCGCCCGGCTGCTGGCCCTGTCCACCGACTACGTCTTCGACGGCCGGCTGGGCCGCCCCTACCACGAGTTCGACGAAACCTGCCCCAACACCGTCTACGGGCGATCCAAGCTGGCCGGCGAGCGGTCGGCGCTGCAGGCCTGCCGCCGGGCCACCGTCGTCCGCACGGCCTGGCTGTACGGGACCACCGGCACCAATTTCCCCGCGACCATGCTGTCCCTCGCCCGCCGGCGAGCGGCCGCCGGCGAGCCGCTCCGGGTGGTGGACGACCAGAAAGGCAACCCCACCAGCACGTTCGCCCTGGCCCGCGCCGTGGCCGACCTGATCGACAACCCTCTGTTCGGCATCGTCCACGGCACCTGCGAGGGTGAGGCGACCTGGCACGGTTTCGCCGCGGAACTCTTCCGCCTGATGAACGTGGCCCCCGCGCCCCGGCCCTGCACCACCGGGGAGTTCCCCCGCCCGGCGCCGCGCCCGGCGGACTCCCGCCTGGACAACATGGTCCTGCGCCTGGCCGGTCGGGCGCGCCTGCCCCACTGGAAAGACGCCCTGGCCGAGTGGGCGGCCCTGCGCTGACGCGCGGGGAAGGTGCCTCCGGCCCCGGCCGTCATCCCACCACAGGAGGTTCGCATGAACAAGCAAGCCGGAAAGATCGTGGGTTTCATCCTTGTCCTGCTGGCCGCCACGACCTGGTCGCTGGCCGGTTACCAGAAGGGCCAAAAGGTGGAGGTGGAGTGGCACGGCACCTGGTACCCCGCCGCCGTGCTGGCGGCGAAAGCCGATTCGTGGCTCATCCACTACGACGGGTACGGCAGCGAGTGGGACGAATGGGTCGGCCCGGCCCGCATCCGGTCGGCCGGGGAAACGGCCCCCGCCCGGATCGCTGTGGCGAACGCCTCTTCCGGCGGCTCCACGGCCCCCGCCCGCGACATCACCATCCGGAAGGGCGGGTCGCTGTGGGCGGAAGTGGAAGCCGGCGGCACCATCCGCGTCAATGGCTCCATCGTCGGCGAGATCAGCCGGGACGGGACCGTCCGGGTGAACGGGTCCATCGCCGGCGAGGTGGAGAGCAACGGCACCATCCGCGTGAACGGCTCCATTGCCGGCGAGATCGAGCCCAGCGGCACCTTCCGCCGCAGCGGCTCCATCATCGGCGAGATCGAGGACGGCGGGACCATCCGGAACAACGGGTCGATCTGGGGTTCGGCGGAATCCTGCTGCCCCTCCCATGCGGCCAAGCGCAAGGTGGCCGCCGTGCTCGTCTTCTTCACCGACGACTTCGGGTTCTGAGCCCCGGGGAACGATGGGCCAGGGGAGCGACCGGCCGCCGCCCGACCGGGACGTGCGGGAATACCACGTCGGGGCCGACCTGGTTCGGGAACACCCCGACGGGACGCTGGAAATCGCCTCGAGCCACCATTACGCGGACTGGCGGTCAGGCGGCTACCGGCCCACCGTCGTCGCCTTCCGGGGGAAAAGGTACCTGGTGGAACAGGCCCGGTCCGAAACCGACGGTTTCCGCTACCGGCTCCGCCCCTGGTCGAACCCGGACCTCCTGCTGGCCGGCAACCTCGTCAACTACGGCAGCGCCACCCCCCGGGCCTTCGCCGATTCCCGGCGCCGGGAAAGCCGCCGGGACAGCGCCGCCTGGTTCCTCCTGGCACTGACCCCCCTCATGGGCCTGCTGCCCGGCCGGGCCCAGCTCAAGCTGGAAGCGCGGTACGGGTTCGACCCCGTCTCCTTGACGGCCCGCTCGCTGATGGCGGAGGGCTGCCTGCTCATCGTCTGCCTCTGCATCCGCATCCTGCCCGTCTATGTGGCGCTCCGGGGCTACATGAGCGAAACCGCCTACCTGATCCTGCTCTGGATCCTGGACATCCTCCTGCTGCTGCTCCCCTTCGACTTCCTGTTCCGCTGGGACCGGGTCTGGCAGGGCTGCCGGCAGCAGTACGGCTTCGGCGAGTGGCTGCTCGCGCCGTGGCGTAAACGCCCCCGCCCGGCCGGCCCCATTCGGTCGCAGCCGCCGGCCGGGGCCGCCGGAGAGGAGGCCCCGCCCGAAGCGGAAGGCGACGCCCCGCCCGGCGATGCGCCGCCGGCCGGAGAAGCCGGGCCCGGCCCCGTCGAGACCCGCACCGTGGGCGGCGACCTGCTGGAAATCCGCCCCGGCGGGCTGACAGTCACCGCCGCCCGGCCCATCCCCGGCTGGCGGGAGTCGCCCTACCGCCCGGTCCTGGTTCGGTTCGAACACGAGCTGTACGCCATCCGCAGCGTGAGCGAACTGCCCCGGGGCCGCACGATGTACGTGCTCGAGCGGCAGAAGGAGACGGAGGCGCCGCAACTCACGGGGGCCGTTTTCGACTACGACGGTGGCTTTGTGGCGGAGCGGGATGGGAAGCTCCGAGCCGACGACGCCGTTCGCCACCGGACGTCCATCGTCCTGGAACTGGGCGGCTTCGTGCTGGGGCTGTTCTGGTCTGGCTTCAAGGAAACAATGGAACTGCATTACGGGCTGGGCGCCTTCGCCGCCACGAAACGCTCCGTCGCGTTCCAGTTCGCCCTGACCCTGTTCGCGTTCCTGGTGCTGATGTTGGCGGACTGGAACGCCCCGTACGCGGACCCCCAGCCCTACGTGGCGGCCATTCTGCTCGCCTTCCCCGAGGGCGTTATCCGCCTGGCCCTGCTGCAGAAGAAGGGGGCCCGGCCCTGGGGCTACCTGGAGTGGCTGTTCCGCCCGGGCCGGGACGCCTGAGGCGTATCAGCGGAGATGCCGCTTGACCCTTCCGCCCGCTCGCCGCATAATGGCGCGGCCCCGAACGACGGGAGGCGAACGCCTCCCCGCTCCGGCACCCAGTCTCGACCCCGGAGGAAGAAATGCCCATCATCCTGACCGAAGTGGACGGCTACATCGGCACCATCACCATGAACAACACCTCCCGGCGCAACGCCCTCTCCCGGGAGATGACCGACGCCATCATCGCCGCCCTGGAGGACTTCGAGCAGAAGAAGCTCCGGGCGGTCATCCTGCGCTCGGCCCAGGGCTCCACGGTCTGGTCGGCCGGGCACGACGTCCGGGAACTCCCCGACCCGGGACGCGACCCGCTCTCCTACAACGACTCCCTGCTCAACCTGATCCGGGCCATCCAGTACAGCTCCCTCCCTGTCATCGCCATGCTGGAAGGCAGCGTGTGGGGCGGCGCCTGCGACGTGGCCGTCAGCTGCGACATCCTCGTGGGCTGCCCGCTGTCGACCTTCACCATGACCCCGGCCCGTATCGGCATCCCCTACAACATCTCGGGCATCCTGCACTTCGTCAACATCCTGGGCGTCAACATGGTCAAGGAGATGCTCTTCACCGCCCGCCCCATCACGGCGGAGAAGGCCCTGCAGGTCGCCATCCTCAACCACCTGGTGCCCACCGAGGAAATCGAGCCGTTCTGCTACGGCCTGGCCGCTCACATCGTCCAGAACAGCCCGCTGAGCATCGCCTCCATGAAGGAGCAGGTCCGGCTGCTGGCCAGCGCCCACCCCCTCACGCCCATCATGTCCGAACGCATCCAGGGCCTCCGGCGGATGGTGTACGACAGCAAGGACTACGCCGAAGGCCTGCTGGCTTTCCACGAGAAGCGGCTGCCCATCTTCACCGGCGAATAATTTTTTCGAAACCCGAAAAAAATCGTTGACACGCCCCGGCCGTTTCGGTATATTGCACTGTCGATTTCATGAAGGAGGAGCCACATGCCCTTGTATGAGTACGCCTGCAGCGTGTGCGGCAACTTCGAACAGATCCAGAAGTTCTCCGACGAACCGCTGGCCACCTGCCCCGGTTGCGGCGGCCCGGTCCAGCGCCTGATTTCGGCCCCCGCGATCCAGTTCAAGGGCAGCGGGTGGTACATCACCGATTACGCCAAGAAAAATTCTCCCAGCCCGAGCGTGAGCCCGGCTGAGAAAAAAGAGTCTACCCCACCTATTACAAACAACCCACCTGAAAAAACCACTGCGTAGCAGGCCCGCCAACTCAACTCTCCAAGAAAATTTCCTACCCAAACATATGGTCCTCCCAGCAACAGTTGGAAGGACCTTTCCTCATTTTGGGGGCCTTTTCCGCCGACCGCCTTCGCCCTCCGACGCTCAGATCCAGGTCAGGTCCCGCACGTCCGGCAGGGCCCCCTCTTCAGCGGCCAGGCGAAGGAACGCGGCCAGAGACCGTTTTTCCCGCTCGCCGAGCCGGTAACACAGGTTCCCGCCCAGGTACGCCTCGATGTCGGCACGGGGCATCCCCACCTTCGGCGCCGCCTCCTCCGCAATCTGTCCCAGCCGCGCGAGCCCCGTCTCCGCGGCCTCCCGCACCAGGGCCGCCGCCCGGGCCGCCTGCGGACCGGCCTGAACGGCCCACACCGCAAACACGAAAGGCAGGCCCCCCGAAAGCTTCACCCACAGTTCCGCCAGGTCGTGCCGCTGCCACCCGGGGAAACTGCCGGCCAGGGCGGGATCGCCGATGACCAACACGCCCTCTTCGCCCTGCAGGGCGGCGCCCAGGTCGGAGAAAGGTTCCAGCGGGCAAGTCACGCCGAACCGGCGGCGCAGGAGGATGCGCAACAGCACCACCGAAGTGCGGGAAGCCGGCGTCACGGCCACCCGGCGCAAGCGGGCGGGATCGTCGCGGGTCAGGAGCAGCACGCTGCGCACGGGACCGGGCGAGGCGATGGCCAGGCCGTCGGCGAAGACCAGCCCCGGGATGCGCTGCGACTCGATGGAGGGCAGCAGGGCGGCGTCGGCCCATCCCGAGGCCAGGTCCTCGGCGTTGCCGGAGGGGACGTTCTCCCGCAGCTCCGGGGTTTCCGACGTGACGCCGCGGGACAGGGCCCAGGTCAGGGGGAGCGCGTTCAGATACTGGTTGATGGACAGCCGGAGGGAGCGGGAAAGGCTTCCCGCCCCGGCGGCCGCGGCGTTTGAGGGCATCGGCTCATCTCCTTCGGAGCTGTCTCCGGATCGCGGCGGGCGCCAGGCGGCCCAGCCTCTGCTGCATGGTAGAACGAAAACGCCGCCGAAGGAAAAAATTCTCGCCGGCGTTGCGCCGGAAAGCCGTGGAAGCTACAATGGCCCCATCATTGAAAAAGGGAGTCCTGCCGTGGTGAAAATTGAATTGACCTACCTGGGAAACCTCCGCTGCGAAGCCGTCCACACCCCCAGCGGAACGAAGATAGAAACCGACGCCCCCACCGACAACCAGGGGAAGGGCGAGAAGTTTTCCCCCACCGACCTCGTGGCCGCCGCCTACGCCAGCTGCATCGCCACGATCCTCGGCCTGGCGGCGGCCAGGCTGCGGGTCAACCTGGACGGGATGAAGCTCTCCGTGGTCAAGGAAATGGCCCCCCGCCCCCACCGCCGGGTGGGCTCGCTCCTGGTGGAGATCTCGATGCCCGCCGGCATTTCCGAAACCCACCGCGAGAAGCTGGAGGAAGCCGCCCTGCTCTGCCCGGTGGGGCTCAGCCTCCACCCGGACGTGGAAAAAGACGTCGTGTTCAACTATCCGGACCAGCCGGAACTGCCAGAATGACCGCGGCTCCGGGCGTTCCGGCCCGCCGGCCGCTCGGGGCACGACATCACCATCATCCCGGGAGGTAACCGTGTTCAAACGCAGCAGCCTGCTCATCGCCACCGTGTCCGTCCTCCTGCTAGGCGCCGGGTTCGCCCTGGCCCAGGAAGAGGATGGCCCCCTGCCCTTCCCGCTGACGCTGGGCGGACAAACCCCCAAGATCGTCGACCCGACCATCGGGCACGCCGTCTTGGCCAACCCCGTGGCGGCCAACGCCGAACTGGCCGTGACCACCGACGAGGCCATGATCATCGTCAACATCTTCGACTCGGACGAGAAGGGTGAAGCCAAGCCCGGCCAGCCCCTCGTCGTGCTCATGCAGAACGTCAAGAAGATACCCATCAACAAAACCATGGACGGGCGCGCCCCCGCCCCCGGGTACCACCTCATGAACGTGGTGGCGGGCGGCAAGACGGCCCGCGTCGTTTTCCTGGTGAAGTAGCGGACCCGGCCGGGAGCACCCGCTCCCGTTTGTCCGTCGGGAATCGCTCTGCGCTCCCCACGCCGCCGGCATGGCCCGGTGTCCGTCAGGCCAGGCCATGCTCCTGCAGGCCCGCCAGGCAGGCCGCGACGTCGGCTTCCAGGTCGCAGCCCGCCGGAACGTCGAATTCCCCCCGCAGGGCGGCCGCGATCTCCGCGACGCCGCGGCCGCCCGCGGCCAGTTCGCGGATGCGGGCGGCCGTCCGGTTGAGGACGTGCACCGCCCCGCTGGGCGGGTCGTAGACCATGACCTCGTCACCGCATTCCGTTTCCAGCTGATTTTCGCCTTTGGTACTCATCCGCGCCACTCCCGCTTTGATGTAACCGTTCATCCTAACGGCAAAACCGCGGCCGCCCCGGCCGGAAGAACAGCCGGTTGAGCACGGCGGCCGCCCGCCGGCCGAGTGGTCCCGGCCGGCCTCGCCGACCGCCGACGGAAATATACAGCCGCCAGGCCAGGCAACCGGCCCGGGCCCGCCAGGGCGGACATTCGGCCAGCGGGAAAGCGGCCCCGCCCGCGCACTCGACCCGGTCCACCCGGCCGAGGACGTCGCCCGGGAGCACCCACGACCAGTCGGCGGTGCTGTCGCCCTTCTGCAGGAACCGGAACGGGGCCCCTTTCTCCCGCCCGATCAACCGGTGGACCACCGTCCCCGTGACGGCGCGGAACACGGCGACGTCGCCCGCCCGCAGGATCTCCGGGCCGACGGGCGCCACCCGCACGCGGTCGCCGGGGCGCAGCAGGGGAGTCATGCTCGTCCCCGCCACCGGCAGGAAAAACGGGCGGCCCGCCTCCCGCACCCAGGCCAGGACGGCTTCCCGGCGGCCGTCCCCGGCCGGGCCGGGCCCGGGGCCCGAATGATCCGCCAGCGCGGTCAACGCCCGCCCTCCCGCGCCAGGGCCGCCAGCACCAGGTCGGCGGCGTCGAGCCGGCCGTCGCGGTTCCGGTCGGCCGCCGTCGGGTAGCGGAACGGTTCCGCCCCCTCGGCCAGGCTGCCGGCCATCCCCCGGCCGAAGGCGGCGAAATCGGTTTCCCCCACCGCCCCGTCCCCGTCCACGTCGCCTTCACGGACCCGCCCGCAGCGCATCACCGGGTCGCCCACGAGCGTGTAGGTCGTCAGCAGCTCGGGCGAAGCCCCCCGGGCGCAGGCTTCCAGCTTCGACTGCACGGCCAGGAAACCGAAGACGGCGCAGGGGTCCCGGTCGATCCTCGCCGCCAGGGCGTCCATGAGGCGGTCGTTGTCCGTCTGGTAGGAGAGCCCGGAAGCGGCGTAGACCGCGGCGGCCCCGCCGCCCGGCGCCTGGGCCAGCCCCTCGGCGAGGCAGGGCCCCTGCGGCAGGGCGAAATAGGCGTTGAGGCAGGAGAAGGACCCCGTGAACGGTCGGGCGTCGGCGTTGGCGAGGCTGTCGACGTCGGACAGGGAAAGCAGCGGCTCTCCCGCCCAGATCGTCGTGTTGCCGTGCCCCGCGTAGAAGGCCAGGGAGGACCCGG
Source organism: uncultured Acidobacteriota bacterium (assembly GCA_964436005.1). Taxonomy (GTDB): domain Bacteria; phylum Acidobacteriota; class JAAYUB01; order JAAYUB01; family JAAYUB01; genus JAGNHB01. The sequence goes on from CAYTBK010000038.1 coordinate 10,982, forward strand.
CGTCGAAGGCGTCGAGCAGGTCCCCGGTGGCCTGGTGGAAGTCGCCGTACGCCGACAGGTAGACCCTCCCGGCCTGGTATTCGGGCGCGAGGGCCGCCGCCACCCTCTCGCAGGCCTGCTGGAAGGAAGGTTCGTTGTTGTCGGCGGCCAGGATGGCCCGGGCCGGCAGCGGCTGCCCCAGGCCCTCCAGGTGCAGGATCCGGTCCGCCAGCGCCTCCGCCTCGGCCGGCGCGGCGGGGCAGAGGCGGCCGACGGCGAGGTCGGGCAGCGCGTCGGCCCCGTCCACGCAGGCGTACCAGTTGTCGTCCGGGGTGAGCCCCAGTTCCTCCGTCCAGGAGTGGTAGGCCGGGACCCAGGTCTTCTTCGTCCACTGCCGGCAGCGGTAGTCGGTGCTGGCCGCCCCCAGCAGCAGGGCGAAGCGCGGCCGGGGGGCCGGCCAGTCCCAGTAGGCCGCCGATAATAACGCCCGGATGGCCTGGGGGTCCAGGACGCCCCAGGTGAAGGAGTCGTAGAGCGACTCCACGTCCGCCAAGGCCACCCGCAGCCCCTGCCGCCGACGGAACTCGGCCAGGCGGGCGGCCGCCGGCAGGAAAGAGGCGTCCGTCACCAGGAGCAGGTCCGCGCCCGTGGTCGAAGCGGTCCAGTCGGCCACCGTCCGCGGTTTCACCGCCGCGGGCGAGAGCCAGGCGGGCCCGGCCGCCGCCAGGAACCGCCCGGCGCCGGGCGGGCGGAAGCGGACCGTGAAGCCGTCCCCCTCCCCAGTCACCTGGACGAGGTCCAATTCTGCCGGACGGCCCGGGTCGGTGATGTCGAACACGCGAACGTCCGCCGTACGGAAGCCCGTGATGGCCACGTCGGCGGCGGGGCCGGCGTCCAGGGCGAACTCCAGGCGGTCCCCGCAGGCGCGGAAGGCCCGCCGGCACTCCACGGCGAGGGAGGAGAGGTAGAGCACGTCCACCGGAGCCCCCGTGTCGCCGGGCACGCTCACGGCCACCGCGTTGTCCCTGTCGCGCAGCAGGGCCGGGGAAAACGGTGCCGACAGGGTGGCCTCGGCGACGCCGTCCCACCGCACCTCGCCCACAGCCGTCCCGTTGAGGGACACCACTACGTGGTGGTCGGGGTTGGGGGCGGTGGCGGAACGCCCCATGAACACCGCCTCCAGGCGGGCCTCGCCGCCGGAAGCGTCCGGCCCGGCGACGGCGACGGTGTAAGCGGCCTGCCCGGGCGCCGTGAACTTGGCCCAGAACCAGCGCTGGGCGTCCAGGGGCCCGGGCCGGGCGGCCCAGAGCACCTTCCGCTCGGCGAAGACCAGCCGGTCGGCGAACCAGGGCAGCGGGTCCCCCCCGCCCGGGGCGGCCGGCACCTCGCCCATCGCTTCGCCCGACACGCCCCCCCAGGTCAGCCAGTACGCCCCGGTGCCGGTGCAGTCGTTGTCCTCGGGAAGGCCGAAGAACTCCAGCACGTCGCCCGCCTGGAAGACGGCGCCGGTGCCAGTGAAGCGAAAAGCCGCGTCGGCGCCGGAGCGGCGCAGCCGCAGGGTGGCCGCGTCGATCCCGGCCAGGTCCGCCCCCGCGGCGGCCAGCTCGGCGCCGCTCACCCGGTGCAGGCCGCGGGCGGTCACTTCCAGCTTGACCCAGGCCCCCGGTTCCACGCCCCCCGCGGGTGCGGGGGCGCGCCCCGCCGGCCGCCTTTCTTTTGCAATTTCATTCATACATTCATATCCCAATCGACCCGCCGGGCGCCCGTCGCCCTCCCCCGAATAGCGGACGCGCACCACCAGCCGCCTCGCCACACGCAGCGACCCGTCGGCGTCCAGGCGGAAGGGGAAAAGCCGCAACCGCAACACCGGTTCGCCGCCCACCCACTCCCGCCCGGCCGTCTCCACCGCCGCGGAAGGGTACGGCCCCGGCAGGCGCGGGGGCGCCGATTCCCCTTCCCCGTCGTCCGGGTCCGGCGGGAGCCGGCGGGGCGCCGTCACGGCGGCGAACCCAGGGCAAACCGCCACGTCGAGTTCCTCCGCCTCCACCCGGACGTCCCCGGAAGCCGGCACCGGCAGCAGCGCTCCGGCGCACGGCAGCTCAGGCCGTCCGGCCGGGGAGAGCCGGCCCCAATCGGGGAACGCCTCCAACAGGCGACGGCCGTCGCCCGACAGGACGCCGGCCGCCCGTTCCTCCGGAAGTTGCCAGACGATGTCGATGCCCCCGGCATCCTGTCGGGTGACGGCGAAACCCGCCGGGAGGGGCCCGCTTCCCGCGACGGCGGCCCGCAGGGCCCCGGACGGCAGCATCGTCGCCAGGGCGCACAGGACAAGGCATAGGGCGACTGCGGGACCGCCTGCTGCAGGACCGCCGGCTTCCTGCCGGCATCCGCTTACGGATTCCCAACCAGTTGCCGGCAGGATGCCGGCGGTCCGGGAATTCTTCACCAGGCCGTCCGTTCCGCTTGCCGCCATTTCCCTTCCCCCTGCCTCCAACTGCCCGTCAGCCTGTCGTTATCTCGCAATGACATTATAGGTTCTGTCCTATTCGTCAAAGGAGGTTTTCCCTGGTGAATTCTGGCCAAGAAATCGATTTTTCCGTGCCCCCGTGAGCGAACCCGTCCCCCGTAGGGACCTTCCGCCGGAAGGTCCACCCTTCGCTGCGACGTGCCCTTGGCCGCGGGACCGCCGGCTTCCAGCCGGCATCCGCTTACGGATTCCCAACCAGTTGCCGGCAGGATGCCGGCGGTCCAGGAGTTTTTCACTAGGCCGTCCGTTCCGCCTGCGTCCCTCCCCGTGCCTCCGTGAGAAAACCCGCCCCCCGATCGTCACGGTTCGTTGTCGGGTGCACCGCCCGGCGGGCGGCGCCTACAGGAGCCCTGTCAGCAGATCCAGTTCCTCTTCCAGGCGGCCCACCGCCAGGAGGTAGCAGGGCGTTCCGGCCAGCGTCGCCGCCAGGCGCACCCAGGCTTCGCCAGGCGTTTCGCCGGAGGGGAAGGCCGCCAGTTCCCCGCCGAAGCCGCCGGTCTGCTCCCGCCGAAGGCGCCGGGCCGCCTCGGGAGCGGAAAGAGGCGTCAGGCGCGGCGTCCGGCCGAAGTCGGGCAGCCCGAAGGGTGTGCGGTAGGCGGTCCACAGGCGCTCCCGGTTCTCCTGCAGCCAGCGTCCGGCGGCGGCCGCCGCCGCCACCGAGTCGCCGACTTCCAGACGCCAACGGCGCTCTGCCGGGTCCAGCAGGACGCGCCGGAGGTCGCCCATATCGGGCAGGCCGTCCCAGGCCGCCTCGTCGTCCGCGGACCGGAAGAAGACTTCCACCGCCCCGCCGGCCTTCTCCGGGCCCGTTCCCGGGTCCAGCGCCACCACCGCCGCCACCGGCAGGGGCGGCGCGGCGGGGTCGAAGCCCAGGGCGGCGGCGGGGACGGTTTCCTTCTCCTCGCCCCGGCGTCCCGCCGCGGGAGCCCCGGTCCGGCGACGGGCGGCCAGCGGGAACGGGTGCACCTGGCGGGTGAGGCGGTGCAGCGGGCTGACGTCGTCGGCATAGTAGCGAAAGCCCCGGCGCACCAGTTCGTTCATGAGGGTGGACTTGCCCGCCCCCGGCGGGCCGGCTGTCAGCAGTGCGGCCCCGTTCCGGGCCACGGCGGAGGCGTGGAGCAGGTGGAATTCCCCCAGGGCTTCGGCCAGTTCCCTCCGCAGCAGCACGCCCACGTAGCGCCCCGGATCGGGGAAGGCGTCCAGGAAGTCCACCCGGCGGCCGCTCTCGAAGCGCGGCCGCCCCGTGTGCAGGACAACCCGGACCGCCAGGGCGGACGACGGCCCATCGGCCCCGCGGCCGTCCTCGAAGGCGGCGAATTCCTCGGCGAAGGGCGCCAATGCCCTGCCGTCGTCGTATTCCACCGTCAACGACACGGACAGGATGTGAAATGCGGCTCGTTTCAAGACAGTCCCCCGGTTTCCGTTCGCCAACGCCCCTTCAAGGTCGCTCGCCGACCGGTCCCGCCGCTGCTTCGCGGCCCTCCGCCGAAGCCACGCCAGGGGTTCCGGCAAACCGGGCCAGGATGGCTTCGCACGCCTGCGCGTAGAGCTTTTTCCGGAACGTGCAGTGGGGGGCCGGCATGTCCGTGCCCACATCGCCCGTCCGGTCGATGGCCGCCCCCAGGCAGCCGCCCTGACAGAGGCCGCGCCAGGGACAGCCGCCGCAGGCGGGCCCCTTCCCCACGCGGCGGGCCAGCCGGGCGCGCACCCGGTCGAACCACGCCGTGGTCAGCACCTCTTCCAGGGGGTTCCGCAACACGTTCCCGGCGCAGAATTCCTCCTGCATGAGCAACACGCAGGGGTAGGCGTTCCCCCGGGCGTCCACCGCCGTTTTGCGGGCGGCGGGGCACCACAGCCCGTCGGGGGAATCGTCCTGGAGGACGAAACCGGTGAGGCCGCAGACAATGTCGTCTCCCCGGTTCCCGGTGGAGGTGCGGCGAAAGGTCCAGGAAAACATCGCCTCCATGGCTTCGTCGGTGATTTCCGCCCCGATGTCCGGCCAGCTGGAGGCCGCGTGGCCGGCGCGCCGCAGCGGCAGGAACCGCGTCCGGTCCACGCCCAGGGCCGCGGCCAGGGCCTGGACCTCCTCCACCCGGGGCAGGTTGTCCGCCGTGAGCGTGCAGCTCAAAACCAGCCGCCCCACGGGCAGGCGACGCCGCAGGAGGCGCAGCCCCCGCATCGCCCCGGCGAAAGATCCCGGGCCCCGCAACGCGTCGTGGGCGGCCGCGTCCGGCCCGTCCAGGCTGACCTGGACCGAAGCCCCCGCTTCGGCCAGCGAGCGGGCCGCCGCATCGTCCACCAGGGTGCCGTTGGTCAGGACCGACACGTTCCCGCCCCGGGCGGCGGCCGCCAGGATCTTCCCGAAGCCCGGGTGGGCGAGCGGTTCCCCCCCGCTCAAGGCGACTCCCCCGCCGGCATAGGCTTGCCAGCGGCCCAGCAGGTCGAGGGCGGCTTCGGTGGGGATTTCCGGCAGGTCGGCGTCGGGCGCGCAGCCCACGTAGCAGTGGCCGCAGCGGAGGTTGCAGCGTTGGGTCAGCTGCAGGTAGAGGCTCTGGGCGCCGGGGCGGAAGCGCTGGCCCTCCCCGCTTTTCCCGACGGCAGGCGGGCCGGCCTGGGCCAGGGCCGCTTGGACGGCCTGCACGTCCGCCCGGGCCCGGTCCTCGTCGATTCCGTAGCGCAGGGACAGTCGCCGGGCCGCGGTTTCGGCGTCGTCGCCGTCGGAGAGCCACTGCACGACTTCCCGGCCCGTCGCGTTCAGGAGAGCCCAGGCCGAGCGGCTGTCGTGCAACGCCAGGGCCGGCCCCGTCCCCGGCGGATGGACCCGCCACGGCCATCTTTCGCCGGCGTCGTCGATGGAAGGTGTGGTGTTCGTGTCGCTCAATCCGTTCACGCCCTGCTCGATTCCAACGGACGCGAGCCGTCACTCCGTGGGGCAGGGCGACGTCCCGGAGCAGGCCTGGGCCGGGCCGAACTCCGCCAGGATCTCCTCAGCGGAAAAAGTCTGCACCACGGGGCGAACGTAGGCGGGCCGGCCCCGGTCGGCGGCCTCTTCGGCATTGGCCGGGCGGTCTGTCTGTCCGCGGGGATTGCTATCGGTCATCGGGTTCTCCTTGTTTCGATCGTCTCCAGACGGGTTCACGGAAGCACGCTTACAAATACCAGATGGGAGCCTTGGATCAAACCATTTTTTCAATTATTTGCGAAGTGGGCCGCCAGGCGGCCGCCCGCGCTTCAATGCACCCGCCCCGGATCGTCGAAGCCGGGCGGGAACGCACCCTTCCCGCCGGGGTCTTCCGCCTCCCCGGCCGTCACGGTCACCGGGCCGTGGTAAACAGTATCCCCGGTGCAGGACACCTCTTCCAGCCAATAGGAGAGGAGCACCCCGGGGGGCGCGTCGAAGTCCCACACGAAGTAGTCGGCCCCCTGGCCGAGGCCGCCCCGGGCCGGGACGAGGCGCGTGGTCACCCGCACGGCTTCCCCGCCTTCCACGGAGCGCCAGACGTGGAAACCGGTTATGTCCAGCTCGGAGAGGGTCTCCCACTCCAGCAAGACGCCCTCCGGACTTTCCAGCGCCTGGAAGACGGCCAACTCCGCCCGCAGCGAACCCAGGGCCTGCAGCATGTACGTGGGCATCGTGCCGAAATGGACCCAGCCCAGGTTTTCGCTCCAGGCGTAACCGACGAACAAGCCGGGGCGGGCGGCCGGCAGCGTCACGCCGCCCCCGGTAGGGGCGAAGTTGATCCAGCCGGCGTTTTCCGACCAGGCGTATCCGCTCATGGCTTGAGTATCCGGGTTGTAGTTGACGCCCCAGTCGTCCTTCGTGGAGTTGGCGTACACGTAGCTGGCAGCGCAGCCGACACACGAGCCCAGCCGGACCCAGCCCGCGTTCTCGAGCCAGGCGTAGCCCTCCAGGTGGCCGTGGCCGGAGCCGGGCGAGTCCGCGATGACCGTCACCCCGCCATAGTCGGGCCGGAAGTTGAGCCAACCGGCATTTTCCGACCAGGCGTACTTGTTGGTTCCGCTGATGTTGCCCGTCTGCGTCTGCGCCGCCGCCGCGCCGCCGGCGCCGAGGAGGACCGCCGCCAGGAAGAAGCGGACCGCCCGCCGCGCCCGACTGGTTTCGCATCCCTTCATGTTCGGCTCCTTGCTGTCATTGTTGAAATCGATCTGCCCGCCAGTCCCGCCGATAGAAACCCGAGAAGAAAACCGCGGAGTTTCGCCGAGGGCCGCAGAGGAGGGAGGCAAATTTCTCCATTTTCTTCTGCGATGCACTGTAGCCGCCGTGCCTCCGGGAGAACTGTCTTTCCCCTCCGCCGGCCGGGAAAGCCGGCCGTTGGAGACGGGCACCCATTACGCCCAGGTGGCTGCCCCAGGGTGCGCCTTCCGGCGGAAGGCGCCTACGCGGGTTTTCCGACCCGCGCCTTGGCGGTACCGCCCCCGAGGCCTGAATTGGGGCAATCCTCCGACCGGGTTCCCGCGGTTACCGGTGCTATTGCCCTCCCCGGACCGGCCATACATTCCAAGCGTCGGTTTTTTCGCCGGTGCTCACGCTGCCGTCGTTCAGATAGACGTACCAGGCTTGGCTGTGCGAGCTGCCCGCCCACGTTGTGGACGACCAGTAGTAATACGACTGCACGCCCGAGAAGGGATGTCCGGTCGGCAAAGCCGGAAAATTCTGGCTCATGTCGCGCAGGCTCTCGAGTTCGAAAAGGTTCGGCAGGCGCCATTGGCCGGCGGTGGAACCATCGGTCAACCCGCACTGCCCGCTTTGCAGCACGTTGCAGAACGCGAGGGCGTCCGTCCATGTCGCCGTCCCCGTGGTGCCGCTCGTGCTGTTGTAGTTCGCCGCCTTCAGCCAGATCAGCCCCGTCAGGTTGTCCGTCACCGTGCCGTTGCCGTTGTCGATGAAGCGCGGGTTCGGCCAGGCCACCCCTTTCCGCTTGTCGCCGTCTTGCCCCGTACCACTGCACGAAATCGGATTCCCATCAGCATCGAAGCAACTTGTCTGCCCCGTCCGGGCCGGGCATGATCGGCTCAGGGCCAGGTTGTACAGCTCGGTCAACGTCCGGCCCGTGGCGCCCGGCCCCGCCGCGGGCTCCGCGAACGTCGCCCGCTGGGTGACCGTGGTCCCGTTGTTGATCAGGTTGTACAGGTCGGAGAGCGTGTACATGGCGCTGCCCGGCGCCGTCGGCGCCGCCGGCGGGTTCAGGTCCCCGCCCCGGGCCGCTCCCGCCAGCAGGGCCAGCAGCGCCGCGGCGGCCCAGAAATGTCTCCCCATGGCTTGCCCCGTTCGTGACGCTCTCATGCGCGTGCCCTCCCGTAATGGTTTCTCCGATTCGACATGGGGAAATTATACGAGAAGAACGGCCGCCCGCCAACCGCATTTTTCAATTGCCATTCAACAGGACAATATTTATATCTCATTGGTTTTCCAAAAGAAAAGCCGCGGAGGAGAGAGACACGTTTTCCGATTTTCCGCTGCGATGCACTGTGGCCGCCGTGCCTCCGGGAGGACCGGCTTTCCCCGCCGCCGGCCGGGAAAGCCGGCCGCCGGAGACGGGCACCTATTACGCCCGGGTGGCTGCCCCAGGGTGCGCCTTCCGGCGGAAGGCGCCTACATGGGTTTTCCGGCCCGCGCCGGCGGCGGTAAAGAAACATGGATGGGCCGGATGGGGCAGCGCCTTTCTGGAGTGCGGCGCGCAGGCCGCCGCAGCGCCGCTTTCGCCAGGCGCGCAGGCGGCCGGAGCGCCGAACGCGGAGACGTTCTCCCGTGCCTCGACCGCGCCGCCCCCAAGGCCTGAATTGGGGCAAAAATCCGATCGGTGTCCCCCCGGTTTCGAGCCCCGCAACGCGGGGCTCCCCATTGATTCGTGAGATCAGTGGTTCGGCCCGCGGGCATCCTGCCGGCACGCGTCGCCATCTACGCTTCCGGATGCCGGCTGGAAGCCGGCGGTCCAGGGCCGGCGGGAAGCCGGCGGCCCCCCGATGCGCGGACCCGTCGCTGCCGTGCGCCCTCCCGCCCCTGCATCCTCACTTGCCATTGCCCGCATCCTTCCGGTTCCCGCATTCCCCGCCCCTGCCCATCTTCTTGTTTTTCTTTGTGTTTTCCGTGTCTTTGTGGCTTCTCCACAGCAAAAAACCGGGCGCGCCCCGGGAAGGGGCGCGCCCTGAGAGTCATCGGTAAAAAACGGCTTCAGCGGCCGATCTTCGTCCCGATCACCTCGCCGGAGACGATGATCTCCACGCGGCGGTTCTTCTGCCGCCCCTCGGCGGTGGCGTTGTCGGCGATGGGCATGTCCTTGCCGAAGCCCTGGGACGAGATGGAATCGGCCGCCAGCCCCTGTTCGATGAGGTACTGGCGCACCGTGTCGGCCCGCTGCTCCGAGAGCTTCTCGTTGAAAGCGTCGGAACCGGTGCTGTCCGTGTGGCCTTCCACCGCCAGCACCAGCCCCGGGTAGGCCAGGATGATGCCGGACATCTTGGCCAGCTTCTCCCGAGCCTCGGGCCGCAGGTTGTACTTGCCGGTGTCGAAGAGGACATCGGCCATGTTCACCACGAGCCCCCGCGGCGTGTCGCGGGTGTCCAGGATCAGGTTCAGCTGGTCGAGCAGCCGGGCGCGCAGGGCCTGCTTGTCGCGTTCCGCCTTCTCGGCGGCTTCCCGGGCCTGCCGGGCGGCTTGCCGCTGCCGCTCGGCCTCCGCCTGCGCGGCCGCCTCCTTGATGGCGGCCTCCGCCTTCAGCCGGGCCTCCTCGGCGGCCCGCTCCGCCCGCATCTGGGCCTCCCGCGCGGCGGTCAGCTCGGCCTGGCGGCGCGCCTCCTCAGCGGCCTTCGCCTCGGCTTCCGCCTTGGCCTTGGCCGCCGCGGCCCGGCGCTCCAGTTCCTGGCGCTCCTCGTCCTGCCGCTTCAGGGAGATGATCCGGGCGTCCTCCAGCAACTGGGTGGCGGTGCGGGCGGCCATGGCCACCACCTTGCGCGACTGCTTCCGGTTCGCCGCGTAGGCTTCGGCCTGGTCGTAGGCCGCCCTGGCCTTGGTGTAGGACTCCCCGGCATACTTGTCGGTCTTCTGCCAGAGGGCGACCTTCAGCGCGTTCCGGGCCTGGTAAAGCTCCGGCGGCATCTTCGCGTCGTACGGGTAGAAGGTCAGCCCGGCCTCGGCGTAGTCGCCCCGCTGGCGCAGCAGGTCCGTCTTGGCGTCGACCATCTCGACGACGCCCGCCGTGTCGGGACGGGGCATGTTTTCGACCACCACGGCCTGGCTGGGGTACTGCACGGCGAAATAGGGCTCGGCGGTGACGAACATGCCGAACGACTGCAGGCGGGTGGAGACCTTGAGTCTGGCCTTGCCCCCGCTGACGACGAGTTCGCCGAGGTTGGCCACCCGCCCTTCCGGGCTGATGGACCAGAGGACGTAGGTCAGGTAGCCCGCCCCGAACCGGGAGGGGAGTTCCAGGCGGGAGAACCGGGCGTCGACCATGATGACGCCGGGCTTGCTCTGCACCGAGGCGTCGCCGGTGGCGTAGGGGCTCAAGGGGGTGCCCTGGAAGGCGATCCGGGTGGAAGCGCCGGGCTTGTAGGTGATGGCCCGCACCGACCGGGACACGTTGATGTTGACGATGCCGGCGCCTCCCTTCTGCGCCCAGGCGAGTTGCCCCAGGACGAGGGAAAGGGCCAGCCCGAAGATCCACTGCATCCGACTGTTCATGGCTTCCTCCTGAAAATGTTGCCGTTCAGCTGGTCAATTCGGCCAGGTAGCGGCCGTAGTCGTTGCCCCGGTAGCTTCCGGCCAGGGCCAGCAATTGTTCCCGGCCGATGTACCCCCGCCGCCAGGCCACCTCCTCCGGGCACCCGACCTTCAGGCCCTGCCGGGCCTCGATGGTCTCGATGTAGCCCGCGGCCTGGCTGAGCGCTTCGGGCGTGCCCGTGTCCAGCCAGGCGAAGCCGCGCCCCAGCCGTTCGACCCGCAGTTCGGCCGCCTCGAGGTACACGCGGTTGAGGTCCGTGATCTCCAGCTCGCCCCGCGCGGAGGGCCGGAGCGCCCGGGCCCGGGCCACAACGTTGGCATCGTAAAAATACAGCCCGGTCACCGCCCAGTTGGACCGGGGCGCCCGGGGCTTCTCCTCGATGGTGACGGCCCGCCCGCCCTCGTCGAAGGACACGACGCCGTAGCGCTCGGGGTCCCGCACCTGGTAGGCGAACACCGTGGCCCCGTCCTCGCGCCGGGCGGTTCGCTCCAGGATCTCCACCAACCCGTGCCCGTAGAATATGTTGTCCCCGAGGATGAGGGCGCCCGGCCCGCCGGAGAGGAAATCCTCGCCGAGGAGGAAGGCCTCGGCCAGGCCGTTGGGGCGGTCCTGGGTCACGTAGCGCAAGGATATCCCCCACTGGGCGCCGTCCCCCAGCAGCTTTTCGAACTGCGGCCGGTCCTCCGGGGTGGTGATGACGAGGATCTCGCGGATGCCGGCCATCATGAGCACCGTCAGGGGGTAGTAGATCATCGGCTTGTCGTACACCGGCAGCAGCTGCTTGCTCACCGCGCGGGTGATGGGCCAGAGGCGGGTGCCGTGCCCGCCGGCGAGAATGATCCCTTTTCCAACCATAAACCCTCCCCAACTGCAAACGAAACGCCATGATAGCGTATGCGGCCGATCCGCGCTATAAATTTCGCACCGGTGCGCCCCCCCGCCGGCGGGCCGAAAGACATGGATGGACTGGATGAGGCGGGCACCTTTTTGCGCCGGAACAACTGCCTGCGGGTGCGCCTTCCGGCGGAAGGCGCCTACGCGGGTTCGTAACGAGAACGGGCCTGCCACGCCCATTCTCCACCATTCAATTGACAGGGGGGCGGCGGCGGCATAGAATGGGCAAATATTGAAAAGGGCGGTCGACCTGATGAGCCTACAGCCTTTCAACGTGACCAGACTGGTGGAGGAACTGGCCCGGAACCAGCCGGCCCAGCTCCGGTTCCACTTTTTCGACAACGAGCAGCAACGCCGCCTCAAGGCGCTGGTCAAGCGGGTGCTGGCAGACGAGGACATGCTCTTCGTGGCCGACCACATCATGACCATCCTGCGGGAGCTCGTTTCCAACGCCATCAAGGCCAACGCCAAGCGCATCCATTTCCACGACCTCGGGTTGGATATCCTCGACCCGAACGACTACGCCCGCGGCATCGACGGCTTCCGCAACGACGTGGTGCACCGCCTCGACGAGTTCGCCGAACGGCTGCAGAATGAGCAGCTGCAAGTGACCGTCAGCCTGCGCCGGCGGGAGAACTGCTTCGAATTCAGCGTCTTCAACAACTCGGCCATCCTGCCCGACGAGCTGGAGCGCGTCCGGTCCCGCATCAAGCGCGCCATGGAGGGCACCCAGCTCCTCGAATCCTACGAGGGCTTCTGCGACTTCACCGAGGGGGCGGGGCTGGGCATCCTGATGATCGTTTTCATGCTGAAGAACATCGGCGTGCACCCGCCCTGCTTCGACGTCCTTTCGGAGAACGACGGCACCACGACGCGCTTCCTGCTCAACCGCGAGATGCAGTACGTCGAGACTGCCAGCTCGGTCAAGGCCCAGATCGAGAACGAGATCGCCATCCTGCCGACCTTCCCCGCCACCATCCTGGCCCTGACCGAGCTCTGCCGCGACCCGGACGTGCCCATGCAGCGCATCGTGGACAAGGTGATGTGCGACCCGGCCCTGAGCGCGGACGTGATGAAGTTCGGGCGCTCCGCCTTCATGGCCGCCTGCCGCAACGTGGACAACATCCGGGACGCCGTGGCCGCCATGGGCATCCGCAACCTGGAAACCCTGCTCATGGCCGCCGGCACCAAGCGGATCCTCAGCCAGCGCTTCGGCAAGTTCGAGTCGGTCTGGCGCCACGCCCGGCGCGTGGGGGCCTACGTGGGCATCTTCGCCAGCGAACTCGACGTTCACCCCGACCCCGGCCGCCTCTACCTGGCCGGGCTGCTCCACGACATCGGCAAGATCGTGCTGATGAGCATCGACGACGGCCTGCAGAACCAGATCCACGAAATCCTCCACGAACGGAGCACGGCCAGCCTGCCGCAGCTCGAGGAAATTTCCGTGGGCATCAGCCACTGCGAGATCGGCGAACGGATCGCCCGGAAGTGGAATTTCCCGGATTACCTCATCGCCGCCATCCGCTTCCACCACACGCCCATGCTGGCCCCCCCGGAATTCCGGGACATCATCGGCATCGCCTGCCTGGCCAACTGGGTGGACAACATGTTCTCGGAAGAGGACGAGCCCTCCTACTTCGAGCGGGAGGAAATCCTCGACCACTTCAAGATCAGCGACCCGAAACGCCTGGAGGACATCGTCTCCCGCTGCCGGGCAGAGGGCAACGACATTTTGGACTTCGACTGAAGACACCCGGGAACGCCCCGCATGCCAATCGCCCACGACCAGCCTGCCCGGGAAGAGGACGCCGCCCCATTCTTGCACGTCGTCCTGGTTTCGCCCGAAATCCCCCCCAACACCGGCAACGTCGCCCGCCTGTGCGCGTCCGCGCTCTGCCGCCTGCACCTCGTGGAACCACTGGGCTTCCGCCTGGAGGACCGCTACCTGAAGCGGGCCGGGCTGGACTACTGGGAGCACGTCGACCTCCGCGTCTGGCCTTCCTTCGAAGCCCTGGAGGCGGAAGCCGGACCGGCGCAGCGCCACTTCTTCAGTTCCCGCGCCGCGCGCCCCCACACCCGCGCCCCCTACGCGCACGGGGACTGGCTCGTCTTCGGCTGCGAAACCCGCGGGCTGCCCGAATCCCTGCTTGCCCGCCGGTACGAATCGACCTACACTATCCCCATGTGGGGGCCGGTGCGCAGCCTCAACCTTTCCACCAGCGTGGGCATCGTCGTCTACGAAGCGCTGAGGCAGATCCGGAAATTCTAGAAGGAGCCATCGCCATGATGACCGAACGCGTAGCCCGGTTGCGCCGGGAGAGCCTCGAGGCCGTGCCGTGCATCTCCGCCGAACGGGCCGTCCTGTTGACGGAATTCTACCGGGAGAACGACGGGAAGCACCCGACGCCGGTCCTCCGTGCCATGGCTTTCCACCACCTCTGCCAGCACAAGACGGTCTGGATCGGCCCGGGCGAACTCGTCGTCGGCGAGCGCGGGCCCTTCCCCAAGGCCACGCCCACGTTCCCCGAGCTGACCTGCCACTCGCGGGAGGACCTGCGGATCCTGGACACGCGGGAGAAGACTTCCTACAAGGTCCCGCCCGACGTTTTCGCCGCCTACGAGAAGACCGTCATCCCCTACTGGAACGGCCGCTCCATGCGGGACCGGATCTTCGCAGAGCTCCCGGCGGAATGGCAGGACGCCTTCGCCGCCGGCCTGTTCACCGAGTTCATGGAACAGCGCGCCCCGGGCCACACCGTGGCCGACGGCAAGATCTACCGCCGCGGGCTCCTGCAAGCGAAGGAGGAAATCGCCCGGACCGCGGCCGCCCTGGACTTCCGCCGCGACCCGCTCGCCCTCGACCGCCGCGACGCCCTCCGCGCCATGGACATCTCCTGCGACGCCGTCATCCTGCTGGCCCGCCGGCACGCCGAGGAAGCCAGGCGCCAGGCGGCCGCCTGCCCCGACCCCTCGCGCCGGGCCGAACTGGAGAAGATCGCCCGCGTCTGCGACACGGTCCCGGCCCAGGCGCCGTCGAACTTCCACGAGGCGCTGCAGGCCTACTGGTTCTGCCACCTGGCGGTCATCACCGAACTCAACGGTTGGGACGCCTTCAGCCCCGGCCGCCTGGACCAGCACCTGCTGCCCTTCTACCGGGGCGACCTCGACTCCGGCGCCCTGACCGAAGAGGACGCCGTGGAACTGCTGGAGTGCTTCTGGGTCAAGTTCAACAACCACCCGGCCCCCCCCAAGGTCGGCGTGACCGCCCAGGAGAGCGGCACCTTCACCGACTTCGCCAACATCTCGGTGGGGGGGCTCACCCGCGACGGCGACGACGGGGTCAACCCACTCTCGCACATCATCCTGGACGTCATCGAAGAGATGCACATCCTGCAGCCCAGCTCCAACGTGCAGGTCGCCCGCAAGAACCCCGACGACTTCGTCCGCCATGCGGCCCGGGTGATCCGCCGGGGCTACGGTTTCCCCTCGGTGTTCAACGCCGACGCCATCGTGGAGGAGCTCGTCCGCCAGGGGAAGAGCGTGGAGGACGCGCGGGAGGGCGGAACCAGCGGCTGCGTGGAGGCGGGGGCCTTCGGGAAGGAGGCCTACATCCTCACCGGCTATTTCAATCTCGTTAAAATGTTTGAACTTGCGCTGCACGACGGGCGGGACGCGCGGACGGGGCGCCAGCTCGGGCCGCGGACAGGCCCGGCCGCCTCGCTGACCACCTTCGAGGCGCTCTTCCAGGCCTGGGAAGCCCAGGTGCGTCACTTCGCCGCCCTCAAGATGGAAGGGAACGCCATCGTGGAGCGGCTGTACGCGCGGCACGCCCCGGCCCCCTTCCTCTCCGTCCTGATCGACGACTGCATCCGGAAGGGGATGGACTACAACGCCGGCGGCGCCCGCTACAACACCTCCTACATCCAGGGCGTCGGCATCGGCACGCTCACGGATTGCTTCTCGGCCGTCAGGACCCACGTCTTCGAGCGCGGGACCATCGGCCTGGCGGGCCTGGTGGAGGCGTTGGACCGCAACTTCGACGGGGCCGCCCCGCTGCGGGCGCTGCTGTCGGAAAAGACGCCCCGTTACGGCAACGACGACGACCGCGCCGACGACCTGATGCGCGCGTGCTTCGAGGTTTTCTTCCGGGCGGTGGACGGGCACGCCAACGGCCGGGGGGGCGAGTACCACATCGACATGCTGCCCACCACCTGCCATGTCTACTTCGGCTCTGTGACGAGCGCCACCCCGGACGGGCGCCTGGCCGGCAAACCCCTTTCGGAAGGCATCTCCCCTGTGCAGGGGGCCGACCGGAAGGGCCCCACCGCCGTCGTCCGCTCGGCGGCCAAGATGGACCACCTCAAGACCGGCGGGACCCTCCTCAACCAGAAGTTCTCCCCGGCCATCCTGGCGGGCGAGCCGGGCGTGGAGAACCTGGCCCGGCTCATCCGCGGTTACTTCCAGCTCGACGGCCACCACGTCCAGTTCAACGTCGTCAGCGCCGACACCCTCCGCAAGGCGCAGGCGGACCCGGCGGCCCATGCCGGGCTGATCGTCCGGGTGGCCGGCTACAGCGACTACTTCTGCGACCTGGGGAAGGCCCTGCAGGACGAGATCATCGAGCGCACCGAGCACGAGGCGTTCTGAGCCGCGCGGTGCCGCCGACAGGAGGGCAAGGAATGGGAGACATCACGGTGCGCCTGGCGCGGCGGGAGGATTGCGATCTGCTGGCCGCCGGCAACGCCGCCATGGCGCTGGAGACCGAAGGCCGGCGGCTGGATCCCGCCACCGTGGCGGCCGGCACCCGGGCCGTCGTGGAAAACCCGGACCTGGGCTTCTACCTGGTGGCCGAAGAGGATGGCCGCTACGTGGGCCAGCTCATGGTCACCTACGAGTGGAGCGACTGGCGCAACGGCCGTTTCTGGTGGATCCAGTCGGTCTACACCAGCCCCGCCCGCCGCCGCCGCGGGGTGTTCCACACCCTGTACCGCTGGCTGGCGCAGGAGGCCCGCGCCCGCGCCGGGGTCTGCGGGCTGCGGCTGTACGTGGACCAGGGCAACGACACGGCCCGGCGCACCTACGCCGCCCTGGGCATGAGCCGCTGCCACTACGACATGTTCGAGGTCGACTTCGTCCTGGGAGTGGCCGCGGCCGCCGGCGAAAAGATTATTTGATTTTAATTTCCCATTTTTATTGAAAATGGATGCCCGGGCCAAACAGGATGGCGGTAATTTCTCGCACCGGGAGGAAGCCCCTTCGGCTGGTTCTTCTTCGCGTCTTCGCGTGAGACCTCGCCCCGCTACTTCCTTTTTCGGGGGCGGAACAGGCGCCCCAGGGCGGACTGCGCCTTGCCCAGCCCGCGCCCCAGAAGGTTCAGAGTCCCGGTGACGTTCAGCGCCCGGTCGAACGCCGAGCGGTGGATCCCCACCGCCTTCTCCGGGCAGAACTCGCTGCAGCAGTAGCACCGGATGCAGCTCGCCAAATTGACGCCGTAGTCCTTCGCCACCGCGGGGTCGATGGCCGGCGGCCGGACCGGGCAGCCGTTCCGGCAGCGCAAGCAGCGGGTGCAGCGCTGCCGGTCGATCCGGGGGACCGGCACCCACAGCTTCCGCAATGCGCGCAGCAGGGGCCGGGGCAGCGGCAGCAGGCGGGAGACGCCCACCCGGTGGCGGATGGGTTTGAAATCCGGCACGACCAGCCGCTCGAGGGGATCGCCGAAATACCGGACGTCCTCCAGGCGGGCAGGGCCGAAGCCCTGGCGCCGGGCCGCCGCGACCGTGGGGACGGTGGCGGGGTCCAGCCCGATCAGGGCGCAGGCGAAGAGGTCCATGGCGACCACATCGTCGGACGCCGCCAGGACGCCGACGGAGCGGGGCTCGCCGCCGCTCGGCCCCTCGCCTTCCATGCCCACGATGGCGTCCAGCACGGTCAGGGCCGGCGCGGCCACCCGGTTGATGTCCACGATCAGGTCGGCCAGGCGGTCGATGTCCAGCAGGCGGAAATGGTACTGCCCCTTCAGCATGCCGGGCACCAGCCCGAACTGGTTCTTCACCGCCGCGGTCATCACCATCTGGCCGTGGTTCTTCAGTTTGGGCACGGAAATCACCACGTCGGCGTCGAAGACTTCCCGCACCAGGGTGAGCGTCTTGCCCACGGCGTTGCGCGGCTCGCGGAAGATGTGCGGCCGGGAGAAGTCCGCCAGGAAGGCGCCCCGCCGGGTCACCACGTCCAGCACCCCGCAGGCCCGGGCCACGTCCCGGGGTTGGCCGACGCCGGGGCTGTCCCCCACCACGGGGAGGCCGCCGGCCTCCTGCACCAGCATGACGACGGCCTCCACCACCGCCGGGTGGGTGGTCACCGCGCGCTCCGGCGGCAGGGGGGCCAGCAGGTTGGGCTTCACCAGGACCCGCTGCCCGGGCTTGACGAATCGTTCCATCCCGCCCAGCGGGGCGAGCAGCCCGGCCAGCGCCTCCCGCACGGCCGGCAGTTCGTAGCCGCCCACGGCCCGCGCGCAGACGGCCGGGCCACCGGAAAGCGGCTGGGCAGGGCTGGCCGCCACCGTCAGGCCCTCTTCAACAGCTCGAGGAACGCCGCGAGGTCCGCCGGCAGCTCGGCCCGGAACTCCACGGGCTGCCCGGTGAAGGGGTGTTCGAAGGCGAGCCGGCGGGCGTGCAGGAAGTGCCGGCCCATGGTTTCGATGGCCTGCCGGATCCGCGGGTCGCGGATGTTCCGGTGGCGCTGGCCGCCGTAGACGAAGTCGCCCACCACTGGGTGGCCCACCGAGGCCAGGTGGACGCGGATCTGGTGCGTCCGCCCCGTGTGCAGCCTGACCCGCAGCAGGGAGAAGCCCTGCAGGGTGTCCTCCAGGAACCACTCGGTGAGGCTGGGCCTTCCGGACGGGGAGTGGGTGCTCATCCGCGTGCGGTGAACCCGATCGCGGCCGATGGGCTTGTCGATACGGTCCGACTTCTGGCTCATGGGGCCGTACACCAGGGTCACGTACTCCTTCTGGATCAAGCGGTCGTGGAACAGCCGGGAGACGGCCAGCTGGCTCTTCTCGGTGAGGGTGACCAGGAGCAGCCCCGAGGTCTCCTTGTCGAGACGGTGGACGATTCCCGGCCGGCTGATGTCCAGCCCCGGCAGGTTCTCGAAGTGGAAGGCCAGCGCGTTGGCCAGGGTGCCGTCGGCGATGCCCGCTCCCGGGTGGACGACCATGCCGGCCGGCTTGTTCAGGACCAGGAAGTGTTCGTCGCTGTACACGATGTCCAGCGGGATGTTTTCCGCCTTGAGGGATTCCGGGGCCTCCCGCGGGACCAGGTCCAGGGAGACCTTGTCCCCCTCCCGGACCGCGTAGGAGGACCGGGTCGGCAGGCCGTTGACCCGCAGGGCGCCCGACTCGACGCACTGCTGCAGCCGCGCCCGGCTGACGCCGTCCACGTGCAGCAGCACGGCCTTGTCCAGCCGCATCCCCGCCTCTTCTCTTCTCACGGTGAAGGTGGTTTTCCGCATAAGGAGCAAGCTTATCCCGAGCGGGAAAAAAGTCAAGCCCCGGTCGGGCCCGTGAACCCGTTCCCGCGGGAAACGTCAAAAAGCGTGAGGTCGGTGTTGCTCTGCTCCCGAAGCTGTGAAAAAATGTCTATTCCCGAAGCCCGGGAAAAAATGCGCGGGAGGAGACATCCGTGAAACTGCAAGAAGCAGGAAATGCGAACGTCCGATTTATGGAATCCCCAGAGCTGCTCACCTGCGCACTCCATGGCAAGTTGGACTCGCCCGCCTGCATCGCCCTGGAGAGGGACCTGTTGGCCAGGATCGGCAAATTCCCCGGCGGGGTCAGCCTGGACCTGTCGAAAGTGACCTACGTGACCTCGGCCTTCCTGCGCATCTGCATCCAGGCCGCCCAACTCAAGAAGGACAAGCCATTCCGCATCGCCCACCCCGTCCCCGAGGTGCGCGCGATCTTCGCCATGGCCGGCCTGGAAAAGCTTCTCAACGTGGTCTGATCAGAAGGTGACGGCCGCCGGGAAAAGGTAGTGGTAGGTGAAGCCGCGGACCACCACGCGCACCCAGATGTTCTCGTTCATCATGGCCAGGGTGATCAGCTCGTCGTCTTCCAGCATCAGGATGCTCAGCATGGAATCCGCCACGCCGAAGGCCTCCATGCTCTGCCGGATGCTGAAAGTCTCGCCGTGACGGTACAGGTGCACCTTGGAGAACAGCTTCTCGTACACGCCCAGGAGGTCGCGGAACATCTCCTTTTCCAGCAGGAAGGGAAGGTACTCGCACCCCATGACCTTGCCCGCCGAGACGCAGGCGAACTTGTTGATGGGCGCCTGGCAGGCCAGGCTCATCTCGCGGCTGAAGGGGTCGAAGGCGTAGGGCAGCACGCCGCCGAGGCGGGCGATGTAGGGCGGGATGGCCACCACCAGTTCCGGGTCGATGTGCAGCTGTTCGGCCCGGACGAAGGGAATGCGCTCCTGCTGGCTGATGTAGTAGGTCAGCTGCTCCTTGGTTATGTAGCCCAGCTCGACCAGGTTTTCCCCCAGCGGCTTGTACGAGCTCCACTGCTGCAGCTTGAGGGCGACTTCCAGTTGTTCCCGGGAGATGACGCCGTCGGCGATCAGGATGCTGCCCAGCCGCGACTTCTTCAGGTCGGTCTTGGAGCGGCGGGTGCGGTCCAGTTCCATGCGCAGCGTTTCGTAAATACCCCAGCGCAGGCATTCCCGGCTGCAGTACGGCCGGTCGAAGAGAACGAACCGGCGGGCTTTCTGTCCGCTGAAAGCCCGTCGCTTGCCGCCGTCCAGACGGGGGCACTTGTCGTAGGAACAGACCGGGGTCGCCATTGTCTCCTCAGTTCCTCGTCAACGGGGCGGCCGCGCCCGGCGTCCAACTGGCGATCTGGGCGGCCAGTTCCACTTCGCCGCGCGGGATGTTCAGCCGCCGGG
>CAYTBK010000039.1:0-30716 GCA_964436005.1 uncultured Acidobacteriota bacterium
TTCAACCTCATCTCCAACGCCCTGAAGTTCACCGAGCGGGGGTCCATCACCCTGTTGGTCCGGCCGGTCGCCGGGCCGGGCGACGCGACCGCGCCCTGGATCGAGGTCGCCGTCGCCGACACGGGCATCGGCCTCCGGCCGGAAGACCTGCCCCGGGTCTTCGAGACCTTCTACCAGGCCAGGAACTCCCTGTCCGGCAAGACCAGGGGCACCGGGCTGGGCCTGCCCATCGTGAAGAAGCTGGTGGAGCTGCACAGCGGGGCCATCTGGGCGGAGAGCGCGGGCGAAGGTCAGGGCAGCCGCTTCGTCTTCCGCCTACCGCTCCTCCAGCCTTCCGCCTTCCCGACAGACGAAAGAACGAGTTGAGCGATGAACCAGGAAGGTGCGGGCCTGCCCGGTGAGACCGGGAGCCAGACCGGCACCGCCCGTTCAACAATTGTGGGAAACGGACCGCTTCCGATGCCCTGACCCTTCGGAAAATGCTTTCCCGAAAACGAATTCAATTTTGGAGAAAGGGTGTTCCGGGACGGCCTCCTTCGGGTCGTGAACGGGCCTAGATGACAGAGCCCCCAGTCCAAACCATTTTTCTTCTCTCCTTGCGCCCTCGCGCCATTGCGCCCTGGCGTTGAGATTCTCCCGTGTCGGCAGGCCTGGGTGCTGGCTGCGACTTTCTGCCGAATGGTGAGGCACGTCAACGCAAAGGCGCCATGGCGCAAAGACGCACTCATGGCCATTTCCGTGGTTGATCGGCCCGGCTGGCGATGTTAGAATGCCGCCAGTTATTCTGAAGTAGAAGCGCCTGCCGTCAACCGCCACGCCCCTTCCCGGGGGCAGGCAGATTGGCCGGGCCGGGCCGAGCACAACCGCGAGGGGAAGCCGATGGAAAAGAAGGCGAAAATTCTGGTGGTGGACGACGAGGGCAGCAACGTGCGACTCATGGAAGCCGTGCTGGGTCCCAAGAGCTACCAGGTGGCCACGGCGCTGAGCGGCGCCGAGGCGCTGGAAAAGATCGCCGCCGACAGCCCCGACCTCGTCCTGCTGGACGTCATGATGCCGAAGATGAACGGTTTCGAGGTCTGCGAGCGGCTGAAGGACCAGACCACCACCGCCGGCATCCCCGTGATTTTCCTGACTTCCAAGACGGACACGGAGAGCATCGTCCGCGGCTTCGAGGCGGGCGGCCTCGACTACATCACCAAGCCCTTCCACAAGGCCGAGCTGCTGGCCCGGGTTTCCACCCAGATCGAGCTGAAGCAGTCCCGCGACGCCCTGGAGAAACGGACCGTCGAACTGGAGCGGGCCAACGCCCGCCTACGCGAACTCGACCAGATGAAGTCCGACTTCCTGAATATGGCGGCGCACGACATCCGCACACCCATCACATCCATCGTCGGTTTCGCCATGATCATTCGGAAACGGATCGCCTCGCTCCAACTACCGGAAACCGATGCGGCCCACCGGGAGAAGCACGCCCGACAGGTCCGGGAGGACATCGACATCATCATCGGCGAGGGCGAAAGGCTGACGACCCTGATCAACGACCTCCTCGACCTGGCCAAGTTGGAGGCAGGCAAAGTCATCCTCGACGTGGAGCCCTTCCCCGTCCGGCAGCTCTTCGAGCAGACCCTGACTCCCATGTCGATCTTCTTCGAAAAGAAGAATCTGCAGGTGTTCCAGGAAATCGAGGCGGGGGCTTCCGAAATCTACGTGGACCGCAACCGTCTGCTCCAGGTCATGTCCAACCTCGTCTCCAACGCCGTGAAGTTCACGCCCGACAACGGCTCGATCACCTGCCGGGCCAGGAACGGGAGCGGGACCAACGCCTGCTTCGTGGAGATCTCCATCCAGGACACCGGCATCGGCATCGCGAAAGAGGAACTGGGGAGAGTGTTCGAAAAATTCCACCAGATCTACACCCGCAGCGACGGCATGAAGGGGACGGGCCTGGGCCTGCCCATCTGCAAAATGATCGTCGAACTCCAGGGCGGCCGGATGTGGGTGGAAAGCGAACCGGGGCAGGGCTGCACCTTCACCTTCACGGTACCCGCCCACCAGGTGAACACGTAGCCTCCCCCGAAAAAGACGCTGCCCAGGTATTGTTTCCTGGTCGTTGCATCTGTAAAATGCACTTTTCTATGTGCCCGTGCCATTCTTCCCTCCCCACCTCGAAACTTGGCCGGGTAATCATCAGCGCGGCAGGGCGGACATTCCGGGAGGCGACCGATGAGCAGCATCAAGGCAAAGATTCTGGCCGTGGACGACGAGGAGAGGAACCTCCGCCTGCTGGAGGCCCTGCTGGAACCGCGGGGGTACCAGATCAGCCAGGCCCGGGACGGCGACGAGGCCCTGGAGCGGGTGCGCGATGAATCCCCCGACCTCGTCCTGCTGGACGTGATGATGCCAAAGACCGATGGCTTCGCAGTCTGCCGCCAGATGAAGCAGAATCGTGCTTCCGCCCACATCCCGGTGATCTTCATCACTTCGCGGACGGACACAGACAGCATCGTCGAAGGGTTCGAGTCCGGCGGGATCGACTACATCACCAAGCCCTTCAACAAGGCCGAGCTCCTGGCGAGGATCTCCACCCATGTCGCCCTGAAGCGGTCGCAGGCGGACCTGGAGAAGCGGACGGAGGAACTGGCCGAGAAAAACGTCCATCTCGAGGAGGCGCTGGCCCAGGTCAAGGAACTGAAGGGTCTTCTGCCGATCTGCTCATATTGCAAGAAGATACGTGACGACGACGGCTACTGGAACCAATTGGAGTCCTATTTGAAGCAGCACTCCCAGGTCGAGTTCAGCCACGGCATCTGCCCGGGCTGCCTCAAGGTGCAGTTCCCCGACTACTACACGGCCGCCGTCGCCAAGGGGCTCATACAGCCCGTCGAAGACTAGGCTCTTCGGCCGCCAACCGAGGAACCCGGGGAGCCCGGCCATGCTGGAAATCAGGAACCTGGTGAAGCGCTACGGCCAGACGGCCGCCGTGGAAGACGTTTCGCTGCGGCTGGAGAAAAGCGAATTTTTCTGCCTGCTAGGCCCGAGCGGCTGCGGCAAGAGCACCGTCCTCCGGATGATCGCGGGCTTCGAGAGGCAGGACTCCGGCCAGATTCTTTTGAACGGGAAAGACATTTCCGCCCTTCCCCCCTACCGGCGCGACGTCAACATGGTGTTCCAGAACTACGCACTGTTCCCGCACCTGAACGTTTTCCACAACGTGGCGTACGGGTTGCGCGTCCGGAAACGGCCGAAGGCCGAGATCCGCGAGCGCGTGGAACGGGCGCTCGCGCAGGTGGCCCTCACCGACTATAGCGACCGCCTACCGTCCCAGCTGTCCGGCGGGCAGAAACAGCGGGTGGCCATGGCCCGGGCCCTGGTGAACGAGCCGGCCGTGCTCCTGCTGGACGAGCCCATGAGTGCCCTGGACCGGAAGATCTCCGAGCAGATGCGGCGGGAACTGAAGGAACTGCAGAAGAAGGTCGGCATCACCTTCGTCTTCGTCACCCACAACCAGGCCGAGGCCCTGGCCCTGGCGGACCGCCTGGCGGTGATGAACGCCGGCCGGGTGGAGCAGGACGGCCCCCCGCGGGAAATCTACGAATCGCCGGCCACGGCTTTCACGGCCGGGTTCATCGGCTCCATGAACTTCTTTCCGGGCCAGGTGCTATCCGTGGAAGAATCCATCTGCCGGATGCGGCTGTTCGATTCCGTCGAGGCGACCCTCACGGCGCCTTGCGAGGTGGAACCGGGCGAGAAGGTCATCCTCTGCCTGCGGCCGGAAAGGCTGAAGCTGAGCCTGCTGCCGCCCCAGCCCTACGAGAACGCCCTGCAGGGGCGGATCGTTGACTCGGTCTTCCAGGGCGAGACCACGATCTTCGACATCCAGTTGAACGGCGGGAACACGGTCTCGGTCAACACCCAGAACTACCTGGCCGCCATGGGCCAGGGGTTCTTCGAGGCGGGCGAGGAGATCAACGTCGTCTGGAGCCGGACCTCGGGGCGGGTGCTCCATGCCTCCTGACCCGGAAAAACGCCATCGGCTGGGCCTGCTCGTCCCCCCCTTCTTCTGGCTGACCGTCTTCTTCCTCCTGCCGCTGGTCCTGGTGGGCGTCTTCAGCCTGTCCCAGGCCGACCACTACGGCGGCGTCAAGCCCGGCCTGAACTTCCGGAACTACGCGGACGCGGTGGACAGCCTGTACCTGAACGTCTTCCTGCGCTCCCTGGCCGTGGCCGCCACCGCCACCGCCCTCACGCTGCTCGTCGGCTTCCCCATGGCCTATTTCCTGGCCTTCGGCGCCGGCCGCTGGAAATACCTCTTCCTGTTCCTCATCATCGTCCCCTTCTTCACCAACCTCATGATCCGGCTCTACGCCATGACCGTGATCTTCGACGAGAACGGCCTCCTCAACCAGGCCATCCTGGCGTTGGGCCTCGCCGACGCGCCCCTGCAGATCAACCGTTCGTCGACGACGCTCTTCCTCGGCTTCCTGTACTGGAACCTTCCGTTCATGATCTTCCCCATCTTCGCCTCCCTGGACCGCCTGGACTTCTCCCTGATCGAGGCCTCGCTGGACCTGGGCGCCGGCCGGGTGAAGACCTTCCTGCGGGTCACCCTGCCCCACGCCCTGCCCGGCCTCTGCGCCGGCGTGATCTTCTGCTTCGTCCCGACCCTGGGCTGCTTCATCATCCCGGACGTGCTGGGCGGCAAGAACGACATCCTCATCGGCAACGTCATCACCGACCAGCTCACCATCGCCCGCAACTGGCCGCTGGGTTCGGCCCTGTCCATGCTGCTGATCGCGGTGATCATGGTGTTCGTCTTCCTGTACCTCCGCTACGCCGAGCGCGGCGCGGAAGGGCGAGGAGGCGCCTCGTGAGCCGCCGGAACGACCTGCGCATCGGCCAGGGCCTCTGGTTCAAACTCGTGTTCGGGGCGGGGCTCCTCTTCCTGCTCACCCCCCTCTTTCTGCTCATGCTGTTTTCTTTCAATGCTTCCAAAAGCGTTACCCAGTGGGGCGGTTTCTCGCTGGCCTGGTACGGAAAGGCCTTCCAGGACGAGACTATGTGGGCGACGGTCCGCAATTCGCTGACCGTGGCGGTGCTGAGCACCC
This sequence comes from uncultured Acidobacteriota bacterium, assembly GCA_964436005.1. Classification (GTDB taxonomy): domain Bacteria; phylum Acidobacteriota; class JAAYUB01; order JAAYUB01; family JAAYUB01; genus JAGNHB01. The sequence continues at coordinate 5,106 of CAYTBK010000039.1, forward strand.
TGGTCTCCACGGTGCTGGGCACCATGGCCGCCCTGGCCCTGGGCCGGCGCCGGTTCCGCGGGCGGGCCTTCCTCCTGGGCATCGTGCACCTGCCCATCATCCTGCCGGAAATCGTGCTGGGCGTGGCCCTGCTCATCCTGTTCTCGGTGGCCCGGCTGCCGCTGGGCCTGCTGTCGGTGGTCTGCGCCCACGTGACCCTGTGCCTGCCCTTCGTGATCATCGTGGTCCTGGCCTCGGTGCGCAACTTCGACGCCGACATCGAGCACGCGGCGCTGGACCTGGGCGCTCGGCCGCTGCGCGCCTTCTTCGACGTGGTGCTGCCCAACATCTCCTCGGGCATCGTATCGGCGGCCCTCTTCGCCTTCACCCTGAGCATCGACGACTTCGTGGTCACTTTCTTCACCACGGGCGCCGGCTTCACCACCTTTCCCCTCAAGGTCTACTCCATGCTCAAGTTCGGGGTCGACCCTTCCATCAACGCCATTTCCACCCTGCTCATCGTGTTCGCCACGGCGGCGGTGGCCGGCGCCGGGCTGCTGACCCTCCATCGCGACAAGCTGGAGGGGAAGCTGCGCCGGGTCGTCCTCGGTCTGTTGGCGGTCACCCTGGGCCTGGCCGCTTTCTTCCACTTCACCGCCCCGGACCGCAAGGTGCTCCATTTCGCCATTTACCCCGAGTACCTGGACGAGTCGCTGCTGACGGACTTCCGGAAAGAGACCGGCATCGAGGTGTCGGTGGACTACTTCAACGACGCCAACGAACTGCTGACCAAGCTCAACGCCGGGGCCTGCTCCTACGACCTCATGATCGTCACCGACAGCTACGTGGACATCCTGCGCCGCAAGGGCTACCTGCGCCCCTACGATTTCCGGAACGTGCCCAACGTCCGGCACGTCGACCCGGACTACCGGAAGCTCTACTTCGACCCGTCGGGGCGGCACTACGTGCCCTACGCCTACTGCTCCACCGGCATCGCCTACAACGCCGAGAAAGTCCGGGAGCCCGTGGACAGCTGGGACGTCTTCTGGAACCCCGCCTACCGGGACCGGGTGACCGTCATCAACGACGCCCGCAGCGCCTTCTCCATCGCCTTCCTGCGGATGGGCTGCTCCATCAACGACACGGACCGGGCCCACCTGGAGCGGGCCAAGGCCATGCTTTTCGACCAGAAGAAGGTGCTGCGGAAGTACGAGAGCAACCTGTTCAAGGACATGCTGCGCTCCGGGGAGATCTGGCTGGCCCACGGCTGGTCGGGGGAAGCGGTCAAGCTGGCCCGGGAGAACCCCAAGTTCAAGTATGCCATCCCCCGGGAGGGCTGCGTCCTGTCCATCGACAACTTCTGCATCCCCACCTGCGCCGTGAACGTCCGGGAAGCCGAGATGTTCGTCAATTTCCTCGTCCGTCCCGACAATGCGGCCCGAAACATGAAGAGCATCTGCTACGCCATGCCCAACCAGGCCGGGCGCCGCCTCCTGCCCCCCGAATACCGGGACAGCCCCATCCTCTTCCCCCCGCCCGAAGCCATGAAGGGATTCCAGCTGTACCGCGACCTGGGCCCCTACCTCGTGGAGATCTCCAACGCCTGGACGGAACTGAAAGGCAAATGAGCGGAACGTGAAGGCTGCTTCGATGCCCGGGCACCCTGTTCATCCGGCGAATCCATGTCTCCGGCGTGAGCCGGCCCTCCGGGGCGCAGCACGCCGGCTGCTTCATGCCGGCGGCTCCATCATGAATCCGGTCGTTGCGCCGACAATTCCGGTCGGTCACAGCAGGACCCGGAGCAGCAGCACCAGGTCGGCGGCCGTGGCCCGGCCGTCCCCGTCCAGGTCGGCGGCGCCGCTCCCTTTAGGAAACGCCGTGTTGCCGGTTAGGAATCCGGCGAGCAGAGCCGCGTCCAGAGCGTCCGTCACCCCGTCTCCATTGAGGTCGCCGGGCCTGGCGCGCACGGTGATCCGGACATGGATTTCCCCGTCCGAGGGCCCACCGTTGGGAGAATCCGAGAACCATCCGGCGACTGCGTGGCACAGGTTGAAGGATTCCTCCACGACTTCACCGCCCCGGGCGGTTTCGGGAATCCGAAGGTCGAAGTGCAGGGTGGTCTCCTGTCCAGGAAGGGTGGGGACCGCCAGGCGGAGCGGCGTGGACGGATCGCGCCAGGAGGCGTCAGCGAGCGGCGAATCGTGGGATCGGGGCTGGGTCGTCCGCAGAAGGGTGTCGCCATCGAACGGGGAAGCTCCGGCGTTGCGCAGCCGCACACTCACCGGGACGGTTTCGCCGGGGGCCGCTTCCGACGGGGAATCCACAGCCAGGACGACCGCGGAACAGGGGCCTCCGCTCACCGTCGTTTCCAGGTAAGACAAGCTGGCCCAGCCTTCCGAACGCCCGGCACAGGCCGGCAGGGAGATCCTGGCCCAGTTCCCCTGGGTCTCCAGCACGGCGAAGCGCTGGCCGAAGGTCATGGAGGTGAACGCAGGATCCGACGTGGACGGACCTGTTCGGATAAAGAGGGAACCGGTGACGCAACGGACCATGGGCGTAGCCGGGCAGCCTTCCAGCATGCCGTTGCCGTCGGACGTTCCGCCGTAGCACCACCCGCGGGCGAAGCCGGACCGGAAGGGGAACCACAGCCGGTACCAACCGTCCGCATACTCTCCGGACACGAACAACTGGCCGCCGGAAACCGTGGTGACCGCTGCCCCGTCCGGTTCTTCGAAGACCGTCACCGTACCCTCGCCACGGACCTTGACGACGAAGGCGGTCTCCGCGGGGTCCTCCTCTGTGACCAGGGTGAAGTAGCGGGGAACGTAATCGATGAGTTCCGTCAGGGTATAGGTGCGATAGGATACGCGCCAGTCGTCACCGGACGCCTCGAGCACCACCACCTCGCCGGACGGGTCGAAGCCGGCGAACAGCATGACGTGGGAGCCGGCCAGGTTTAGGGCGTCGCCCCGCTTGAGTTTGGCGTAGGAATCATAGGCGGTGGAGATTTTTGGCAAGGTTGAAGTCGAGTACTTCTTCGCCGTGTGCCAGGCGCGGGAGACGTAGCCCGAACAATCCAGCCCGACGCAGTAGGCATCCCCCCAGGAATAGTCCAGAACACTGTCGTCGATGAAGTTGTCCCCGGCGTACTTCCCGGTCTTGATGGCGTCCCGAAAGACGGAAAGCTCCGTCCACCCGGCCCATTTGTACGGAACGCTCGAATGGCGCCCCACCGTGACCCATGCCGGCGTACGGATGTAGGCTCCGTCAGGCAGAACGACTACCCCGTTGGAGATGTTCGAGGTGCCGGCCGTCCAGGACACTTCCTGGTAGGGTACGGCCGCGGCCATGATCTGCCCCCGGGAGACGGGGAGTTCAGCCGAGGCGTTTTCCTGCTTTTCCAGGGGCGCTTCCGGTTCCGCCAAAATATTTTCGTTGAAATGGCAGGGGTTCGCGAACCACTCGACCGGGAAATACCCTTCCGCCGCTTCCGCCAACGGCAGCCAAAACAGGTGGAGGCCGTCGGGAGCGGCCAGGAGGCAGTAGAGCTTGTCGCCGACAACGCGCAGGTTCCGGGGCACATAGGCGAAATAGACGGGCGGCAGGGAAATCCGGCCCCGCAGGGAACCGTGCCGGTCCACCGTCAGGATGTATTCCTTTGTGCGGATGGGGCTTGGCTGGAGGATTTCTTCGGTGCGGAGGAGGAAGTTCTCCCCATCGCAGGAAAGCAGTTCGACCGCCCCCAGTGGAACAGGGTGGCGGTACTGGAACGTGTTGCCGGCCGCGAGAACGTCTACCGTGCAGGCATCGGCCTTGAACACAGCCGGGTCGCCCGACTCCACGGCGCCTTTGAAAACGTCGTCCGTATTATCCCTCCTCCAACAGGCAGGAGAGCCCCCGTCAGGCAGGGTAGACTGCCGCACGAGCCGCCCCGTGGTTAGGTCGTATTCGGAAACGCGGCTCCGGGATTCGTCCAGCAGGAGCAACCGGTCTCCTCGCACGGAAAAATCGGCAGGGCCGAAGCGGCGTCCAGCGATTTCCCGCAAGCCGGCGCCGGCTCCCCACCCGATGGAAACGACCTCCCGGAAGGAACCGGCCAGAACGGGCATGAAGGCAATTGTCGCCACCAGCAGGAAACTCGCCAGCCTTTTCATGCAACCTCCCTTGCCGAACTCGAAGCCTGTCCGGAATGCGTCGCCGCCTCACCGACCCTCTGGCCGGGCCGCTCGCTGCGCAAGACCGTGCCAACGCCTATTCCAGTTTCGCTCCCCCCTGTTCCAGCCACTGGCGGACCAGGTGGTACGGTATGCCGAAGGCCAGGTGCAGCGCCTCAGCCGCCGAGCGGGCGTGCACATGAATGAAATGGCCGGGGGCGTCGTGCCCCCAGCCGGTGCCCAGGCACCTGGGCGAAATGAAGATCATCGAGTTGAGGTCCTGCAGGCGTCCCGTTAAGTTCTTGGTCTGGTAACGGATGCACCAGCAGGTTCTTTCCCCCTCGGCCACGTCAGGCCGCGCGGACCCAGCGGACGACCTCCTTGAAGGACGGCCGTTTCCCGTACATGAGCACGCCCACGCGGAACACCTTGGCCACCGCCCAGAGACAGAACGCGATGAACAGCACGCACAGGAGGATGGAAAGCCAGATCTCCCACCAGGGGGGCGTCTGCACCATGACGCGCATCTGCATCACCAGCGGCGTGAAGAGCGGGATCTGCGAGACGATGCGGGTCACGGGGGCGTTGGGGTTGTTGATGAAGAACATGGTCAGGACCATGGGGATGATGATGGGGATCATCACCAGGGACTGCATGTTCTGGGCGTCTTCCTCCGACGAGCAGAGGGAGCCGATGCCGAGGAAGAGCACCGAGTAGATGAAGTAGCCCAGCACGAAGAAGATGATGAAGTACACCAGGTACATGGGGTTGAACGCGGCGATGGCCTGGGCGATCTTGGGGTCGAGAACGGCCGCCGACATGGCCCCGTAGACCAGCAGGCCCATCATGCAGGCGGCGTAGACTCCCATCTGCACCAGGCCGACGAAACCGATGCCCATGAGCTTGCCGGTCATGATCTGCCGCGGCGTGAAGGTGGATAGGAGGATCTCCATGATGCGGGAGGTCTTCTCCTCCAGCACCCCGCGCAGGTTGGCGATGCCGTAGATGATGAGCGCCATGTACAGGATGAAGACGAAGACGAAGGTCATCATGAAGGACTGCAGGAAGCCGCTCTTCTTCGACGTGCCGCCCTTCTCCACCTGGTTCGTCTCCAGCGGGAGCGAGCGGACCCACTGGCGGATCTGTTCCGTGGTGGCCGGGATGTTGTTCCGGGCGAGGCGGTCCTTCAGGACGATGGGGTCCAGGGCGGCCTGGACGTCGCGCAGCAGGTTCATGTTGCTGACGCTCTTGCCGTAGTACTGGATCTTCTCGGGCTCCTCCAGCACGGCCGGAATGATCACGCAGCCCTCGAATTCATCGTTGTCGATCCGGGCCTTGACGCCGGACAGCACCTTGTCCAGTTCCTGGGGGCCGGCCACCGGAATCTGCTCGGGCCGGGCGTAATCGCCCCGGGTCGCGGGCTTCTTCGCCGACGGTTTGGCGGCCAGCGGTTCGGCCTCGTCGTCTCCCCCGCTGGACGAAGCCAGGTTGGCGGCGAACTCGTCGAAGGACTTGCCGCTGAGGTCGATCACCGCCAGGCGGGTACCCTTACCGAGGGACAGGGAGCCGAGAACGGCCGGCAGCACGGTAAAGGCCAGGATCATCACCGGGAACAGCAGGGTCGAGATCCAGAAGCTCTTCTTCTTGACCCGTTCCAGGAATTCCCGCCGTACGATTTCAAACGCGTTATTGCTCACGGTCGCCTCCCACGAGATCGATGAAAATGTTGCGGAGAGTGGGCTCCATTATTTCGAACCGGCGGATTTTCACCTTGGCCACCAGTTCCTTCAGCAGCTGCTGGGGGTCTTCCCCCGGCTTCATCTTGACCTCGGCGTAATTCTCGTACAAATCCACATGTTCAACATAATCGTATTTTTTGATGTCGGCCAGCTCCCCTTCCCCCTCAACGATCAGGGACCGCTTGCCGTAGCCGCGCCGGATCTCCCCCAGGTCGCCCGACACCAGGACCTTCCCCTTGTTGATGAGGCAGATCCCGTTGCAGAGCTTTTCCGCCTCCTCCATGTTGTGGGTGGAGAAAACGATGGTGGAGCCCTTGCGGTTCATCTCCAGAACGGCGTCCTTGAGCACCTGGGTGTTGATGGGGTCGAGGCCGGAGAACGGCTCGTCCAGCACCAGGATTTCCGGTTCGTGCAGCACGGCGGCGATGAACTGCACCTTCTGCTGCATGCCCTTGGACAATTCTTCCAGCTTCTTCTTCTGCACCCCGGGCAGCTCCATCCGCTCCAGCCAGGCGACGGACTTCTTCCGGGCTTCGCCGGTGCTCAGACCGTGGGAGCGGCCGAAGAAGACGAGCTGGTCGAGGACTTTCATCTTCCGGTAGAGCCCCCTTTCCTCGGGCAGATACCCCATCCGGTGCCGCTCGATGTGGGAATTCTCGCTGCCCAGCACGCGGACGACTCCCTCGTCCGGGAGCAGGATGGACATGATCATGCGGATCGTGGTCGTCTTCCCGGCGCCGTTGGGCCCCAACAGGCCGAAGATCGTCCCCCGGCCGACTTCGAAGGACACGCCGTCCACCGCCCGGAAGGTTCCGAACGTCTTCTTGATGCCTTTCACTGCCAAAGCCATACGCACACCCCTTATCTCGAGATCAAGCGCCTCTTACGGCGTTTTTCCTGCTTTGTTTCAACGCGTCGCACACCTGGCCCACGGATTCCGCGAGGGCGGCGTACCTTTCGGGCACCCGCTCGCCCGCCCCGCCGTACCGCAGGCGGTGGAAACTGTCCGCCAGCACTTCGATGGCCGGCGAGGCGCAGACGCCCTCCAGCCGGGCGAGGAACTCCCTCATGGTCTCGCCGTCCCGGCGGACCAAACCAGCCTTGCCGGCGGCCCGGCCGAGCCGGTCCCGCGCCGCCCGCAGCCGGGGGTCGCCGCGATCGGCGGACCACGTCCGGCGGACCCGGCGGCACAGGGCCCACGCCGCCAGGGCCGCCGCCAACGCCAGGACCGGCAGCCACAGGGAAGACGGCGCCAGTTGGCTTCCGGCCCCGGTTCCGAATTCCGACAGCGCTTTCCAGACGGAGGAAAGGCTCCCCTCCAGACTCTTCCAGGCCGAGCGCAGCCAGGCGACGGTGTCGCGAACTGTTTCGCGGACGGACGTGAAGACCTGCACCTGGTCGGTGATGTCGAAGTTGACGACCTGGCTGAGCCACAGGAAGTGGATGTACTCCAGCAGGCTGTCGAGGAAGCCCAGGGCCCCGCCGTGGCGCCGGACCGCGGAAGCCGGGGTCGGGTCGAAACTGACCCACCCGATCCCCTGGAACCAGGCCTCCACCCAGCTGTGCGCATCGGACTGGCGAACGACGAAAGACCCGTTCAGGGGATTGACCTCTCCGGCCTGGTAGCCGTTCACGAGCTTCGAGGGGATGCCGGCATAGCGGAGCATGATGGCCATGGCCGAGGCGAAGTACTCGCAGTGGCCGCGCCGCATCTCGAAGAGGAAGAATTCGATGGGCAGCTTTCCCGGCGGGCAGACGGCCATCTCGAGGGAATACGGGTAGTTGTTCTTGAGATAGCGCTCCAGGGCCAGGGCTTTCGCGTAGGGCGTCGGGCAGCCCGCGGTGAGCCGGGCCACGAGGTCGGCGATGCGGAACGAGAAAGGGCCCAGCTCCAGCGTGCTCTTCAGGTAAAACTTGCCCGGCTCCACGGGGGGGGCGGCATTCAGTTCCTCCGCCGTCGGCCTCCGGATGTCCGATATGGCGGTGTAACGGAACTTTTCCAGGTGGACCCGGACCGTGCGCACCACGTCGCTGTTGTAGACGACCGGGCCCACTTCCCAGGACACCGCGTAGGGCCGGGGCGCCATGAACAAGGACGGCGAAGCCGTCGGTTCGAGGAAGAACTCCTGCCGCAGCAGGCGTTCCCGGGGCCGCCGGTTGGCCACCATGTGCAATTGCCCGGGCCGGACGTACGAGACGGCGGACGGCCGCCGGGAAGAACTCCAGGACCGCCCGTCGAAGCGGTCCAGGGCGACCCCCCGCCACTTGAGGTCGGCGGGCAGCCGGTCGGGCGCCTCGTCGGTGAGGACGCGCATCGCCACGGTCTCGCTGAGCCGGATGGAGGAGACGTCGCCGAGCCGGGTGGTCTCGTTGAAGCCGGAAGTGCCGGCGCTCAGCGCATCCCACCGGAAAAGGCCGAACGCCAGCCGGGGAAGGCTGAGGAAGATGGGCACGGCGATGAGCAGTACGGAAAGGCTGACGCGGACCCCCAGCCAGAACAGCCGCCGGGTGGGCAGTCGGAAGGCCGTTTCCGTCACGGTGGCGGCCGGTCCGGGGTCGGTTCCGAAAGCCCTCTCCGAAGCCCGTATCCCCAGCAACATCAAGGCAAGGGCGCCGGACACAAAGTACCACAGCGAAAAGAACAGGAACGTCATGTCGAAGGTGTAGAGGGTGGACAACAGCAGGAAGCCCAGGGACAGGAAGGTGACGTACAGGAGGTCCCGGGGTCGCCGGGGCCGGGCCATCTTCAGCAGGATCACCGGCATGGCGACGTGGGCCAGGGCGACGACGAAGTCGCTGCCCAGCACGGCCACGTCCAGGCCGTAGAAAATCAGCAGGGCCAGGGCGCCCAGGAAGGCCCGCAGGTTGCTCTCCGGGCGGACCGGGGGCTGGAATGCCTTCCGGGAAAATGCGGTCCAGGCGATGCCGGCCAGGAAGAGCAGCCCGACCAGCCAGCCAACCCGTCCGGTCAGGAACAGCGGCAGGAAACCGGCCGCCACCATCTGGCACACCGCCAGGCGAAGGGAGTTGCGGAAGCTCATAGGTCACCGATCCCCACACGGGGCCCGATGTGCGGCTTCAAAGCCGGGAAGGCGCCGGGGTGCCGGAACGAGAACAGGATGAAGGGGGCCTGTTCGCCGCTTTCGCAGTCGCGGAGAAAATCAGGGTCGGTGAAGGGGTGGGCCTCGCCGCCGTCACGCTCCAGGATCGGCCTGGCCGTGGCCAGGCGCTGCAGGAGCTGGTAGGCGTCCTCTTCCGAAACGGTTTCTCCTTCATCGGGATGGCTGAAGAGCACCTCCACCGCCCCGCCCGCCTCGTGAACGTCCAGGATGAAACCGGTGAGGATGGACAGGGCCCGCTCGAAACGCGGGCTCAGGACGGGTTCGCCCGGCGGCAGGACCTGGTCCAGCAGCACGCGGGCGCGCTCCCGCCCGTCCGTCGCGAAGTCCCGGATCGTCAGGTGCCCGGTGCGGGCCGTGACCTTCCAGTGGATGAGCCGGATGTCCTCGCCCGGGTTGTAGTCCCGCAAAGCGAACATCTCGCTCCCATGGCCCTTGCGGTGCACCGTCTTGTCTTCCCACCTGGCCTCCACGGTTTTTTCCACTTCGTCGGCCTCGGCCGGGCAGGGATAGACCAGGATTTCTCCTTTCCCCTGCAGCAGGCGGCTTTTCCGGAAGAATCCGAAGGGAAAGGTCGTGACCAGTTCCGAATCGACCAGCCGGTACCGCCCCCGCTCCGCGATGCGGAACGAAATCGGGGTGAATTCGGTTCCCCCCGCCGGCACCACGGGCGAGAAGGCCCGGATCGTGGTCACCGGGATTCCGGCCGAATCCAGCTTTCGCAGGCTCACGCGTCCGCCTTCCGCGTAGCCGGGCAGCGCCGCCTCGGCTACCGTGTCGTTGACCAGCCGGCACACCGTGCCGAGCGAATACGTGTAGGCGATGCGCTTGGCGTTGGTCACGCCGATCCGGCCGTCGATCTTCTCGCCGGCGTACACGCCGTCCGGCAGGTCCAGGATGACGCTGGTTTTCCTCAGCATCATGCGCGAGACGCTGCCCGAAACGGCGATGGCGGCCACCAGGAAGGCCAGCAGCATGTAGAGGAGGTTGTTGCCCGTGTTGACGGCGGCCAGGGAAAGCAGGATCACCAGGAGCAGGAATACCCAACCACCGGCCGTGATGCGGAACTTGCCCCGGGACAGGCTGTCCCCGAAGGCGTTGCGGAAGAGGACGGGCAGAAACGAGAAAATGACGACGCCCAGGAGGACCATGCCCACGACGGCGGCCACCATGCCCCCGCGGCGCAACCCGGAACGGAACAGTCCGATGGCGATCCGGAAGAAGAGGACGGTCAACCCGAGAAAAAGCAGGGACCAGACGAAGGCCGATTCCCGCATGCCTCGCCGCTTCCGCTTTCTCATCGGGCTCCGGCCCTTCCGCCTGACGTTGCCGCCGGCCCCCGGGGGCCGCCCCCGCCCTGTCGGACGGTTCTCATGAAGATCTCTGCGACGGGGAGATCCCCTGTTCGCTGACTCCGCGCACGAAATAGTCGGGATCGTTCATGAAGCTGAGGAAAATGATGATGAAAGCCAGGGCCGCCTCGACCATGAGCGGCTTGTCCTCGTACAGTTCGTCCAGCTTCTTGTTGCGGTTGCGCTTGAACGGATCATCGAAGCGGGAAACGAACAGGCCGTCGAGACGACAGTCGGGGCATGGGTTGGTCACCGTGTCGATGCCGCCCTTCTGGACGTAGTCCATGGCCTCCATGACCAGCTTGCGCTGGGTGATCTTGTCCTTGATGTGATAGGAGAAGATGTGCATGACGATGCGCTGCGCTTCCTTCATCCCCGCCATGGCCAGGGCGCCGATCAGGTTGCGGACGGCCGGGTCGTCTTCGGCGACGCGCTGCTTGCGGATCAGCGTCAGGAGCACCGTGTTCTTGAACAACTGGTAGAGCCGCTGCGAACCGTTGAGCGCCGTGGCGGTCCGGCAGTGGCCGGCATCCTGTGAATATCCCCTGAATGTATTGATGAACATGAGCTGAAAAAGGCCCTCGAAGAAGTCGACGCCCTGCAGCGGGTCTTCGATGTCGATGCGCAGGTCGAGGGTGTTGTCCAGGCGGTCGGCCAGCTTGACGCGCACCGCCTCCGGCGTGTTGCGGGATTGCTCCAGCAGGCGCCCGATGTAAGAGTAGTACGTTTCGTCGGAACGGCGCGTCAGCCAGCGCAGCCGCTCCATGAGGAACCAACGGTCGGTCTCGTGCAGCGGGGCCATGCAGGCGTTGAAAAGCTCGTCCAGGCGGTTCCAGTCTTCCGCGGCGAAATCCTCGGGGTTGATGTCCTCCATGTTGTCGTGCAACAGTTCCACGAGAAGGTCCAGCAGGGTGGGATTTTCGCACGACCGCGACAGCAGGGCGGCCGCCCGCAGCGGGTGCAGGATGGCCGGGGGGCCCATCTTGCGGCGTTTCTGGCCATACACCTTTTCCAGGTAGTCGATGAAGTTCTTCATGACGATGCAGTGCTTTTCCGGCATCGCCTTCTTGCCGAGGATGACCTGCAGGACATTCTCCAGGTCCAGTGGGCGGGCGCTGAGCTGGTAGTTCAGAACGGCGGAAAGCCTGAGAAATTCGGTCAGGTCGTGAATGGCCATGGAGCCCCTCCGGGAATGGCAGTCCGGTGCATGCCGGGTTCAAGCGAGCATACTACGGAATGGTTTGCCAAGGCAACTTCGGGTTCAGCTTTCGGCGGCCCCGACGCAGACGCGGGAGGGGCGGAGGACGCGGTCGCCCACCTTGTAACCTTTCTGCCAGACGGCCGTGATCTTGCCGACCTTCTCCGGGTCGTCCACTTTCTGCACGTGAATCGCCTCGTCGGTGTGAGGGTTGAAAACCTCCCCCGTCGTCCCGAAGGCCTCCAGCCCGAGCCCCTCCAACTTTTTCCGGAACATGGTGGCCACCATGGACACGCCGTCGTAAAAAGCCGAACCGGCATCGGCGCCCCCGATGGCGGCAGCAAGGGCGCGATCGAAGTTGTCCATCACATCCAGGAATTCGAGCAGGATGCGGTTCCTGTCCTCTTCCACCCGCCGCTCCACTTCCCGGTTGGCCCGCTCGCGGAAGCGGGTCTGGTCGTTGACCAGGGCGGCCAGTTTTTCGCGGTACTCGTTTTCCATTTCCTTGATGCGCCGCTCGAGTTCCTGGACCCGCGTCGAGGGTGGCTCCGTCCCTTCCCCCTCCGGTCCCGCCCCGGAGGCGGTTTCAGGCGTTCCGACCGCGGGGGCGGTTTCCCCGGTTCCCTCGCCCGCGGCGGCTTTCTCCGCAACGACTTCTTCCACGGGCGCACCCGCCCCGGCTCCGGCTTCGTCGCCGGCGCCCGACGCCGCTGCGTCCTGCCATTCCTCCTCGGCCCCCGTCCGCTTCTTTTCCTGTTTCTTGGCAACCCTTTTCTTGGCCATCACGGCACCTCCTCAGGCCTCTACCTGGAACTGGCCCGTCCGTTCCAGCGATTTGCCGGAAATCCTGTCCTTGATCAGGATCTTGAGCATGTAATTCCCCGGCTGCAGACGCTTGACCGGCAGCTTGCCGGCCACGACCACGCGGTCCCCCGCCACGAACTTGTAGGTCGATCCCTTGATGTCCTGGTAGCGGAAAACGACCTGCCCGTCCTTTTCAAAAACGTACTCCAGGTCGATCTGCGGCGTCAACAGCTCCTGGTCGATGGCCAGGTTGTACAGCTGCAGGTAGACCCACAGCATGTCCTTGGCGTTGTAGACGGGCTCAAAATCGGGGATCACCTTCAGGTCGCCCAGGACGAACTGCCCGAGGTCGTTCATGGGATCGGCCACCTTCTGGATGTTCTTGGACAGGATCAGGGAGGATGTCAGCAGCTCTTCGCGGTTGTAGCTCGGGATGTCCAGCATGAAATCCCGGCTGCCGATCTTTCCGCTGTTCACGTCCTTGACCACCAGGCCCAGCTTGTATTTCCCGGGCGCCAGCAGCAGAAACTTCTGGTAGCGGGAGAACTCCTTCTTTTCCTGGGCCAGGTCCGGTTCCTTGCACTCCCGGACCACGTCGTCCTCGAATTCCTGCACGAAACGGCCGCTCAGGGTCGTCACGATGCCGTAAAGGTTGACGGTCGCCCGGCGGTAGGAGAACTGCTGGTCGCTGAACTGCAGGTCCCCGTTGAAAACCTGCACGGTCACCGGCACCAGGACCTGCTGCTCGGACAGCTTCACGCAGTCTGTCCGGGCGCGGAAAGGCAGTTCTTCGTACTGGATGCGCGTCCCGACGAGAGATCGCAGGTCGTTGTACTGGATCTGCGGCGCCTTGAAGACGTTGGCCAGGGTCATGTACTTGTTGAACGGCTTGTCCTTCTCGCGCTGCTGCAGGGTCGTGTCCGTCTGGTTGCCGCGCAGGCGTCGGTTCGTGATGCGGTCGAAGCGGTTGGTCCACCCCATCTGCTCCGAGTACGTCGCCCCGGCCGACGGGTCCGACGTCAGCAGGAGGTCCTTCTTGTTCGGGTCCGTGGTCAGGGTATAGAGGTTGCCCCCCGTGTAGTCGACGAACTCTAGTTCCACGTCGTCGCCGACGCCTTCGAGGTGCCGGTACTCCCAGACCTGGGTCGGATAGACCTTGGTCTGCCCGCCGCCCTCCCAGGTCGGGCGGTCGTAGGCGCTGCCGAAGGTGTAGTCCTCGATGTGATCCGGCTTGCCGAACTTGATGTAGATCATCCCGCGGTCCGTCTTCCAGCCGGGTATGCCGGAGGTGAAGTTCTCGTTGGCGTAGGCCACGCGCTGGTAGTACTCCTCCTTGAAGGCGTTGTAGGATGACTTCGGGTCGGGGTTGCGCCGCTGCCAGAACTGCTCGATGAACTGGTCGCGCTCGTCGTTGGTGGTGAGCTTCTGGAAGATCTCCTTCTCCTCGGGGGTGACCAGGTAGCCGACTTCCTCCTCCAGCCACTTCTTGTAGTACTTGCCCTGCTCCTCTTCCGAGGAGAACAGCTTCTTGTCTTTCTTCCCGCCGGTCTTGCCCTTCTCGGCAACCGACTTCTGGTCCTGCTTCTCCCCCTGCGGGCACGCGAAGTCCGCCGGCAGCCCGATGATCATTCCGATGATGCAGAACAACGCCTTTCTCTTCATGTTTCCCCCACTTGGCCGCCATTTCCCTTGTGCCCGCCAGGACGGCGCGAACAGGAAATTATAGCAGAGTCCTGTACGGTTGCAATGCCGGGCGGTTCTTATTTCGTTTGGCGATTGCACATTTGCACCGAGGTCTCTGTTGTCATCCCGCCGCGCGCATCCTACAATACGGATTCCGGGGGCCATCCCCCGAAACTCACCAGGGAGACCATCGTGATCAGCAGCATCAAAGGTACCCGCGACATCCTTCCCTCCGAAATTCCCGTCTGGCACTTCGTCGAAGGAACTTGCGCCGACATCTTCCACCGCTACGGATTCGAGGAAATCCGGCTGCCCATCTTCGAGGCGACGGAACTCTTCGCCCGGGGCATCGGCGACGCGACCGACATCGTGGAAAAAGAAATGTACACCTTCCCGGACCGCAACGGTCTTTCCCTCACCCTCCGCCCCGAAGGGACGGCCTCGGTGGCCCGGGCCTACATCCAGCACCGGATGGACAAGGACGCCCCCCTGCACAAGCTCTACTACACGGGCCCGATGTTCCGCTACGAACGCCCGCAGAAAGGGCGCTACCGACAGTTCTACCAGATCGGCGCCGAGGTCCTGGGCTCGCCCAGCCCGGCCGTGGAAGCGGAAATCCTCGACATGCTCGTGCTTCTGCTGTCGCGCCTGGAGATCCCCCAGACCACCATCTGGATCAACTCCATCGGGTGCCCGGCCTGCCGTCCCGCTTTCCTGGAGCAGTTGCAGGCAGCCGCAAGATCCGCTTCGGAGCACCTGTGCGAGGACTGCCGACGGAGGGCCGAAACCAACGCCCTGCGTATCCTCGACTGCAAGGTGCCCTCCTGCCAGGAAACCATCGCCGCCTTGCCCCAGATCGCCGGTTTTCTCTGCGGGAACTGCCAGGAGCACCACCGCAATTTCACAGACCATTTGCAACGCCTGGGCATCGCCTACCAGGAAAACCCCCGGATGGTGCGCGGCCTCGACTACTACATCCGAACGACCTTCGAAATCACCTGCGGCAGTCTCGGCGCCCAGAACTCCCTCCTGGGAGGCGGCCGGTACGACAACCTCATCTCGCAGCTGGGCGGGCCGCCGACGCACGGGTTCGGATTCGCCCTCGGGCTGGACCGGTTCGTCCTTTCGCTCCCGGAGTCGGTCCGGGCCCGCTGCGAGCGAAAACCCCTGATTCACTTCGCCCCCCTCGGTGACGAGGCCTTCCGGCAGGCCATGGCGCTGGCGGCCGGCCTGCGGCGCGCGGACATCCATTGCTCCCTCGAGTTCGAGGCGAGAAGCCTGAAAGGCCATCTGCGCCAGGCCGACAAGGCCGGCGCCCGGTTCGTTGCCATCCTGGGAGACGAGGAAGTGGAGCGCCGGGCCATTTCGCTCAAGTCTCTGGCCGACGGTTCCCAGGAGAGCGTGACCTTCGACGCCCTGGCCCCACATCTGCACCAGCTTCAATCCGGAGGAGCATCCGCATGAATTGTGCTGCCGCAACATATTTCCGCCAATCGACCGAGATGCGCCGAAACGTCAGGCCCGGCTTGGGGGGCCCGCGACGGGCCTTCGCCTTCACCGCCCTCATCCTGGTCCTGATCCTGGGGCCCGCCGTCCTGGCCGGAGACCACCCCCGAAACGTCATCATCATGGTGGGAGACGGCATGGGCCCGGCCGCCGTGGCGCACGCCCGCTTCCACCGCTTCGGCATGGCGCCGGCGGTGGGCGACAACCGGCTGCATTTCGAGCAGTGGCCCGCCTTCGGCCTGGCGTACACGCACTGTGCTAACAGCGTGGTCACCGATTCCGCTGCCGCTGCCAGCGCCCTCTTCACCGGGAGAAAGCACCGACTCGGCGCCCTGTCCTGCGACGCGCAAGGGGCCCCGCTGCCCACCATCTTCGAGATGGCTCGGGACCGGGGAATGGCCGTCGGGGTGGTCACCACCGTCCCCATCACCGACGCCACCCCAGCCGCCACTTTCGCCCACACCATCAGCCGACGCAACATGGAGACGATTTTCCAGGCGCTCCTCGGGTCCCGGTTCCAGCTCCTGTTCGGCGCCGGCGAGGGAAGCCGCTACCTGCCCAGAGACTACGCTCAGCGGGCGCGCCAGGCCGGGTTCAGCGTGGTGGAGGACGCCGACGGCTTGAAGGCGGCCAACGATCTGCCGATCCTGGGCATCTTCGGGCATGCCGAGCGTTTCGTCTACGAGCGTGAGCGCAAGCAGCCCGACAGCTGCCCCCGCCTTGTCGACCTGACCGAGAAGGCCCTTGCGCTGCTCGGAGATCGAAGCGACAAGGGATTTCTGCTCCTGATCGAGGGCGGCGCCATCGACTGGGCCGCCCACGCGAACTCCTTCGCCAACGAAGTGGACGAAGTGCTCGGGTTCGAGAGTGCGACCAGGGCCGTGGCAGAATGGGTTTCCCGGAACAGTTCCTGGAACGACACGCTGGTCGTGGTGGTGGCCGACCACGAAACCGGCGAACTGGCCCTCCGCCTGCCGGAGGACAGTCGTTTTCCCCAGGCGGGCAGCGAGACAGGCGTGGTCAACCCCGGCCAGTACGCCGGCGCCTCATACGGGTCCACCATCCATTCCGCTCACCCGACCCTTGTCTACGCCAAGGGTGCGGATTGCGGAAAATTCTCCGGTGTGATGGACAACACATCCATATACTACATCCTGTGCGATATTCTGAAAGTGAAAGAATCTACGGCGAACGCGAAGCAGAATCAATGAGTCGAGCATGATTTAGATTGCATCGGACGATGATTCAGGGGAACATGGTCAGGTGATCCGCATGCGGCGAGCGAAAAAACCTTTCCTTGTGGCACTCGTCTTCTGGGGTTTGCTGCTGGCTGCCCTGGGAGGGGAAATACTGGCCATCGACCCGGAAAAGAGCCTGACCAAATACCTCATCGATCGCTGGTCGACCCAGAGCGGGCTGCCCCACGATTCCATCCTTTCCATCGCGCAGACCGACGAAGGGTATCTCTGGTTCGGAACGTACGAGGGCCTGGTCCGTTTCGACGGGGTTTCCTTCACCCAGTTCAACAAAGTCAACACGCCGGAATTCCAGAACAACGGGGTGATGGCGCTGCTGACCGACAAGGCCGGCAACCTCTGGATCGGCACCCCCAACGGTCTCCTCCGCTACCGGGACGAGCGCTTCACGCTGTACACCAAGAAGAGCGGCCTGGTCAACGACTTCATCCTGAGCATCTACGAGGACCACATGGGCGACCTGTGGATCGGCACCACGCACGGGATGAACCGGTTCTCCAGCTCGAAGTTCTACCCCTACACCCGCGAACAGGGGTTCTTCGACGGACACGTGACGAGCTTTTGCGAAACGAACGACGGGGCCTTGTGGATCGGCACGGAAAATGGCGGCCTTTTCCAGATGAACAAGGGCGTTTTCACCAACTACGGCCCCCACAACGGGTTGCCCGCACCTTCCGTCTGCAGCCTCGCCCTGGACATCAACGACCGTCTCTGGGTCGGCACGTTCAGCGGCCTCTTCGTCATGGAAAGCGACGGCCGTTTCCAGGCGGCCTGCCCCGACACCGCCCTGGGCAGACAGGTCATCCGCTCCCTCTACCGTGACCGGTACGGGTCCATGTGGATCGGCACCGAAGAGACCGGGCTGGCCTGCTGGCGCGACGGGGGGCTGTCCTTCCTCGACTCGAAGAAGGGCCTGTCCGGCGACTATGTCCGGGCGCTCTTCGAGGACCGGGAGGGTAGCCTGTGGATCGGCACCTACAACAACGGGATCAGCCGGCTGAAGAACAGCCGGTTCTCGGTTTACGGCACGCGCAACGGCCTCCCCAGTGACCTGGTCCGCTGCGTCATGGCCGACCGGGACGGGAAGATCTGGATCGGCACGCTCGGGGGCGGGGTAGCCTGCGTCGAGAACGACCGCATCTCCGTCCACGACAAGACGACGGGCCTCCCCAGCAACCGGGTGGTCAGCCTCGCCCAGTCCCCGGACGGGACCATATGGTTGGGCACCTACGGCAAGGGGATCGTCTCCCTGAAAGACGGCAAGTACACCGGCTACTCGACGGAAAACGGACTCTCCAACGACATCGTGCGCGCCATCATGGTGGAGCCGGACGGAACGGTCTGGGCGGGGACCAACGGCGGCGGCATCAACATCATCCGCAACGGCCGGATTTCCGTATTGAACACCGGCAACGGGCTCTCCGACGATTTCATCTACTGCATCGTTCGGGACAACCGGCACAACATCTGGGTCGGCGCCTACAACGGCACCCTGATGCAGATCCGCGACGGCCGCGTCACCGTTTACGACGAGCGCAAAGGGCTGTCGCGGAACGCGATCTGGGCGATATACCCGGATTCGCAAGGAGCGATCTGGCTCGGCACGAACGAGGGCGGGTTGAAATACTTCTTTCAGGGCACTTTCAAGACCCTGTCCTGGAAGGACGGCTTGATGTCCGACCAGATCTTCCAGATCCTGGAAGACGGTCGCAACATCTTCTGGATGAACACGAACCGGGGCATCTTCAGCATCCCCAAACGGGATCTGCTCGATTTCATGAGCGGAAAACTGCTCAAGCTGACCTGCCGGATGTTCGAATCCGCCGAAGGCACCATCATGCTCTCGTCGGCCGGCCCGGCTCAACCGGCCGGGTCCAAAGGCAAGGACGGCCGTCTCTGGTTCCCCACCATCCAGGGAGCGGTTTCCATCGATCCCGACAACAACCAGACGAATCCGCTGCCACCGACCATCGTCATCGAAAGCCTGACGACCCGGGACGCCACTTACTCGGGGGCCCAGCCGGTCACCCTCGACCCAGGCACCGAGAGGATTGAAATCCACTTCACCGCCCTGAGTTTCCTGGTTCCCAAGAACGTTCGCTTCCGCTACATGCTGGAAGGATTCGACACGGCCTGGAGCGCCGAGACTTCCGGCCGCGTCGCCTACTATACCAACCTCCCGCCCGGCCGGTACGTCTTCCACGTCATCGCCTGCAACAACGACGGCGTCTGGAACACCCGGGGCACGTCCCTGGAGATCGTCATCCGCCCCTTCTTCTACCAGACGGCCTGGTTCATCATCCTGTGCGTGGCCTTGGGCACGATTCTCGCCTTCTTTCTGCACCGCCTGCGCTTGACCAGCATCACCAGGAAGCAGCGGGAACTCGAGGCGATGGTGCAGCGCCGGACCCAGGAGCTCATCCACCTGAACCATGAACTCCTGGAAGCCAACAAGCTGAGGGGAGAATTGCTCAACATCGCGGCGCACGACCTGAAGAACCCGCTCCAGGCCATCCAGGGTTACTCCGAGCTGATCCAGGAAAAGAATCCGGAGGACTCCACCACGCTGCGCTACGTCGGGAAAATCAGCGAAGCCTCGAAAGCCATGGTCACCCTGATCAACGACCTCCTCGTCACTGCCAAAATTGAGGCAGGGAAAATCGTCTTCCACGCCGCCAGGGTCGACCTCGACAAGATGGTGCGGGACTGCACGGCCCGCCACGAGGACCACGCGCTCCGCAAACGGCAGCGCCTCCTGGTCAGCGGGGACAACTGCCACGCCAACTGCGACCCCGAACGGACGATGGAGATCATCGACAACCTGCTGGGAAACGCCATCAAATACTCTCCGAAAGGGGCCAGCATCGAGATCAGGACGGCCTCCAACATCGACGGGTCCCATGTCTTCGTCCACGTCAAAGACGAGGGGCCGGGCCTTTCCGAAGACGACCTGAAACGTATCTTCGGAAAATTCCAGAAGTTGTCCGCCCAGCCCACCGGCGGGGAGACATCCACCGGGTTGGGACTCTCCATTTCCAAGTGCCTGGCCGAAATGCAGAAAGGAAACATCACAGTGGTCAACGGGCCGGACGAGGGGGCGACCTTCACGTTGGAATTGCCGGGGGACCTCACCCCTCCATGAAGATCCTCATCTGCATGCCATTCCCCCGCCGGGCGCCGCGCGGCAACAGCGTGGCGGGGCGCCGCCTGGCCCGGGCCTTTGCCGCCCGCGGCCACGAGGTGAGGATCTGGGACCGGTGCGAATCCATCCCGGCGTCGGCCAGCCACCGGAAACCGGCCGCCGAGGCGCTCGCCTTCCGGTGCGACGTGCTGCTGGTCCTGCACGCCTTCCGCTGTGCGAACGCGGTGCAACTGCTAGCCGCTATCG
Organism: uncultured Acidobacteriota bacterium; assembly: GCA_964436005.1. Classification (GTDB taxonomy): domain Bacteria; phylum Acidobacteriota; class JAAYUB01; order JAAYUB01; family JAAYUB01; genus JAGNHB01. Next base: position 25,284 of record CAYTBK010000039.1, read on the forward strand.
ACCTCCCGCCCATGGTGGTGTCGCTGCGCGGCACCGACCATGAATCGCTCCGGCAGGGCGCCCCGGAGGGCGTCACCGCCCGGAGGATCATTGAGAAGGCCTCTGCGGTCACGGTGTTCTCCCTGACGATGGCGGAGGATGTGGGCCGGTCCGTCCCGGAGGTGCTGGGCAGAGTCCGGGTGGTGCCCAACGGGCTGGATCCGTTGCCCCGGGTTTCCGTTCGCCCCCGGAACCACTGGGAACTCCCCCCCGGGGCCCCCCTCTGGATTTCCGTGGCCGGCATCCGTCGCGTCAAGGCCCTGCCCGAGTCGCTCGAGGCCATCGCCTCCGTCCGGGAAAAGACGGGCGCCGCCATTCGCTACCTCCACGCCGGCCCCCAAATCGAAGAGGAAGAAGCAACCCGGTTCGACGCCGCGCTTTCCCGTCACCCCTGGGCCAAACGGTTGGGCCCGCTTTCCCGGACCCGCCTGGCCGCCCTGTTGAGCGATGCTTCGGTACTGATCAACGCCAGCACCTCCGAGGGCATGCCGCACGCCGTGCGGGAAGCGATGTCCGTCGGCCTTCCCTGCCTGCTTTCCGACATCGCCGGCCACCGCCTCCTGGCCGAACCGGAACGGGAGGCCCTGTTCTTCGCCGATTGGAAAGAACTCCGCCGCCAGGCGGACAGGCTGCTGAGCGACCCCGCCTTGGCGCATTCGATCGGACAGGCGGCCCGGGAGCGAATCCGTAGGGAGGCCGCCGCCACGGACGAAATACAAGCCTATATGGAAATATTCAATCAAATCGCCAAGGAGTGAGCCCATGACGGAATGCGCGTTTCTCAGTCCCCTGCTGCTGGCCGCACTGGCCATCGTCCTCTTCCTCCCGCTCGGATTCGTGCGGGGAGAAAACCCTGCGGCCCCCCTCCCGTCCATCTTTCCCAAGGGGGTGGACGCCATGGTCGCCGTGCAGAAGGCGGTGGTCCAGGCCAAGGGGGAAGGCAAGCTGGTCCTGCTGATGTTCGGGGCCGACTGGTGCCCCTGGTGCCACCGCTTGCACAGCCTTTTCCAGAACGACCCCGGCGTCGCCGCGCTGCTGGCGAAGCGCTTCGTCTTCGTCATGGTCGATGTCGGCGAACGGAAGACGCCCCGGAATCAGGACCTGATCAACCAGTACGGCCTGAAACCCTACGGGTTGCCGGCTCTCGTGGTGCTGGACGCGGACGGCCGCCCTCTCAGCGCCCAGTCCTCGGGCGTCCTGGAAGAAGGCAAGGGGCATTCGCCGGCCAAGGTGACCCGCTACCTCCTGTTGCAACTCGGCGAAGACGACATCACCGCCAAGACCGAGTGATCCGGAAGCCGCAACCTCGCCGGAGCGGAATTCCCGGTCGATCTTAATCGGCCCCGGTGAAACTTTTCCGGTTCGTTTCCCGTATTGTCCGTTTGATTTCGCCAAGCGGAGGATTCATGGCAAACAAGAAAAAGAAGCGCTGGCTGTTGTGGACGTGCATTCTGGGCATCGGCTTCATATTGGTCATGCTGGTGGCCATGTCTTCCATGAAGGGGGGAGGCGCCCCGGAAGTGGAGGTGGACAACGTCAAGGTGGAACCTGAGCTCGTGGCCAAAGTGACCGGCTCGGGTGAAATCAAGCCGAAGCAGTACGTCAACATCCAGTCCGAAATCGCCGGTGTCATCACCGCCCTGTACGTCAACGAGGGCGACGCGGTGAAGTCCGGGGACATTCTCATGAAGGTCGACCCCATCCAGACGGAAGCGGACACCCGGACGGCCCGCTACCAGATGGAAGCCTTCGAGCAGGACGCCAACGCCACCGAGAAGCAGATCCAGGAAGCCCGCCTGAATGTCATCATCTCCAAGGCCAACCTGAAGAGCGCCGATGCCGATCTGGCCCAGGCCATGGCCAACCTCAACCGGGAGAAGTCCTCCTACGAACGGAAAGAGAAGCTGTACAAGGAAAAGCTGATTTCCGATGACGACTTCAACGCGGCCGACGCCTCGCTGCAGGTCGCAAAGAGCCGGGTGGACGCCGCCAGGGCCAACGTCGACCAGATCAGGACCAAGATCGACGTTTCCGACCTGAGCATCCAGCAGATGCAGACCAGCCACGCCGCGGCCCGGAAAAGAGTGGACTCCTACAAGGCCCAGCTGTTCAAGGCGGAGGACATGCTCAACAAGACCACCCTGACCTCCCCCCTGACCGGCGTCATCACCAAGTTGAACGTGGAAAAGGGCGAACGGGCGGTTCCCGGCAACCTGAACAACCCGTCGGCCACCCTCATGACCATCGCCGACCTCTCGATCATCGAAGCGGAGATCAAGGTGGACGAGACGGATATCATCCACCTGGCCATCGGGCAGACGGCGGACGTCAAGGTCGACGCTTTGCCCGACCAGATTCTCAAGGGCCACGTGACCGAGATCGGCAACAGCGCCATCACCGCGGGGGCAACCATCGGCGGCGGTACGGAAGCCAAGGATTTCAAGGTGGTCGTGCAGCTGGACAACCCGCCCAAGAACCTTCGCCCTGGCCTTTCGGCCACCGTCGAAATCATGACCGGCAAGAAGAAGAACGTGACCGCCGTCCCGCTCCAGGCCCTGGTCAGTCGCGAAGTAGAGCTCGACGCCCAGGGGAAACTGGTGCCCAAAAAGGAAAGGCCCAAGGAAACCGCCTCGGACGGGACGACTTCCGCCGCCACCGAGAAGAAGAACCTCAAGGAGCAGCAGGGCGTGTTCCTGGTGAAGAACGACAAGGTCGTCTTCACGCCGGTCACCACGGGCATCACCGGCTCGTCCAAAATCGAGATCATTAGCGGGGTCAAGGCTGGCGACGAGATTGTCGTGGGGTCGTTCAAGGTCCTCCGCACGCTGAAGGACGGCATGACGGTCACCCGCAAGAAAGCCGACCAGGGCGGACCGGACAAGGCCCCGGTAAAGGAGTAGGGCCATGGCCTTGAACGACGTCGTCATCCGGACCGAAAACATCTGGAAGACCTACCAGATGGGCGCCGTCGAGATCCACGCCCTGCAAGGGGTGGACTTCGAGGTGCGCCGCAACGAGTACGTAGCCATCATGGGGCCTTCGGGCTCCGGCAAGTCCACCCTGATGAACCTGATCGGCTGCCTGGACACCCCTTCCCAGGGCAACTTCTTCATCAACGGCCAGTTGGTTTCCCAGATGGACGACAACGAACTGGCCGCCATCCGGAACAAGGAAATCGGCTTCGTGTTCCAGACCTTCAACCTGCTGGCCCGCTCCACCGCCCTGCAGAACGTAGAGCTCCCCCTCATCTACAGCGGCATCCAGTCGAAGGAACGCCGACGCCTGGCGGAGGTGGCCCTGGCCGAAGTTGACCTGGCCCAGCGCATGCTGCACAAGCCCAACGAGCTCTCGGGCGGCCAGCGCCAGCGCGTGGCCGTGGCCCGGGCGCTGGTGAACAAGCCGTCCATACTGCTGGCCGACGAGCCCACGGGCAACCTGGACTCCAAGACCGGCGAGGAGATCCTGGCCCTGTTCCGGGAACTTCACTCTCGAGGCAACACCATCATCCTGGTCACGCACGAAAGGGACGTGGCCCTGCACGCCCAGCGCATCATCCACCTGCGCGACGGGAAAATCGAAAACGAGGAAATCCTGAAGAAGGCCAACTGAGAAGTCCCTTCCCCGGAAAGAAACGAAAAAGCCGGCCGCGAGGCCGGCTTTTTCAGTAGGCCGGGCGGCAATGCCACTGCCAGGCGGTTTCCAGGATCGTGTCGATGGAGGAATGGCGGCATTCCCAGCCCAGGAGCTGCCGCGCCTTTTCCCCGGAAGCCACGAGGCTGGGCGGGTCGCCGGGGCGGCGGGGACCCAGGAGGCGCTTCATGGGCCTGCCGGCCACGGACTCGAAACGCCGGATCATCTCCATGACGGAAAAGCCGGTCCCGGTCCCCAGGTTCAGGACGAGCTCTCCCTGGCCTGACCACAGCCGCTCCATCGCCCGCAGGTGGGCGTCGGCCAGGTCCAGCACGTGGACGTAGTCCCGGATGCAGGTCCCGTCCGGCGTGGGGTAATCGTCGCCGAACACGTTCAACGTGTACGAATCGTCCAGGATCGCCCTGGCCATCAGGGGGATGAGGTGGGTTTCCGGGTCGTGGCTTTCGCCGAGGGTGCCGTCCGGATGAGCACCGGCCGCGTTGAAGTACCGCAGCGTGGCGTAACGCAGGCCATAGGCCTCCCGGTACCGGTTCAGGATCCGCTCCAGGAAGAGCTTGGTCTCGCCGTAGGGGTTGACCGGGTTCTGGGGGTGCGTTTCCCGCATGGGGATTTCCACCGGGTCGCCGTACGTGGCCGCCGTGGACGACAGCACGAAGCACGGGCAGGAGGCGTCCAGCATGGCGCCCAGCAGGTTCAGGGTGACGCCGAGGTTGTCCTCGAAGTACTTCCGGGGGTTCGTGACGGATTCGCCCACGTAGCTGTGGGCGGCGAAGTGGACCACGGCCTCGGGTCGGAAATCCGCCATCACGGAACGCAGCCGTTCCCGCTCGTGCAGGTTGAAGACGTGCAGGGGAACGTCGGCCGGCACCGCCCCGGCGTGCCCCTTGGAGAGGTCGTCGACGACGCAGACGGAATGCCCCGCTTCCCGCAGCGAGCGAACCGTGTGGCATCCGATGTAGCCGGCTCCGCCGGTAACGAGTACCTTGCTCATGCGGCGCCTTCCTCCTCCAACAACTGCCGGAAATACCGCACCGTGGGCACCAGGCCTTCGGACAGCGAAATTTTCGGCTCCCAGCCCAGCTTCGCCTTGGCCAGGGAGATGTCGGGACGCCGGCGGACGGGATCGTCCTGCGGGAGCGGCTGGAAGACAAGTTCCGATTTCGCCCCGGTCAGTTCCCGGACCTTCTCGGCCAGTTCCAGGATCGTGAATTCGCCCGGGTTGCCGAGGTTCACCGGGCCGGTGAAATCCCCGTCGGCGTCCATCATCCGGACCATGCCTTCGACCAGGTCGTCCACGTAGCAGAAGGAGCGGGTCTGGCTGCCGTCGCCGAAAACCGTCATCGGCTCTCCCGACAGGGCCTGCACGATCAGGTTGCTGACCACGCGGCCGTCGTCGGGCCGCATACGGGTGCCGTACGTGTTGAATATGCGGATGATCCGCACGTCGACGCGGTTTTGCCGATGGTAGTCCATGGTCAGGGTTTCGGCGACCCGCTTCCCTTCGTCGTAGCAGCTGCGGATGCCGATGGGGTTCACGTTCCCCCAGTACTCTTCCCGCTGCGGGTGCATGACCGGGTCGCCATACACCTCGCTCGTGGAAGCCTGCAGGAATCTCGCCTTCACCCGCTTGGCCAGGCCCAGCATGTTGATGGTGCCCATGACGTTGGTCTTCACTGTCTTTACAGGGTTAAACTGATAGTGCACGGGTGAGGCCGGGCAGGCCAGGTTGTAGATCTGGTCCAC
>CAYTBK010000040.1:0-1714 GCA_964436005.1 uncultured Acidobacteriota bacterium
GGCCCGCCCCGCCAGGCGCGCCAGGAATTCCTTCTGGTCGAAGACCCGGGTGTCCACGGCGGGCGGGGGCGGCGCCTTCTCTTCCTCTTGTCCCGGCAGCGGGACGGGGCCCGTGGTGCCACCGCGGATCCGGTGGGCCCAGCGTTCCAGCGTTTCGGCCAGGTCCTCGGGCTGGATGGGCTTCTCCACGAAGTCGTCCATGCCCGCTTCGGCGGCGACGGCGCGGTCGCTGTGGCGCACGTTCGCCGTCATGGCCAGGATGGGGGTGCGGGCGGCGGCCGGCCCGGCTTCCCCGCGCCGGATGGCCCTCGTGGCCTCCAGGCCGTCCATCTCGGGCATCTGCCAGTCCATCAGCACCAGGTCGTAGGGGGTCTGGGCGAGCGCTTCCATCGCTTCCCGGCCGTTGGACGCCAGGTCCACGGTGCAGCCGAACTTGTTCAGCATGGCCGTGGCGACGATCTGGTTGGTGGAATTGTCCTCGGCCAGGAGGATGCGCAGGCGGAGTTCCCGGGCGATCCGGCCGTCCGGCTTGCCGGCCCGCTCCCGGCGCTGCCGCGGCTCCGCCCCGGTGACGGCGCCGAGGGCCTGGATCATGGCCCCGTAGAGCGCGAACCGGCGGACCGGTTTGGTGAGGGAGGCGACGAAGCCGGCGTCGCCGAGTTCCTCGTCCCGGAGCGGCTGCCCCATGGATGTGAGCATGATCAGGCTGGTGCCCCGCAGGGCGGGCTGCTCCTGGATGAGGTGGGCCACTTCCAGCCCGTCGGTGTCGGGCATGGAATAATCGATCAGGGCCAGAAGGTACGGGTCGTCCTCCCGCAGGCCCGTCTTCAGCGCGTCCAGGGCCTCCGCACCGGAGGCGGCCTCCTTGGGGCGGGCCCCCCAGCACTCCACCATGCGCATCAGGAGCAGGCGGTTGGTGGAATTGTCGTCCACCACGAGCACCCGCACGCCCTGGAGGCTCCCCTCCTCCGGCATGGCCTCGGCGTCCCGCGCCGAGCCCTCGTCTTCCGTGAACACGGCGCTGAAGCGGAAGACCGAACCCTTGCCGGGCGAGCTTTCCATGCCGATGGTTCCGCCCATGAGCTCCACCAGGCGTCGGGAGATGGCCAGGCCGAGGCCGGTGCCCCCGTAGCGCCGGGTGGTGGAGCTGTCCACCTGGGTGAAGGGGGAGAAGAGGCCGGCCTGCTTCTCCCGGGGGATGCCGATGCCGGTGTCGACGACTTCGAAGGACAGGGTCACCCGGTTGCCGGACCGGGAGGCGAGGGCGATGGAGAAGTGGATCTCCCCCCGCAGGGTGAACTTGACGGCGTTGCCGCCGAGGTTCAGGAGGACCTGGCGCAGCCGCCCCGGGTCTCCGCGCAGGGTGGCGGGGATGGCGGGGTCGATGTAGCAGGTGAGCTCAATGCTCTTCTCCGAGGCCTTCACGGCCAGGAGTTCCACCGTGTCCTCGACGGCGGCGTGGATGTCGAAGGGCACGGACTCCAGCTCCAGCCGGTTGGCTTCCACCTTGGAGAAGTCCAGGATCTCGTTGACCAGGGCGAGGAGCGTTTCCGAACTGCCGCGCACGATCTCGGCGTACTTGCGCTGCTCGGCGTCCAGCGGGGTGTCCAGCAGCAGCCCCGTCATGCCGATGATGCCGTTCATGGGCGTGCGGATCTCGTGGCTCATGTTGGCCAGGAACTCGCTCTTGGCCTGGTTGGCCGCGTGGGCCGCC
>CAYTBK010000040.1:1814-30685 GCA_964436005.1 uncultured Acidobacteriota bacterium
GTGGCTCATGTTGGCCAGGAACTCGCTCTTGGCCTGGTTGGCCGCGTGGGCCGCCTCGGCGAGCCGCTTGCTCTCCGCCAGGGCGTCCTGCAGGGCCTCGTTGGTGGAGGCGAGTTCGGCGTGGCCGGCCTCGAGCTTTTCCCGGTCCTTCTGGAGCTGGCGGATGGAGGGCCGGAAAACCAGGAGGAACTCCAGGAGCAGCACGGAAAGGCCGACGGAGAGGATGGCCAGTTCCACGGACTTCAGGGTCTGCACCCGTTCCTGGGACTCCTGGTCGAACTGGAAGGTGATGCGGTCCATCAGGGCCAGGAAGTGTTTCTCGTGGAGCAGCAGGGTCGAGGCCACCCGGCCCGCGGCGGCGGCGAGCAGGTCCGGGCGGCCCGTGTCGGACCGCAGCAGGGCCTCCACGGCGTGGACCATGGCCTGGTGGGGGGGCGTCGCGGCCGGGAAGAGCGTCTGGATGGCCTCCGACTGCCGGCGGGCGGGCAGACCGAGACCCTCGTCGCCCCGGACGAGCCCGATGTGGGCCCTTTTCCAGTCCCGCAGCGAAAGGGCCAGTTCCGCCAGGCGCATCTGGTTCTCGGAGGGGAATTCCGGGTGGGACAGGGCCAGGACGCACTTGCTGATGCGCTGGCTGAGCATCCGCTGGCGGCCCGAGATGTTGATGACCCGCGCGTCCCCGGTGGTGCGGTCGATGGAGTAGTGCATCACCAGCGCGGAGGCCACGAGGATCAGGGCGATGAAGCAGAGGGCGAAGGAGTAGAGCGTCCTGAGCCGGTTGATGTCGTGGCGCGAATAGCTCGGCATTTTCCTCCGCTGGCCCCGGTTGTCCGGGCGAGTGCCTCCCCTTGCCGGAGAGCCTGCATTTTCATTTCAGGATTTCATTCCCGATGAACGATCGCTTCGGCGACAGTTGTTCGAAGACGAAGTCGTGCGCGGTGGAGCCGTCCACGATCTTTTCCGCGAGCACCTCGCCCAGGCCCGGTCCCAGCATGAAGCCCTGCCCGCACATGCCCACCGCCATCCAGTAGTTCTCGAACTGCTCCGCCTTCCCGACGACGGGGAAGCCGTCGGGCGTCATGGGGTAGAGCCCGCGCCAGGTCCGGCGGATGCGCAGGTTCCGCAGGCGGGGGAAGAGTTGCACCATGCGCCGGACCACGAGCGGCAGGAAGACCGAGGTGCTGTCGATGTCCATGCCCGGCAGCTTCGGGTCGGGGGTGATGCAGAAGACCACCTGCCCCTCGCGGTTCTGGTAGAAGTAGTAGTTGGCGGACTCGGAATCGGGCCGGATGTCCACGATCATGGGTTGGAAGAATCGCTGGACGGGCTCGGTGATGCCGGCCTCGTGGCTGTCCGGGTAGACCGGGACGTCCAGGCCCAGCATGTTCCCGATGCGCCGGGCGTCGCCCCCGGAGGCGTCCACGGCCAGGCCGCAGGCGTGCCCCCCCTTGTCCGTCCGGACGGCGCAGACCCGCTTCCCGTCCAGTTCGAAGCCGGTGACGGTCTCGGAGAACAGGAAGTCCACGCCCTTTTCGCAGGCCATCTTGTAGAAGGCGTCCCCCACCTTCAAGGGGGAGGCCGAGCCGTCGTGGGGCGAGTAGGTGCCGCCCCGCAGCCCGCGTCGGGCGATGCCCGGCACCAGGGCGGCCACGTCGTCGGGGCTGATCCAGTCGATGTCCAGCCCGTGGGCCTTCTGGACCTCCAAAAGGCTCCGGAGCGAGGCCTCCCGCTTCGGGTCGTACACGGGGAAGAGGTAGCCGCCTTCGAGCCACTCCACGTCGAAGCGGTAGCGCTCCTCCATGTGGCGCAGCATTTCCAGCGATTTCAAGCAGATGGTGATCTTGGCCGGATCGGAGTGGGTGGCCCGCACCCCGCCGATGGCGGCCCGGTTCTGTCCGCGCCCCACCGAGGGCATCTTCTCGACTACGCCCACGGTCAGGCCCTTGTCGGCGAGGCGCCAGGCGAGGGGAAGCCCCACGCTTCCGGCGCCGATGATGACGGCATCGTAGGTTTTCATGGGAGCACCTCTTCGTCGGCTTCGTTCAGGAAGGCGCCCATGGGCACCTCCACGCTGAGGGGGCGGGGGGTTCCGGGGGTTACCGTACGGGGGTCCACGCCGGCTTTGCGGAAGACCATGGGGAAGAGCACCGAGCAGGTCTTCGCCCCGCAGGCGCCCATCCCGGCCCGGATCTGCTTGAGCTGGTTCACGTCGGTCACCCGGTGGTTGCGGATGTAGTCGACGAGTTCGGCCACGCTGACCCGCTCGCAGCGGCACACCACGCCGTTGTCGGGCACGAACTGGAAACGGGGTTCGGGGAGCGGGGCGCAGACCGAGGGGTCCTGCACCCGGATGCCGGCGGCCTTGGGCGCGTTGGCCAGCGAGGTGCGCACCCGCACCAGGCTGGTCTTCCTTTTCTTGCTGTACTTGATGCCCAGCACTTCGGCCATTTCCAGGAATTCTCCCTCCTGCCCCATGACCGGGATCCGGTCCCCGACCCCGAAGGCGGGGACGTACTCGTGCGGGAGGATGACTTCCGCGTGGGCGTCGTCCAGGCGGCGGGCCAGGGTGATGGCCAAACCGGGGCAAATCGCCACGCAGAGCGTGCAGCCCGTGCAGGGGCCGCAGAGCTCGGGGACGTCGAGGATGTTCCCCTGCCGGTTGACCAGCCGGATGGCGTCGTTGGGGCAGACGGTGGTGCAGGGGTTGCAGGGGATCTCCTGGTTGCAGAAGAACATGGGCTGGAACTTGTCGGTCAGCCCGACGTTGGCGACGGGGAAGAGCTGGCCGGGGCGGCTCTTGAGGATCTCGGCCTTCCGGATGTAGGCGGTCTGCTCGGGGACGTCCAGGCCCAGCCGCCGCATCATCTCCATGGCCGCCAGGCGCCCCCCGAACATGGCGGAGGACGCTTCGGCGATCTCGTCGGCGTCCCCGGCCTTGACCACGGTGATGCCGTAGGACTGGGCCATGTGGTAGAACTCGTCCACGGGGGTCAGGCCCGCGGCGATCAGGAGGGTGTCCACCTCGAAGGTCCGGACCGAATCCAGCAGGGGGTTGTACCTGTCGTCCACCCGGGCGATGGAGACCCGCTCCACCCGGCCGTCGCCCTCGGCGCAGAGGATGGTGTGGTTCAGGTAGATGGGCACGCCCATGCGCTGGATCTTGTCGGCGTGCACCTTGTAGCCGCTGACCTGCCCCAGGATGTCGATGATCCCCACGGCCGCGATGCCGGCCTGCAGGGCGTGGTAGGCGGCGATCAGGCCCACGTTGCCGCTGCCGACGATGAAGACGCGCTCGGCCGCCTTCACCAGGTCCCGGTTGACCAGCGTCTGGAAGGCCCCCGCCCCGTACACGCCGGGCAGGTCGTTGCCCGGGAAGACCAGGGAGCGTTCTCGGGCGCCCGCGGTGAGCAGGACGCCGTCGAAGCCGACCAGCAGGTAGTGCCTGTTCTTGACGAAGACGCCCGCCTTCTTGTCCTTGAAGATGGCCACCACCGAGGAATCGGTGTACACCTTGACGTTGCGGTGGGCCAGGACCTTCTCCTCGAGGAGGCGGGCGATGTCGACCCCGCGCGTGCCGGCCCAGCAGTCCTCGACGGAGCCGAAGAACTTGTGGGTCTGGAGGAGGAGCTTGCCCCCCAGCCGTTCCTTGTCCTCGACCAGGACGACGTTGTACCCCGCCTCGGCCAGTTCGAGGGTGGCCGTCAGGCCCGAGGGCCCGGCGCCGATGACGAGCACGTCGCAGTGGACCTCGATCTTCTCGCAGGCCTGCAGCGGGCGGTCGTCTGCGGGCAGGGCCGGCAGGTGGAACAGCGTCCGGACCTCCATGCCTTCCACCAGCGGGGTGACGCAGGACTTGCGCGGAAAACCGTCCACCACCACCGTGCATTGCGAACATTGCCCGTTGGCGCAGAAGATGCCCTGGGGGGCATCCCCTTTCCGGTGGACGGAGAAAGTTTTGCAACCGTTGGCAAAAAGGGCGGCCGAAAGCATCTCCCCTTCGAAACCGGTCATTTCCTGGCCGTCGAAGCGGAACTTGACCTCCCGGCGGTCTTCCGGGGGCGACAGGATCGGGTGCGACAGAATCCGCGGCATGCCCACCTCGCTGCGTCAGATTTTCAAGAGCGGGCACACTCTAGCAGAAGGCCGGCCTCTGTTTCAAGATTGTCTTGGGCCGGGCCCCTATGGCAAGATAGCAAATTCCGCATTTCCGTCGCCATTTCGAACCGGGAGGGGTTGATGAGAAAACTCAATGGAAAACGTATCCTGCGCGAAGCCAGGGACATGGGCATCGTCATCGTCGGGTGTTTCCTGCTGGCCGTGGGCCTGGACCTTTTTCTCATCCCCAACCGGATCACCGCCGGCGGCGTCAGCGGCATCGCCACCATCCTCTATTACAGTTTCAAGTTTCCCGTCGGGATGTCGATGCTGGCGATGAACGTCATCCTCTTCGTCTCGGCCTGGAAGATTCTGGGCAAGGAGTTCGGCGCCCGGTCCATCGTGGCCACCCTCGTCCTCTCCGTCACCATCGACGCCGTCAACGGACTCGTGCCGCTCGTGGGGCTCAATCCCAACTGGGTCAAGACGGGAGTCACCCAGAACCTCCTCCTGGCCACCATCTACGGCGGCATCATCTGCGGCGCCGGGGCGGCCCTGGTCTTCATGCGCAACGCCTCCACCGGCGGGACGGACATCCTGGCCCGCATCGTCAACAAGTTCACGGCGGTTCCCATGGGCAAGAGCCTGCTCATGGTCGACACCCTGGTGACAGTGGGGGCCGTCTTCGTCTTCGGGGCCGAGGCGGCCATGTATGCCGTCATCGCCATCTTCGTGAGCAGTCGGTCGGTGGACGTCCTGCTGCAGGGCCTGCAGCAGGGGCGGCAGTTCCTCATCATCTCCGAGCGGGCCCGGGACATCGCCGAGGACGTCCTGCACGACCTCGACCGCGGCGCCACCTTCCTGCGCGGGTTCGGCGCCTACACCGGCGAGGAGCGCCTCATCCTGATGGTGCTCATCCGGCGGAAGGAATTCCTGCGGTTGAAGGAAATCATCCGGAAGCACGACCCCCGGGCCTTCGTCCTCGTCAACGACGTCAGCGAGATCGTGGGCAACGGGTTCGGCCGGCTGATGTAGCCCGGGCCGCCGGGCGTCTCAGGCTTCCGGTTCCACGCGGTAGATCCACCCGCCCCCCACCACGGTGTCCTCCCAGTAGAAGACGGCCGCCTGGCCGGGCGTGACCGCGTGCTGCCGGCGGTGGAAGGTCACTTCCGCCTGCCCTTCGGCCAGGGGCACGACGGTGGCTGGCGCCGGGGGGGCCGAGGAGCGGATCCGGGCCATGACCTCGATGGGGCCCTCCAGGCGGGGGATGGCCGTCCAGGTGCAGCGGGTCAGGCGGAACCGGGCGGCCAGCGTCTCCTGCTTCTCCCCCACCACCAGGCGGTTGTTCGGGAAGTCGATGCCGATCACGAAGAGGGGCGTCTTCCAGGCGATGCCGAGCCCTCTCCGCTGGCCGATGGTGTAGCGGTGCAGGCCGCGGTGGGTGCCCACCGCCTGCCCGTTGCGCAGGACGATGGGGCCGGGGGCGCACGTTTCACTGCCCGCGCCCTCCTCCACGGCCCGGTCGATGAAGCCGGCGTAGTCGTTGTCCGGGATGAAGCAGATCTCCTGGCTTTCCGGCCTTTCCGCCACCGGCAGGCCGGAGGCGCGGGCCAGGGTCCGCACGTCCGCCTTGGTCATGCCGCCGATGGGGAACAGGCTGCGTCCGAGCTGGGCCTGGTCGAGCTCGAAGAGGAAATAGGACTGGTCCTTCCGGGTGTCGGCCCCCCGCAGCAGCAGGTGGCGCCCGATGGCCTCGTCGTATTGGGTCCGCGCGTAGTGCCCGGTGGCGATGCAGCCGGCGCCGACGGATTCGGCGAAGCGGGTCAGGAGGGCGAACTTGATGTTGGTGTTGCAAAGGATGCAGGGGGAAGGGGTCATGCCGCGCAGGTAGGTGGAAATGAACGGCTGGATGACCCATTCGCGGAATTCCCGACCGAAATCGACCACGTAGTGGGATATGCCGAGGTGCTCGGCCACCTTTTGGGCTTCGCCCGCGCTCTCCGAGGCGACACACCTGGCGTGGAGGCCCTTGTCCGTCCAGAGAACCATGGTGGCCCCCACCACGTGCCAGCCTTGCCGTTGGAGCAGCATGGCCGCCACGGAACTGTCCACTCCGCCGCTCATGGCCGCAACGACCGTTTTGCTCTTGTCCAAGCGTTTCCTCCCCGGCAGCCGGACGCAATTCTGGTTGGATGGGGGATCCCCGGGCAACGATTCGGGACGAAAAAAAAGAGGCCCCCGCCGGGGAGGCCTCGGGAAGAGAAAGGATGGGAGGGGGACAGTTACTTGGCCGCGACCCGGATGTGCGTGGCCACCTTCTTGCCCCCGTCCTGGGTGAAGGTCACGGTGACCTGGTCGCCCGCCGCCAGTTCGGGCACCGCTTTCTTGGCGCCGATCACCTTCGTGGTGGCGGTGATGTCGAAGCTCATGTCGCCGCCGGATGTTTTCACGGAAAGGGAGGAACTGCTCACGGCGCTGATGGTGCCGCGGCAAACGGGCGCTTTGAAGGGGGGCTCTTCCGTTTCCTGGCCGGCGGCGAAACAGGCGAAGCCCATCAGGAGTGTCAAAAGCAGGCAGGCCAATACGTGTTTCATTGATGGAACTCCTTGTGCGTAAAATTTCCGGAAGCCGAAAAGAGTCTGTCGCGCGGGCTCCGGGATTTTGGCTCCATACTACCTTCCCGGTGCTCGGCAAGTCAAGGGGCATGCGCTCCCGCGGGCGCCCCTCGCGGTTCGGTCTCCAGCCATTTGGAGCGGCCCTCGCCCGCCTTTGTTCAAACCGGGCGCCGGCTGCGGGCGTTTTTTCCTTTGCCTCCCCTGCCGAGTACGGTAGAATAGAACGCGTAAGCAAGATTATTCTTTGGAATGAATCGAGTTGCATTTGATGCCAGGACGGAATGATTCAACGGAACTGGATTTCTGGCGATATTCGATGATTGCATGACGCCTTTGGAAGAGCGTCCTATACGTTGGGATCGAAGTTTTGCTTTTTTGAAATTTGTGAAATAGATATTCTGCAAACCAAATCTCAAATTGATTTCCTGGAGCGCAAAATGAAAAACGCGACGTTGAAATCCCAGATCGCCTTGTGGGGCGGCCTCTGCCTCGCCGTGGCCATGATCGTCGTGGTGGTGTTTTCTACGGTCTCCGTTCGCAGTGTGTCTTCCCGCACGTTCATCGAGCAGGTCACGGCCGAGGCCCAGAAATCCACCATGTCGGTCCGCAGCGAGCTGGAAGCCGCCATGCTGACGGCGCGCACCGCCGCGCAGACCATTTCCATTATCAAGGACCCCATGGCCCTCATGACCATGGACCGCGACGGGATCAAGGGCATCTTGCGCACCATACTCGGCCAGAACCAGCGTTTCCACGCCATCTTCGCCTGCTACGAGCCGGACCTGGACGGCATGGACGCCATGAACACGTCCTCCGCCGGCTGCACCCCCACCGGCCGTTTCGCCCCGTACTGGGAAAAGGGGGCGGGGGGCGCCATCGAGTTGCAGAACGTCATGCAGAAGACCACGCACGTGTCGGGGGAGACGCTGGGCCGGTGGTACGAAGCGCCGAAGACCAGCAAGGACGGGTTCGTGGGCGACCCGTTTCCGCTCTCCATCCAGGGCAAGGACAGCCTGGTGGTGACCGTCACCGCACCGATCATCGCCGGCGAGCAGTTCTGCGGTGTCGTCGGCGTGGACGTCGACCTGAGCGGTATCCGGGAGACGGCCGAAAAGACGGACATCTTCAACCGCTACGGCCGGATGGTCTGCGTCGCCTCCAACGGCCAGGCCGTTTGCTGGACCGGCGAGCCGGCCATGATCGGCAAGAAGCTGGCGGAGTCGGACAGCGACTGGAAATCCGTCATGGAGTCCATCAAGGGTGACAAGGTCTACTCCGGTCAGGCCAGCGGCAAGTACGCTGTCATCACCCCCCTCCGGATCGGGAAGGAGTCGGCGGCCTGGGGGGTGGGGGTCCTGGTGCCCTCCAGCGTGATCTACAGCGACGCCAACAAGAGCATGTGGATCCAGCTCGTCATCGGGCTGATCTTCATGCTGGGCGCCCTGGCCGTGCTGTGGGTCGTGTCGGGGCGGTTGGCCAGGCCCATCCAGAGTGTCATCAACAACCTGGCCGATATCGCCGCGCAGGTGACCTCCGCTTCCTCGGAAATCGCCGGCGCCAGCCAGAAGATGGCGGACGGCGCCAGCGCCCAGGCGGCCAACCTGGAGGAGACGTCGGCGTCATTGGAGGAAATGTCGTCCATGACGAAGCGGAACTCGGAGAACGCGCACCAGGCCAACATCGTCACCCTGGAGGCCAAGGAAGCGGCGGAGACCGGCGTGAACGCCATGAAGCGCATGGGCGAAGCCATCAACCAGATCAAACAGTCCTCGGACCAGACGGCCAAGATCATCAAGACCATCGACGAGATCGCCTTCCAGACGAACCTGCTGGCCCTGAACGCGGCGGTCGAGGCTGCTCGCGCCGGCGAGGCCGGCATGGGTTTCGCCGTGGTCGCCGAGGAGGTCCGCAGCCTGGCCAAGCGCAGCGCCGACGCCGCCCGCAGCACCACCGCCCTTATCGACGAGGCCAAGAAGAACGCCGACCGCGGCGTCATTGTTTCCAGCGAGGTGGCGGACATCCTGACCAAGATCGGGAACAGCGTCTCGCGGGTCGCCCAATTGGTGGCCGAGGTCAATGCGGCCGGGCAGGAGCAGTCCCAGGGCATCGACCAGATCAGCCGGGCCGTGTCCGACATGGACCAGGTCGTGCAGGCCAACGCCGCCAACACCGAGGAATCGGCTTCCGCCAGCCTCGAACTGGAGAGGCAGGCGAGAGACCTGTACGAGATGGTCAGCCAGTTGACCGCCATCGTCGGCCACGAACAGGAGGGGGCGCTTCGGAAGCAGGAGCGGAAGGCTCCGGGCGTCAGGAGGGGCGCTGGCCGGCCGGTGCCGGTGCCGGAGGGCAAGCCCGCGGCGGCCGCCGCCCCCGCCAGGACGGTCGGGAAAGCCGTGGCCAAGGCCCCCGCCGCCGTCCGCAAACCCGTGCCAGCGGCCGGAGCGCCTCACGGTCTGCGCAAGGAGGTCAGTCCCGAACAGATCCTTCCGATGGACGAGGATTTCTGAGGTTGTCAGGCGCACGGGCAGGGGCTGTCGTGTCGGTGGTGCGGGAAGAGGCCTGACCCGGCCATGGGATCGGCGAAAGGAGTCGGCATGATCGGAAGAAAGCGACGGTCGGCGTGTCGGCCGGCAATGGGGATCGTCGGCCGGGCTGGCACACGGGGGGTGCCGGCCGGCTGGCGCGGAAGGGCCTTCGTGGACAGTTTCCTGGCGTTCGCCCAGGTGATCGACTAGGATTGGCGCTTTGAGGCCCGCCTCTACCAATCCAGCGAATGGGCCCGGCCCGTCGGGGGGGCAGGGAAATCCGGCGGTGAGCGCCATCCAGGGGGCGCTTCCGGGCGCCTTTTTCGCCGTGTTCGTGCTTACCTCCATGAACCTGCTCAACTATCTCGACCGTTACGTTCCCAGCGCGGTCAAGGACCTGTTCAAAAAAGACCTGGGCATGACCGACGCGCAGACCAGCCTGCCCCTGTCGGCCTTCGTGATCGTCTATATGGTGGCCAGCCCAATCTTCGGGGCCCTGGCCGACCGGCACTCGCGCAAGGGACTCATCGCGGCCGGCGTGGCCCTGTGGTCCATGGCCACGGCGGCGGCGGCTTTCGCGAGCGGATTCTGGTCCTTTCTGAGCGCCCGGGCAGCCGTGGGGGTCGGCGAGGCCGCCTACGCCACCATCGCTCCCGCTCTGCTGAGCGATTTCTATCCCGCCCACCGGCGCAACCGGGTGCTCACCATCTTCTACACGGCCATCCCGGTGGGGTCGGCCCTGGGCTTCACGCTGGGAGGGATGCTCGGCGAGGGGTACGGGTGGCGCTACGCCTTCCTCATCGTGGGCTTGCCCGGCATCGTCGCCGCCGCTTCGGCCCTGATGATCCGCGACCCGGGCCTGGGCGCCCGGGACGAGGGGCCCAAGGCACCCCCGCCCAACTGGGGCCGGGCGCTGGCCATCCTCGCCCACAACCGCGTATACGTGATGGCGGTGGCCGGCTACACGCTGGTGACCTTCGCCCAGGGGGCCATGGCCGACTGGTTCCCCACGTTCCTGTCCCGCCACCGCGGCCTGAGCATGGCCGAAGCCGGGAGCATCCTCGGCACGGTCACCGTGCTGGGCGGGTTGTGCGGCACCCTGGCCGGCGGCTTCCTGGCCGACCGCTTGCGCGGCTGGACCCGCCAGCCCTACTTCGCCCTCTCGGCTCTCTCCATGGTGCCCGCCACCGTCTTCGCCGTGATGGCCCTGGTCCTGACGGACCGGTCCGCCATCACCGTATCCGTCCTGCTGGCCCAGTTCTTCCTCTGGTTTTTCAACGGCCCCATCAACGCCATCGTCATCAACTGCGTCGACCCCGGCTTCCGGGCCCGCGCCTTCAGTCTCTGCATCCTCTTCATCCACATCCTGGGTGACGCCATCAGCCCGCCCATCGTCGGCCTCATCTCCGACCTCACCGGTCACCTCCCCGCGGCCATGTTCCTGATTCCCGCCGCCATGACGGCCGGCACCCTGGTCTGGGGCGCCGCCTGGCGACTGCTTCCCGAGGCCGGGAAAACCGGGGCCGCCTGACCCCCCGACGCGCGCGAATCCCTACGAAAAAAAGAAGATCCCGGCAGGATTTTCCTTGCCTGTTCCAAGAAAGAATTATTATAATCCCCATTGCATTGGTCATATTGAGGTGACGCATGAAGTTGACCTGCCGGAGCGAATATGCCTTGCTGGCTTTGGTCTACCTGGCCCGATGCCCGGGAGACTGCTTCGTCTCGGTGGAAACCATCGCCAGGGCCCAGGGGATTTCGCCCAAGTTCCTGGAACAGATCCTGCTGTCCCTGAAGCGGGCCCGGTACCTGCGCAGTTCCCGGGGCAAGCTGGGCGGGTACGCTTTGGGGCGCGCCCCTGAACGGATCAGTCTCGCCGAGGTCGTTCGGCTATTCGATGGAGCCCTGGCCCCGACGCATTCCGTGAGCGAGTACTATTACGAGCCCACTCCCATCGAGCGGGAAAAGGCGCTGCTGCAGGTTTTCCGGGACATCCGGGAGTACGTGGCCCGCAAGCTCGAAGGGGTGACGGTGGCGGACGTCTGTTCCGTGCCGGAGCCGGGGGGGCAATCCGTCGGTTCCGCTGCCCTCCCGCCGGAAGACCCGCCGGGGTTGCCCGCACCGTCCGCGGCCGCCGGCCGAAAGAACCAGAAAGGAGAACAACCGTGATCGAATCCGTAACGCTTCTGGGCGGAAAGAGCAAGAGCGGACTCCCCGAGAAGGTGGAGCGAGTCGATTTCCACATGGGGGACGTGGTCAGCATCGTCGGCCCCACCGGTTCCGGCAAAACCACCCTCATCAACGACATCGAGCTGTTCGCCGATGGCAGCACCCCCACCGGCCGGCGGGTCCTGATCAACGGGGTGCCGCCGCCCCTGGAGTACCGGGACGACCCTTCGCGCAACCCCATCGCCCTGATCACCCAGCACACCACCTTCCTGTCGGATCTGCCCGTGGGGGAGTTCCTGCTGGCCCACGCCCGCATCCGCAGCGCGCGGCGCCCCGACGTGGAGGACATGGTCGGGCGCACCCTGGATTTCGCCAATCAGCTCACCGGCGAACCCATCGTCCTCGGCAGCCGCATGACGGAGCTGTCCGGCGGCCAGACCCGGTCGCTGCTCATCGCCGACGCCACCATCATCTGCGACACGCCCATCGTTCTCCTCGACGAAGTGGAAAACGCCGGCATCCATCGCACCCGGGCCCTGGAACTGCTCCGCCAACACCGCAAGATCTTCATCTTCGTCACGCACGACCCGCGCATCGCCCTGCTCTCGGATTACCGCGTCGTGATGAAGAACGGCTGCATGACCACGGTGCTGCACACCGACGTCGCGGAAAAGGCCTTTTCGTCCACCGTCAGCAGGCTGGACGAACTGCTCTGCCGGCTCCGGGACAAGATCCGCTTCGGCGAACGGCTGACCGGTCACGAACTGGACGGTCTGGCATGAAGCTCATCATTTGCGCCGGGCCCGCCACCACGGGCAAGACTTCGGTCCTGCGCCACGCCATCCGCAAACTGATCGGGGCGGGGGAGAAGCCCGCCTTCCTCAAGATCGACGTGCAGTTCGCCGAAGAGGACGAGCAGTTGGCCGCCGAGTTCGGCATTCCGGCCCGCAAGGTGTATTCGGGGGAACTCTGCCCCGACCACTGCAACGTGATGGTTCTGGGCGACGCCCTGGCCTGGGCGGGGCGGAACGGCGGGACCGTCCTGCTGGTGGAGACGGCCGGCCTGTGCCTGCGCTGTTCCCCCTATGTGGACGGCGGCCTCGGCATCGTCGTCCTGGAGGCGACGAGCGGCATGAACCTGCCGCTGAAGGTCGGCCCCATGCTCTCCCTGGCCGACGTGGCGGTGGTCACCAAGATCGACCGGGTCTCCCAGGCGGAGCGGGAAGTCTTCCGCTCGCGCATCCAGGACGTGGCCCCGTCGGTGCGGGTGCGGGAGGTCAACGCCCTCTACGGCATCGGCATCGACCCGTTGGTGGACATGATCCGGGCCACTCCCGAGGCGGGGGAGAAGCTCCAGCTGCGGGGAAACCCGCCGGTGGGGACCTGCACCATCTGCGTCGGCAAGAAGGATGTGGGCTGGCAGTCTCATTTCGGCATCGTGCGCCCCCTGGAAAACCAGGTTTTCTACCGGGGCGAATGAGCGCCCTGCCGCTCTCGGGCGAAATTGCCAAAGCATTGAAAAAGAGGCGCTTGCTTCTTTCTGGTGCCAATGCTTTTTTGCCTTTGTGCCTCGGTGGTAGAGTTGCAATTTAATGGAGAGGTTCCCCAATGACCCAAGCGATGATGCCCGAGCTGCCGGGCCTGGACTGCGGCGTCTGCGGCTGCCGGACCTGCGCGGAGTTCGCGGCCCGGATCCTGGAAAAGCCTGAATTGATCAAGCGCTGTATCCACCTGTCACGGGACATCCTCCCCGCCGCCCCCCCGCCTCTCGCGTCCGGCGGGCCGGCGGGCTGCCAGGCCCAGGCGGCCTGCGCGGACCAGTCCTGCGGCGTCTGCGCGGGCGAAACGGCGGCGGCCGGGGAATCCCTCTCTTTCCAGGACAGCCTGGGCCGCGACTTCGACTTCTATCTCGAACACTTTCCCGAGGACCCGGGGCCCCGCGAAATCATCATCCCCCACAATCCCATGATCACGCGGGAGATGGAAATTTCCGTCGGCGACATCCTCATCGGACGGCCGCTGGGGATGTCGTGCGGCTGCCCCGTCACCCATTGCGGGGTGGTGCGGGAAGTGGACCGTCGAACCGGCGTGATGACCTGGTGCGTCACGGGACCGCTGCAGCCCCGGGAACTGGGTTTCAAAGACCTCGGCTACTACATCGCCGAAGGGTACGAAGGGCTGGTCAGCGAATCCCGCTGCGAGCTCCGCATCGGCATGCGCTACTTCTTCCAGCCGCGCATGTGCATGCTGCAGTGGCGTCACAGCGGCCTGGTCAACTACCTGAACCGGACCGCCGGCGGCTGGCAGGTCCGCCTGGAAGGACTCTGGATCGGTTGAAGGCCCCGGTTCCGGCTTGCCTGTTTCCCTGCTTCGGCAATTGACTTTCGGGCATGCTTCGTGCTTAATCGACGGCTCGGTGGAGGCCTGCCGAGCGGGGTTCGGCCTCCGTTTGGTGTGGTTGGAAAATTCCGATCAGAGGTGAAGCATGCAGGAAAGAATCCCCGTCGCGGTCCTCGGGGCCACCGGTACCGTGGGTCAGCGCTTCGTGCGCCGGCTGGCTGGCCATCCCCTCTTTTCCCTCCATTGCCTGGCCGCTTCCGAGCGAAGCGAGCGGAAACGCTACCGCGAGGCGTGCGAGTGGCGCCTGGACGGCGAAGCCTATGCCGGCCTGGGGGACATGGTTCTCCAGCCGGTCACGCCGGAAGCCTGTCGCTGCCCGGTGGTTTTCAGCGCCCTGGACACGGCCGTGGCCCGGGAGGTCGAGCCGCGCTTCGCCGCCGCCGGCTCGTTCGTCTTCTCCAACGCCGCGGCCTTCCGCATGGAGGAGGACGTGCCCCTGCTGGTCCCGGAAGTCAACCCGGAACACCTGGCCCTGGTGAAGCGCCAGCAGCAGGTGCGCGGCTGGCGGGGCGCCATCGTCACCAACCCCAACTGCACCACCACGGTCCTGGTGATGGCCCTGGCGCCGCTGCACCGGGCCTTCGGGGTGGAGGCCGTCCTGGTCACCTCCATGCAGGCCGTCAGCGGGGCCGGCTATCCCGGCGTCCCGAGCCTGGATATCATCGGCAATATCGTCCCCCACATCCGCGGGGAGGAGGAAAAGGTGGAGGAGGAGACGCCCAAGCTGCTGGGCGCTTTCGGACCCCTGGGCATCCGGCCGGCGGACGTGACCGTTTCGGCCCTGTGCCACCGCGTGCCGGTCCTCGACGGGCACACGGAGGCCGTCAGCGTCCGCCTGCGGGGAAACCCGGGGCCGGCGGAGGTGGCCCGCGCGCTGGACCAGTGGCGGGCCCGGCCGCAGGAACTGGGCCTGCCCACGGCGCCCGGCCGCCCGGTGCACGTCACGGAGGCCCCGGACCGCCCCCAGGTGCGGCGGGACGTGGAAAAGGACCAGGGCATGGCGGTGCACGTCGGCAGGATTCGCCCCTGCCCGATCCTGGGCCTCAAGTTTTCATTGCTGGGGCACAACACCGAGCGGGGCGCCGCCGGGGGAAGCCTCCTCAACGCCGAACTGGCGCTGGCGGAAGGGGTTCTGACGGTCCTTTGAGGCGTGCCCGGACCGCTGCCCCCCCGTTTCGCCGGGCCCACATTCCGGGAAAAAAAAGAAAAAGGCGCCGGTTCCAGGGAACCGGCGCCGGGTGTCGGGTTGCCTGCGCAATCGGGAAAGGCTAGTAGCTGGCCCAGGGGGCGAGCACGGCCGGGAAAGCGATTCCGGTGGGAATGTCGAACAGGTACGGGACCGGACTCGGATCGTAATAGCCCGGGAAAGCGTTCTTGAGGTACACCAACTGGAGCGTGTTGGCGTCGAGGATGGCGATGTACTGGGTGCCGCCGCTGACGGTCTTGTTGGAGGCGTACACGTAGCGGCCGATGTTGTCGATGGCCAGGGCGTCCACGCCGAAGAGATCACTCGTCCCCAGGCAGGTGTCGAAGCTGTTCGTGGCTGACTTGGCCCCCAGGAGGCCCCGGCCGACCACCGGGAACTTCACCACCGCGCCCCGGGAGAAAGCCTCGTAGCCGAGGGTTGGGTTGCGCAGGTTGCCTAGGATGTAAAGGGACCGGCCGTCGTTGGAAAAGACGGCCGTCTGGCAATCCCGGATGTTTTTCCCGGCGAGGATGGACCGCTGGGCCAGCAACCGGCCAGCGCTGAGCTGGAACACCGAGCCGGCCTGGCCGCGCCACTCCGCATCGATCATGCTCCAGTTGGAGGGCCCGACCCCGGCGACGGTGGTGCCGCCCGGCGAAATGGAGACGTTGACCGGGCGGTAGTCCTTGGTTCTCATGCTCTGCATGTACCGGAGCGTGCCCAGGTTCTGGTCGAAGGCGAACACGTGCAGCGCACCGGTGAAGTAGTCGGCGCCGATGACGGTCCGGCCGTCGGGGGAGATGGCCACCGCGTTGCAATAGTTGTTATCCGTGTCGAAATCGTTGTGCAGGAACATGTTCGCCACGTCGATGACGGCGATCCGCGGCGAGAAGCCACCGTCGGTGACCAGCGCCCAACGCGAGTCCAGGGAGAGGGCGATGTCCTCGGCGAAGAAGGGCAGTTCCACGAAGCCTTTCACCGTGAGCTTGTAGGGGTTGGAGATGTCCACGAAATAGACCGTGGAGTCGCCGAAATTGGTGACGAGGGCGGTCCTCCCGTCCAGGGTGACCACGGTGTCGAACAGGCCGCCCCCCTCGGAGCCCAGCTGGCCCAAAAGCTGGGTCGGGCTGACGGCCCCGTTGGGCAGGAGCGCGGCCATGCTGCCCAGGTTGCCGACCACCACCCCGTTCTTCCATTGGGCGAGGCCGACGCGGCCGGCGGGTTCCGCCGTGTTCGGCAGGCCGAGGTCCGGCCCCTTTTCCACCGCGACGCCCGGGTCTTCCGCCTCCTTCCCCTGGAGGAAGAGCGAATCCAGGTCCTGGGCCGCGACGAAAGAGGCCAGCAGCAGGAACGACAGTAAAAACGAAGCAGGACAGAGAAGTTTTTTCATACCCTTTCTCCTATCGAAAAATCTGCAGTGCGAAAAAATCTGTTTTTGATGATGCCTGTCACAATATAGCCAAAATGAAAGAAATTGTCAACTCCCCGGCGCGCGGGGTCGCGATTCGTTTGTTCCCGGCCGTCCGGTGGCGGACTGGGGGCAAACCTTTCCGGTTTTCGTGAAAAAACGGCGCCGGTTCCAGGGAACCGGCGCCGGGTGTCGGGTTGCCCGCGCGGGCGGGAAAGGCTAGTAGCTGGCCCAGGGGGTGAGCATGGTCGGGAAGGCGACTCCGGTGGGGATGTCGAACAGGTACGGGACCGGGCTCGGATCGACATAGTCCGGGAAAGCGTCCTTGAAGTAAACCAACTGGAGCGTGTTGGCGTCGAGGATGGCGATGTACTGGGTGCTGCCGCTGACGGTCTTGTTGGTGGCGTACAAGTAGCGGCCGATGTTGTCGATGGCCAGGGCGTCCACGCCGAAGAGTTCGCTCGTTCCCAGGCAGGTGTCGAAGCTGTTCATGGCGGACTTGGCCCCGAGGACGCCCCGGTTGATGACCGGGAACTTCACGACGGCGCCCCGGGCGAACTGATCATTGGTGGTGCTGCGCACGTTGCCCAGGATGTAGACGAACTTGCCGTCGTTGGAGAAGACGGCCGTCTGTCCCCCCTTAAAAGTGCTGCCGCCGTTGACAGGGCGCTGGGCCAGTAGCATGCCACCTTTGAGCTGGAACACCGAGCCGGCCGGTCCGGTCCATCCTGGTTCATCAGGGTCAGAGACATTGGTGGGGCCGACGGCGACGACGGTGGTGCAGCCCGGCGAAATGGAAACGTTGACCGGGCGGTAGCCCTTGCTCAAGGTGCTCATGCTCTGTTTGTAGTGGAGCGAGCCCGTGGCGGGGTCGAAGGAGAACACTTCCAGCCTGCTTTCGAAGTAATTGGCGCCGATGACGGTCCGTCCGTCGTTGGAGATGGCCACCGCGTTGCAATAGTGGTTATCCGTGTCGAAGTCGTTGTGCAGGTGCATGTTCGCCACGTCGATGACGGCGATCCGCGGGGAGAAGCCCCCGTCGGTGACCAGCGCCCACCGCGAGTCCGGGGAGAGGGCGATGTCCTCGGCGAAGAAGGGCAGTTGCACGAAGCCTTTCACGGTGAGCTTGTAGGGGTTGGAGATGTCCACGAAATAGACTGCGGAGTCACCGAAGTTGGAGACGAGGGCGGTCTGACCGTCCAGGGTGACCACGGTGTCGAAAAGGCCGCCTCCTTCGCTGCCCAACTGGTGCACGAGCTGGGAGGGGGCCAGGTTCCCGTTGGGCAGGATCACGGCCACGCTGCCCAGGTTTCCGACGACGACGCCGTTCTTCCACTGGGCGAGGCCGATGCGGCCGGCAGGTTCCGCCGGGAGCGGCGCGTTGAGGTCTGGCCCGTTTGCCACGACGGCGCCCGGGTCTTCCGCCGCCTTTCCCTGGAGGAAGAGCGAATCCAAGTCCTGGGCCGCGGCGAATGAGGCCAGCAGCAGGAAGGTCAGCACGAACACACTGGGACAGAGAAGTTTTTTCATCGCGTCTCTCCTGTTGAAAATCTGTAATCCGAAATTGTCAATTTGTGTGATGCAAATCGCAGATTATAAAAAAATAAGGGGGATGTCAACTATTGGATCGGGGAGTGCCGATTTTTCGGGTTCCGGCCGCCGGGGCGGTGGGTGAACCTTTCGAAAGCGCAAGGGCAGGGGCCAAGGCGGTTCGGCCGCGACGCCTGGCCGCGGGTGCGCCGCTCCGAAAAAAAGGCGCCGGCCCTCCTGGGCCGGCGCCGGGCTTGCGGGCGGCCAAACCGCCTTTGCCGTAAGGCTAGTAACTCACCGGGCCGGTATAGACCGGGAAAGAAACTCCCGCCGGAATGTCGAGGGGGTCCGGATCCGCCATGTCTTCCGGGTCGATCCAGTTGTCGAAGGGGGCCACGTATTTCACCAGCTTGAGCGTGGTCGGGTTGAGGATGGCCATGTACTTGTTGCCGCCGCTGAAGGTCTTGTGGGTGACATACAGGTAGCTGCCGACGTTGTCGATGGCCATGGCGTCCACGCCGAACAGGCAGCTCGTCCCGCCGCTGACGTCAAGGCAATTCGCCGCCGCCTTGGGTCCCAGCACCCCCCGGGCGGTGACGGGGAACTTGACGATCCCGCCGACCGCAAGGTAATAGTGGTCGCCGGAGTAGATCACGTTGCCCAAAACGTAGCAGGATTTCCCGTCGTTGGAGAAGATGGCCGACTGGGCGTTGGCGAAATGCTTGTCGACGAGGATCTGCCGCATGGCGATGAGGGCGCCGTTGGAAATCTGGAAGATCGCACCGGCTTCGCCGCGGAATTCCTCATCTATACCCATGCTCCAGATGGAAGGGCCGACCGCGACGGCCGTGGTGCCGCCCGGCGAGATCGCCGTGTTGACAGGGCGGAAGCTGGAACGGAGGGTGCCGATGCTCTGCTTGTGCTTGAGCGTGCCCCGGACCGGGTCGAAGGCCAGCACCTCCACGCTCGGGCCGAAGTAGTCGGCGCAGACGACCGTCCGTCCGTCCGGCGCTATGGCCACCGAGCAGTAGTAATGGCCCACCTGGAGGAGCTCGGAGGTGATCGGGTCGTAGATGGAGGGCGTGTAGAGGCTGGAATGGTAGCGCATGTTCGCCACGTCGATGACGCAGACCACCGGCGAGAAGCCCCCGTCGGTGACGAAAAGCCATTTCGAGTCGGGGCTCAGGGCGACGTCCTCCGCAAAGAGGGTCTGCCTGTCGCCGGTTTCCGGGTCATAGTATTGCGCCTCCACCCAGCCCTTCACAACCAGGCGGTAAGGGTTGGTGATGTCCACGAAATACACCGTGGAATCGCCGAAATTGGTGACGATGGCGGTCCGGCCGTCCAGCGTGACCGCCGTGTCGAAGCGGCCACCGCCCTGGCTGCCCAGTTTGCCGAAAAGCTGGCCGGGGGTGACCACCCCGCCGGGCAGGATCACCGCCAGGCCACTCTGGTTGCCGGCCACCACCCCGTTTTTCCACTGGGCGATGCCGATGCGTCCGGCAGGTTCCGCCGGAAGCGGCGCGTCGAGCTCAGGCCCGATTTCTGCGACGGCGCCCGGGTCTTCCGCCTCCCGACCCTGGAGGAAGAGCGAATCCAGGTCCTGCGCCGCGGCGAAAGAAGCCGCCAGGAGGAACAACAGCCCAAACAGGATGGTACAGAGAAGTTTTTTCATAGCATCCCTCCGATGAAAATCTACAGTCCAGAATTTGCGGATTTGTGATACAGCTCACATGATATAAAAAATAGCAGAGGGATGTCAATGCTGAAACCGGGCCGGGGAAAAAAAACAGCGCCGGTCCAGGAGGGCCGGCGCCGAGTTTGAGGGCGGAGAAAACCGTCCAGACGGTGAGGCTAGTACTTCGCCACTCCCGTATAGGTCGGAAAAGCGATCCCGGCCGGGATGTCGAGCGGGTCAGGATCGGACGGATCGAACGGATCGATCCAGCTGTCGAACGGGGCCACGTATTTGACCAACTGGAGGGTGTTCGGGTTGAGGATGGCCATGTACTTGTTGCCGCCGCTGATGGTCTTGTTGGTGACATAGAGGTAGCTGCCGACATTGTCGATGGCCATTGCCTCCACGCCGAAGAGCGCGCTCGTCCCCTCGCTGGTTGCGATGCTGTTCATGGCGGTCTTGGGCCCCAGGACGCCCCGGTTGGTGACCGGGAACTTCAGGACCGCGCCCTTGGCGAAAGCTAGATTGGTGGTGTTGCGCGTGTTGCCCAAAATGTAGACAAATTGGCCGTCGTTGGAGAAGACGGCCGTCTGCGAGCCTTCGTACGACATGCCGCCGCTGATGGGCCGCTGGGCCAGCAGGGCGCCGCCGCTGAGCTGGAAGACCGAACCGGCCGTGCCGTGGAAATCGGGATCGGTTACACCCTCTTCGGCGGGCCCGACCCCGACGACGGTGGTGCCGCCCGGCGAAATGGTGACGTTGACCGGGCGGTAGCCCTTGCTGAAGGTGCTCACGCTCTGTTTGTACTTGAGCGTGCCGTAAGTCGGGTCGAAGGTGAACACTTCCAGTTTGCAGTCGAAGTAATTGGCGCAGATGACCGTCCGGCTGTCCGGGGAGATGTCCACCGCGTTGCAGTAGTGGGTTCCGGTGTCGCAGACGTCATGCAGGAGCATGTTCGCCACGTCGATGACGGCGATTGCCGGCGAGAAGCCCCCGTCGGTGACCAGCGCCCACTTCCCGTCCCGGGACAGGGCGATGTCTTCGGCGAAGAAGGGCAGCGGCAGGAAGCCCTTGACCGTGAGCTTGTAGGGGTTGGAAATGTCCACGAAATACACCGTGGAATCGCCGAAATTGGAAACGATGGCGGTCCGGTTGTCCGGCGTGACGACCGCGTCGAAACGGCCGCCCCCATCGCTGCCCAGTTTGCTGTAAAGCTGGCCGGGGGCGACCACCCCGCCGGGCAGGACCACCGCCATGCCGCTCTGGTTGCCGAGGACCACCCCGTTCTTCCACTGGGCGAGGCCGATGCGGCCGGCGGGTTCCGCCGCTCCCGGCAGGACGGAATCCGGCCCGTCTTCCACGACGGCGCCCTGCTCACCCGGCCCCTTCCCCTGGAGGAAGAGCGAATCCAGGTCCTGGGCCGCGGCGAAAGAGGCCAGCAGCAGGAACGACAACACGAAGGCACCGAAACAGAGAATCTTTTTCATAACACCCCTCTTGGTAAAATCTATAGTCGAAAAAATTCCAAATTTTGTGCGACGCGACACAAATTAATAGAAAAGAAAAAGAATGTCAATTCTTTAACTCGGGACATGCATTTTTCCCACCCCGGCCGGAGCCCTGGACCGGCGAGGGGGAATCCCGGCCGGAACACGGTTAGAAGACGGGCAGAAGGGCAAAGTGGGCCGGGAAAGCCACTCCGGTCGGGAAATCGATGTCTTGCGGGTAGTCGGGGTCCCGGTAGTCAGGGAACGCGACCGGGGTGCGCAACACCCCGAGGGTGTTCGGGTCGAGGATGGCCAGTTCCTGGCTGGCGAGACTTGAGGTCTTGTTGGAGACATACAGGTAGCGGCCGCTGTTGTCGAAGGCCATCGTTTCCACGCCGAAGAAGCCGGAAGACCCGCAGCCGACGTCCACGATGTTCGAGGCCGCTACGGGCCCCAGCGTTCCCGGGGCGGTGAGCGGAATCTTGACGATCTCGCCTTTGGTCGGGAAGCCGATGATTTCCGGGTCGAGGAAGTTGCCGTAGATGTAGACGAACCTTCCGTCGTGGGAGAAGACGGCCGTCTGGGCGATCCGGAAATGGCTGTTGATGGTCATCTTCTTCTGGGCGATCAGATGGCCGCCGCTGAGTTGGAACACCGCCCCGGTCTCGCCGCGGTAACTGGCGTCGCCCAGGTAGGCAAGAGCCACCCCGACCACGACGGCCGTGGTGCCGCCCGGCGATATGGCTGCGTTGACCGGGCGGAAGCCGGAACGGAGCGTGCTGATGCTCTGCATGTGCCGGAGGGCGCCGCGGACCGGGTCGAAGGCCAGCACTTCCACCGACGCGCCATAGTAGTCGGTGGCGATGACGGTCCGGTCGTCGGGCGAGAACGTCACCGAGTTCAGGGTGTGACCCGGCACGCGGAGAGTGGAATGCAGGGCGGTGTTCTCCACGTCGATGACGGCGATGTCCGCCGCGTTTGCGTCGGTGACGAGGGCCCACCGCGAGTCCCGGCTCAGGGCGATGTCCTCGGCGTAGAAGGGGATGTGAACGCAACCCTTGACGGCGAGCCGGAAGGGGTCGGAGATGTCCACGAAATACACCATGGCGTCGTTGTAGTTGGAGACCAGCGCCGTGTTGCCGTCCCGGGTGACCACGGCGTCGTACAGGCCGCTGTAGTTGGCGCCCAGCTGGCCGTACAGCTGGGCGGGGGCGACGACCCCGCCGGGCAGGAGCACCGCCATGCCGCTCTGGTGGCTGACGACCACGCCGTTTCGCCACTGGTTGAGGCCGATGCGGCCTTCGGGGTCCGCCGGTTCCGGCCCGTTGAAGTCCGGCCCTTTTTCCGCGACGGCGTTCCACTCTCCCGCCCCGTCCCCCGGGCGGATGAGCGGTTCCACCTCCTGGGCCGCCGCGAAGGAGGCCAGCAGCAGGAACAGCAGGGCAGACGCACTGGGAACCAGGAGCTTCTTCATGGAACTTCTCCTATTGAAAAGTGATTGAAAAAACGATGGAAACGACAAAACGCAATGTAAGTGAAGCCGACGGTGGTGTCAATGAATATCTTGCCAGCCAGTGTTTCGTAACCTGCAAATAATGTATGTGTTGCAATTATGCGAAAAAACCTGGCTACAAAAACATTTCCTTCGTTCTGCCGATGCCTCGCAGGGGCATGTGGGGGAATGCGGCGCCGGAGCGTTCCGGCGGGGCGGCGTCGGCGCCCGGGGCCCGCCGGCTTCCAGCCGGCTCGTGGCAACGAATCGTCCCTTGGTGGGGATGCCGGCAAGATGCCGGCGGTCCGAGGGCCGCAATGACAACTTTCGAGTGCGGCGCGCAGGCTTCCGGAGCGCCGAACACGGAAACGCCCCCTGCCTTGAGAGCCAACGCTTCGGGCGGAGAGCCCGAAAAAATCCGACGGGAGGGCGCCGGGGCCGCCTTCCTTTGCCGTATAATCGGGAAAACATCCGCGGAGGCTGCCATGACACTCGAGCGATCGGCCGTGCCCGTCCTTCCGTTCTGGGGTTCCCGCCTGCTTTCCCGGGGGCTTCTCGTGTTGCCGGCCGTCCTGCTGGCCTCCTCCCTGGCGCTGGCCGGGACCCTGTCGGCCGCCCCGCCGGCCGCCGCCCCGCTTGCCCGGGAGGCCTTCCTGCAGGAGGCCGGCCGGGTCATCGGGACGGCCGTCGACCGGGAGTACGCGGTGGGCTACGCCCTGGGCGTGGTCCGCGGCGAGGAGACCTTCACCGCCGGCTTCGGCGAGACCGCCCGCGGCTCGGGGGTGAAACCCGACGCGAAGACCCTCTTCCAGATCGGGTCCATCACCAAGACTTTCGTGGGGGTACAGCTCGCCGACCTGGCCCGGCGCGGCCTGGTCTCCCTGGACGACCCCATCGAACTGTACCTGCCGGTGGACGTCCGCGCCCCGGCCTGGGGCGGACGGAAGATCACCCTCGGCGACCTCGCCACCCACTACTCGGGCCTGCCCGGCCTGGCGGGGGACTTCGTGTCCTCGCCCGAGGGCGTCTGCGGCGACGCCTACACCCTGGAGCGCCTCTGGCGCTGGCTGGACGGCTTCCGGCTGCAGCGCTCCCCGGGGGAGCGCTACGAGTACAGCAACGTGGGCCTGGCCATCCTCGGCCACCTGCTGGCCAACGTCTACGGCAAGTCGTGGGAGGCTTCCTGCCTGGACGAGATCTGCCTGCCCCTCGGCATGGCAGACACCCGGGTCGCCCTCCGGCCGGAGCAGCTGCGCCGGGTCTGCCAGGGGCACCGACCCGACCTCGACCCCGTGCGCCAGGAGGAGCTCGGGGCCATGGCCCCGGGCGGGGCGCTCCTGTCCACCGTGGACGACCTGCTCCTCTACGGCCGGGCCCACCTGGGGCTCCTGCCGACCCGCCTCCTGCCCGCCATGCAGGACGCCCTGGCAGCCCGGCGGTCCGCCGGCGGCCCGGCCATGAACGTGGCCCTCTGCTGGTTCCGGGTGGCCCTGCCCACGGGGAACGTGGCCTTCTACGAGGGGGGCACGCTGGGTTTCAACTCCTTTCTCATTTTAGACCCGGAAAAGAAGACGGGCCTGGTGCTCCTCTGCAACCAGGACGCCCCGGTGAACGCCGCGGTGGCCCTGCGCCTCTGGAACCTCCTGAACGGCGGGGCGCCGGAAGCCCTGGCGCTGCCCGAGCCGGCGAAGCGGGACCGCGAGGAGATGAAGGCCTATGCCGGGCGGTACCTCCTGGAGCACGCCGACAACGAGCGGCTCGAGAACGGGGACCGGACCCTCGCCGTGGAGCTGCAGGGGCGCGGCCTGAAAATCACCGTCCCGGGCGACTTCCGCACGCGGCTGTTCCCGGCCTCGGGGGACGCCTTCTTCCGCAAGGACGTGGCCGGGGACAAGTCCGCGGTCCGCTTCCACCGGGGCCCGGACGGGACCGTCGCCTCCGTCACCCTGTTCGTCGAAGGCGCGGAGAAGACCCTGCCCCGGGTCCAGTAGCCGCTCTTCGCCCGCTCCGGGCGCCGAGTGATCAGGGAACATGGCTGGACAGGATTGGGATGATGGGAGAAGGAATTCCGCATCCTGCCCATCCAGCCTATCCGCGTAATGCCGCAGGATCCATGTAGGCGCCTTCCGCCGGAAGGCGCACCCGGGGGCAGGTTGCCGGGCGTATTGTTTGCCGTCCGGGAGTGCGGCGCGCAGGCCGCTGTGGCGCCGAACGCGGAGACACTCACCCCGGCGTCGCCCGCGCCGCTCCGCCAGGCTGCACGGCGCGAAGAAAGCGGCGCTCCGCACTCCAAAAGCACCGGACTCGTTTCCGTCGAAACGCATTCCCCCCTCCCCACGCCGCAGGCGTGGCCCACCACAGCCCGGGGCCGGCGCCGCGCCGGCCCCGGGTAAATCGCCATCCGGCCGGCGAATCCCTGAAGGGGATTCACGCACGGACGCCAACTGCAAGGATCGTATTCGGCAAGCTCAATCCCAGACGTAGCGTTCGTCGAACTCGATTTTGTGCTGTGTCATCAACAGGCAGAACTCCTCCTGGAATGTCTGTTGTCGATGTTGGGCGCCCTGGTTCCGGATGTACGCGGCGACGTTTTCCGCCTGCGGACATCCAACGGAAAACGCGCCGTACCCTTCCTGCCAGGCGAAGTTGCGCAGGCGGACGTCCTGGCTTTGCAACCAGTTGGAGGAAGAACGTTTCAACTCCCGGAGCAGGTCGGCCAGGGCAACCGTACGGTGCAGTTGGCAGAGCAGGTGAACGTGATCGCTGGTTCCCCCCGCGGCAAGAGCGCAACACTGTCGGCGGCGGCAGATTCCTGCCAGGTAGGCGTAGAGGCGGCTGCGCAGGCCGGAACCTTCGAGGCAGCGCACGCGCTGTTTGGTGGAATAGACGATGTGGACCAGGACGTCGGCCAATGATTGGGGCATGACAACCTCCGGTTGTGCATCCCTTGCAGGGATGGAGGACGTTATTCCGCCTTTCCCGGGGTTGGCGTGGACGCCAACCCCGGGCTGCGTTGTGCGGCGCCTCCGGCGCCGGGCGCGGCGATTCCGTCGCCGCAGCTTCCGTTTCCTTCCGGCTAGAGACGCTGTGCATTGCGGTTCCAATGCACGCGTCACCATTCTTCCTTCCGACTTGCGGAGGCGGAATGTTTCGGCGCCGGCGGTTCGTCGGAGAGTTTTCACCGTCTGCGCGGACACCTGCAGAAGGGATCCCATTCTCATAACGCACGAGCGGGATTTTTTCCGACGAGAGCGAAGGAGAAATTTGAAATTTCTTCTATGGGGGGAGAAAAAACCAGAGCTGGGTTTTGCACCCGCACGGGCCGCATCCGACCATTTCAACGCCATGGCAACGATGGGAAAAGTCTGGTAAGATTAAAGTTCCGAAAGAACGCAGGTTCCCCCCTCCCCACGCCGCAGGCGTGGCCCACCACAGCCCGGGGCCGGCGCCGCGCCGGCCCCGGGTACGCCGCCATCCGGCCGGCGAATCCCTGAAGGGGATTCACGCACCGGTGCCCTGACAACCTCCGGTTGTGCATCCCTTGCCGGGATGGAGGACGTTTTTCCGCCTTTCCCGGGGTTGGCGCGGACGCCAACCCCGGACTGCGTTGTGCGGCGCCTCCGGCGCCGGACGCGGAGATGTTCGACCCGGCGCCGCCCCCGCCGATCCGCCCGGCAGCGCGGCGCGAAAAAAAGCGCCCGCGCCACTTCGCCCGGCTCCTGTGTCAGTGGGTTATCGCGCTGGAAAGGATGGTCAGGTCGACGGTGTCCACCCGGCCGTCGCCGTCGAGGTCGGCCGCCGCGCGGTCGAAGGGCGCCCCGGGCGGGAGATCGTCCGTCAGGAACTGCCTGAGCAGGGCCAGGTCCTCTCCGTCCACCACCCCGTCCCCGTTGACGTCGCCCCCCACCCAGACCGTGGCCGCTGCGCTGTCGGCCGTACCGCAGTCGCCCTGGACCCGGACCCAGTAGCGAGTGCGTTCGAACCGGGGGGGCGTGTCCAACCGGGCCTGCGTCGCCCCTTCCACCGGGTCGGAAATGTCGCCGGAGGATCCGCGATACCACTGGAAGGTCAGGGATTCCCCTTTGGCCTTCACGTTCAGGGCGGTCTGCCCGCCTGGCGGGACGGCCGCGTCGTCCGGCCCCTGCGCGATGGCGGTGGATGTTATCCGCGTGAGGAAGGCGGTGTCGCTGTCGGCGTGTCCGTAGTCGTTGGAGACCCGCACCCAGTACAAGCTCGTTATGAGCAGGGGGGGCGTTTTATACGAAGGGGAGTCCTTCGAAACGATGGCCGGCGTGCCGGTGTATCCCGAGACCCCCCGGTACCAGGTGTAGTGCAGGGTACCGGTTCCCGTGGCGGTGACGGTGAGCGTGGCCCTCTGGCCGGAACAGAGCGCGGCCCCGGCGGGCGACACCGCGATGGACGGGGGCACGCCGGCCGAAGTGGTCCCGAATGCGGGGGGGGTGCTGGTTTCGCTCTCGACGGTGTTCCGGTTGTGGTCGTGCGGCTCGGTGAAGGCCTGCACGACGAAGTAGTAGCCGGCGCTCGGCGCCAGGCCGGTGACGACGAGGGACGAGGCGCTCTTGTCGGCGGTGGTCCCGTAGAGGGCGTAGGGCCCGCCGGAAGACTGGGCGTACATGACCCGGTAGCCGCCGGTGTCGCCCGTGTAGCCGATCGGTGTCCAGGTCACGGTGAGGGAGGAATCCGACGGCGAACCCGCCGCCACCCCTGTCGGCACCACGGTCTGGGTGCCCTCCCAGTTTCCGCCGTTTTGCTTGCTGTCGAGGAACGCCCGCAGGGTGGCGTCGGAAGTGTAGAGGGCGTTCCAGCGGAGGTCCGTCCAGCCACTCGACAGTTTGGTCAGGTTGCCGAGTTCGGTTGGGATGCTGCCCGACAGCTGGTTGCCGTTCAGTTGCAGGACACGAAGTTCGGTCAGGTTGCCGAGTTCCGGGGGTATGCTGCCCGTCAGTTGGTTGTTGCCAAGATACAGGTATCCAAGATGGGTAAAGTTGCCGAGTTCGGGGGGGATGCTGCCCGACAGTCGGTTATTGTCCAGGCTCAGAATATCAAGAATGGTCAGGCTGCCTAGTTCGGGGGGGATGCTGCCCGTCAGTTGGTTGGAGTCCAGGCTCAGATTCTGAAGACTGGCCAGGTTGCCGAGTTCAGCGGGGATGCCGCCGGTGAGCTGGCTGTGTTCCAGAAAAAGATACTCAAGGTGGGTCAGGTTGCCGAGTTCGGGGGGGATGCTGCCCGACAGTCGGTTGGAGGACAGGCCCAGATCTACAAGACTGACCAGGTTGCCGAGTTCCGGGGGTATGCTGCCCGTCAGTTGGTTGCTATCAAGATAAAGGTATTTCAGACCGGTCAGGTTGCCGAGCGTGGCGGGGACGTTGCCCGACAGTTGGTTGTCGTAGAGATACAGGAATTCAAGGTGGGTCAGGTTGCCGAGTTCGGGGGGGATGCTGCCCGACAGTTGGTTGGAGTTCAGGGACAGACCCAGAAGACCGGTCAGGTTGCCGAGCGTGGCGGGGATGTTGCCCGTCAGTTCGTTTGTATCGAGATGAAGGTCGTAAAGAACGGTCAGGTTGCCGAGTTCGGGGGGGATGCTGCCCGTCAGTTGGTTTTTGCTGAGATACAATGTTTGCAGGCTGGTCAGGTTGCCGATTTCGGCGGGGATGCTGCCTGTCTGTTGGTTGTCGTACAGATCCAATCCCTGAACATGGTCGGAAGCGACTCCGACCCCCAGCCACGTCCCCTCTGTCCCGGGCATGGCGAAACCGTCGGTGTCCAGGGGCGGGGTCTTCCAGTTGCTGTTGTTGGTCCAGCCGTCGCCGTTCGTGCTGTTGTAGATGGCGATGAGGGCCGCCCGCTCCACGGCGGGAACGGCCGCCGCCAGCCAGGTCGCCGCAACCGGCAAAACAAGAGCGGCCAGGGCCGCGAGACGCGGAAATGAAGATCCCTTCGGAAGCCGCTTCGGTCGAGCTATGGCAGTCGTTTTGGTCATCACCGCCCTCCCCCGCAAACACTTTTTGTCAGAAGTGAAAAATATAACGGTAACGAAGAAGTGCCGTCAACAGGAAACGTCTGATGACACGAAAGATTCCCCTAAGAAAAGGCGGGAAAACCGGGGGGGCAGCTTTTTCCGATGAGTGCCCAATCCGGGGAATCCCGGTCGTTCGGGGGGGGGGAAGTGGTGCCGATGACCGGACTCGAACCGGTACGGGGCTTTCGCCCCGAGGGATTTTAAGTCCCTTGTGTCTGCCAATTCCACCACATCGGCCCTGGCGGG
>CAYTBK010000041.1:0-29833 GCA_964436005.1 uncultured Acidobacteriota bacterium
CCGCGTCCTCTTCGTTCACGAGTCCATCTACACGATTACCGGATGAGGCAAAATATTATCTCTTTTTTCTGCAAATTCTTTTTCCAATGAAATGATGCTTGGCGAGGATTGTGCAGGATATATAAAAGATTCTGATAGAAAAAACAAAGCAAAGCTGCGATTCGGAATCATGTCATTTTTACAAGATATTAAAAAATACAAAGCAAAGAATAAGTCAGATGCAACGGGATGGAATGATTTGCAAAATTATTTAACAAGAAGTCAAATCTCTCCCTTAAAAGAATCAGCATCAGACCACTTCTATATAATTTGTATTAAAACTAGCGAATTATCATCTTTAATTTCTTCACAAAAGATTTGTGAATATTTGCAGAAACAGTTCTCGAATCATGAATGTTATGCAACTATTACTTTAATTGGTGATGGCACTTTTGTTTTTCTTTGGGAAAAAGATCAAAATCGTTGGCGCATATACCATATTTCTATGTGGTGTATGTAGTCTGATCTCCCGAAGTGAAGTAGCTGTATAAATCTGGAAATGATCTGCTTTTGGGGGCGGGGCGCGGCGGTGCACGTCAGCCAGCGCTCGATGCGCCGGCGGATGATAGCCAACAGGACAGGATTTTCTCCCATGGAAAAAACGGGTGGCGCGGGTGGTGGCCAACCGTCACGAGGGCGGATCGGCGGGGCGACTTCCGTTTGATCGCCCGCGTGCCGGCGGGTACAATGGCGCCGGGCGGAGCGCCCGTTTGCGAGGGAAAAACCATGACGGACATCTGGAGAGAACTCACCCCCGCCGCCGACCGGCTGTTCTACAGCCGCCAGGACCCCAACGACCCGCGGCTCGGCGACATCGTCCTGCGGCAGCAGGAAGATTACCCCCGGTCCGAGGTCGTCCTGGTGGGCTGCCCGCAGGACGAGGGGGTGCGGCGGAACCGCGGCCGGCCCGGGGCGGCCCTGGCCCCCGCGGAGATCCGGCTGGCCTTCTACCGCTACGCCGTCAGCGAGGAGCACGCCGGCCTCCGGCTGTTCGACGCCGGCGACGTGCGCCTGGGAGAAAACCTCGAAGAGACCCACGACCGCCTGCACGCCGTGGTCCGCCACTTCCTGGCCGACGGCCGGAAGGTGGTGGTACTGGGCGGCGGCAACGACATCTCCTTCCCGGACTGCGCGGCCCTGGCCGCCGCGGCGGGTACGGTCCTGGCCTTCAACATCGACCGGCACCTGGACGTGCGGTCCGACGCCCCGCGCAACAGCGGCACGCCCTACCGCCAGCTGATCGAGGGGGGGCACCTCCGGCGGGGCGCGCTGCACGAAGTGGGCATCAACACCTTCGCCAACTCCCGGAGCTATCTGCAGTGGGCCGAGGAACAGGGCGTTCGCGTCCATCTCCTGGACGAGGTGCGCCGCCAGGGAGCGGGCGAAACCGTGCGCGCCATCCTCGCAGAGGAACAGGAGGCCGGGGCGGTCTTCTTCGGTTTCGACCTGGACGTCGTGCACGCCGCGGAGGCCCCGGGGGTGAGCGACCCCAGCCCCATGGGGCTGACCGCCCGGGAAGTCTGCGAGATCGCCGACGCCGCCGCGGCGGACCCCCGCACCCGGGTCGTCGAGATCACCGAAGTCTGCCCCGCCCACGACATGGGCTCGGTCACGAGCAAGCTGGCGGCCAACATCCTGGTCCGGGCCCTGGCTAAGCCGCCCGCTCCGTCGGCGTCCCTGAAAAAGTAGCGGCCGCCGGGGCGGTCGAAGCAGGCGAAGTTTTCGTTCGCTGGGCAGGTGGCAACGGTTCGAGACCGTCCGCCCTAATGAGAAGGTTCCTGGCACTGTCTAAAGACAGCATATTCTAGCAGATATGCTGTTGTATCCTGGCGGTCGGGCGAGACGTCGAGCCCACACAGTGGGCGACTGGCCCATAGCCCAGGGCGAGGGCGTTGCGTCCGAGCCCTGGGAAAAATCGGGGACTCCCGCGGGAGCCCGCGCAACGGGCGAATCATTGCAAGATGTCGGCCAATCTTCTTCCCGATTGTGGCGGATGGATGGGAAACAGGTTGCGCGTTGTTTGCCCAGGATCGGTTTTCGGCGGAGGCGCTCTTTGGCCTTCCATTCCATGGCCGAGGATCCGGAGAAGGAATGATCAGAGCTTGCCCGACCGGTTCCCCCTCGCGTTCGAATCGCCCCGCGACGCGGGGCTCCGGGGCCGGATTCCGCCCCACTCCCAGGGCTCGGGCGAAGCGCCCTTCGCCCTGGGCTACAGGTCAATCGCCCGCTGCGCGGGCTCCCGGCCGGACCACGGAACTTTTCCCGGGCTGAGCCCGGTGCAACGGCCCGGCAGGGCCGACAGAAAGTAGCCCCGGGAAGCCGCGTTTGGAACACAGGCCGCCCCGGCGGGTGTCCGGGGCGTGCGCCAGGATCCGAAGCCCGCAGGGATGGCCGTATTGGGAACACGAGGCGCACGAAGGCCACCAAGAAGCATGGGCCTCGAGAGCTTGGCGTTATGACTATCTGATGGGAAAGAAGTTACGGCGAAAGTTGATATGTCTGCTAGATAGTGCAGGTGTTAGGTAGTGTCTGGCATCTTTGATTCCCCAGGTCTATCCTCCCGTCGCACCAGCGGGAGTCCCGCCTCCGGCGGGCCACCCGCCGTCTATTCTGTTGTTTTTGTGCGCCCTGCCGGGCGCACAAAAACAAAAAGCCCTGAATTTCAGGGCCTTTGTTTCAATGAGTTGGTGCCGGCGCAGGGAGTTGAACCCCGGACACTGCGGATATGAGCCGCATGCTCTAACCACCTGAGCTACGCCGGCCCGATGGTGCGTTACTTTCTACACTACCGGCCGGGTCCTGTCAAGCCGGATTCTGCGCGGGCCCCACCTTTTCACCCCAGCCTTCCCCTTCTCAAGCGGCGTCCATCGTGCTATAGTGAGCCTGACTTTCGCGCCAGGAGCAGGCCATGAGCAGGAAATCAGGGCGAAAAGACTACGACGACCTGGTCGAGTTGCACCGGCACGTGCAGGGCTTCCTGCACCGGGAACTGGGCGGCGGCGGGGGCACGGGCGTCTGCTGGACGCCCCTCACCGACGCCTACGAGATGGACGACCGCTTCGTGATCATGCTGGAAGTGCCGGGCGTCCTCCGGGAGGACATGGAGATCACGGCCCAAGGCTGCGAGGTGGTGGTCAAGGGCCTGCGCCGGACCGCCCCGGAGTTCGGCAAGGCCAACTTCCACCAGATCGAGCGGGAGTTCGGCACCTTCCGCCGGGTGTTCCAGTTCGAGCATGCCCTGGACGCCGACGGTGTGGATGCGTCGCTGGTGGACGGCGTGCTGACCATCACCCTGCCCAAGGCCCTCACCAAGGCCGCCGTGCCGGTGAAATGATTCGCACAGAAATATTTCAAGGAGTTGTCATGCGCCGATTGCCGATCCTGCTGACCCTGTTCGCGGCCGCCTTCGTGTCCGCTGCGGACAAGAAGGCCGACAAGCCCGTTCCCACCACGTCCGAAGAGGCGTACTTCCACGTGTTCCACCGGGGCAAGCCGGTGGGCTACGAACTGTTCACCCTGAAACCTGACGCCCAGGGCCGGCTGGTCATGGAGACGGAGAGCGAACTGCTGCTGCCCAAGGGTTCCGGAAACATCGGCTTCCACTACAAGACTTTCGAAGTCATGGACAATACATTGAATCCACTCCACTTCGAGGAGCAGTACGCCTTCGCCAACCAGGAGAACTACCTCAAGGTGTCCTTCGCCAAGGGCAGCGCCACCGACGAGGGTTTCATGGGCGGGCAGCGCGTCAACCGCACCCGGCCGGTCAAGCCGCAGGTCCGCCTCATCGAGGAAGCCGTCTACTCGCTGTACTGTGTCCTGTTCAAGCGCTACGTGGCCGGAAAGACCGCTTCGCAGAGCCTCAACGTGTACGTTCCCAAGGTCGCCGTCGAGTTGACGGCCACCGTCAGCATCGAGAGCGACGGGCAG
Source organism: uncultured Acidobacteriota bacterium (assembly GCA_964436005.1). Taxonomy (GTDB): domain Bacteria; phylum Acidobacteriota; class JAAYUB01; order JAAYUB01; family JAAYUB01; genus JAGNHB01. Next base: position 3,970 of record CAYTBK010000041.1, read on the forward strand.
TCGGCCAGCCCCGACGGGCCCATCCGGATGCGCCGGTTCTCCGTCGACATCGGGAAGTTCCAGGGCGTCATGCTGGACGTGGACGACCAGAACCGCGTACAGCGCATCATCATCCCCCGCCAGGAGATCGAACTGGTGCGGGACCCGGCCGGCATCCCGGCCGGACCGCGGGTCCGCGTGGCGGGCGTCCCCCTCCTGACCGGCCAGGCGGCGCCGCCCGCCGAACCGGCTGGCAGCGAAGCGGCACCCCCGGCGGCCGAGCCGGTCCCGGCTCCCCCCGCGGCACCGTCGCCGGCCTCGGTTCCGGTTCCCGAGCCTCCGCCGGCCCCGGCGCAGACGGGCGGTGCGCCCCGCTGAACCGGCGGCGCGGAGGGCCCTTGCTCAAACGCCTGTTCCACTCCAAACGGAGCCTGTCGACTTCCCAGCTGCACCGCATGGTCGACGAGCTGGCGGAGGCCAACCGCAAGCTCCTCAACCGGGAAAACGAGCTGCGCAAGAGCCAGTTCTTCCAGGGCGTCTTCAACCAGGTTTTGACGGCGCTCATCGCCGCCACCGACGTCAAGGCCGGACTCGGCGAGGCGCTGGAGATCCTTTGCCCGGCGGTGGAGGCGGAAGTGGGCGTCCTGTACCTCATCGAGGAGGGGACGCCTGTCCCGGCGGCCACCTGGCAGGTGGACGGCGAACCGCCGCGCTTCCCGCCCGGACGTGGCTTCCCCGGCGTGGCGGTGCGCGAGCGCCGGCAGGTGGTCACTTCCGACATCCCCGCCGACTTCCCCGTCAAGATCTGCCGGGGGCCTTCCCTGGAAGTCCAGCCCTCGGTGGTGCTGGCCCAGCCGGTGATGCGCGGCGACACGGTGCTCGGCGTCCTGCTGGCCGGTGCGTCCGAGCCCTTCCGGGCGGAGCAGCTGGACCTGGTGGAGCGGGCCATGGTGCAGGCCGGCCTGGCCGTCACCCACTCCCTGGCCCTGCGGCGGGCCATGGGCATGGCCCGGGAGCTGAAGTTCAAGTCCGAAGCCCTCAAGCGGAAGTACCTCGAACTGGAGGAGGCCGGGCGAACCAAGTCGTTGCTGTTCGCCGGCGTGTCCCACGAGCTGAACACCCCCCTCAACTCCATCATCGGCTTCTCCCGCGTGCTGTTGAAGAAGACCCACGGCGGCCTCTCCCCCTCCCAGGAGGAGTACGTCAAGCTGATCCTCAAGAACGGCGAGCACCTGCTCTCGGTCATCCAGGACATCCTGGAGTTCTCGCGCAACGACGCCGACCTGTCCAGCCTGCCGCTGGAGGACATCAACCTGACGGGGGACATCGAGGAGTGCGTCCGCTCCATGCAGCCGCAGGCCGGCAAGCGCTCGCAGCGGGTGACCGTGCACAGCGGCAACGAGATGCCCCGCATCCGCACCAACCGGTTGAAGCTCCGCCAGGTGCTGTTCAACCTGCTCAGCAACGCCGTGAAGTTCTCGCCCGAGGGCTCTTCCATCGACATCCGGACGAAGCTCAACGAGTACGGCGACGAAGTGTGCGTCACCGTGGCCGACCAGGGGCCGGGCATCCCCGAGGAGGACCGGGAGCGGATCTTCGAGCCCTTCATCCGGGCCTCCCAGACCTCCTCCACCGAGGGCACCGGCCTGGGCCTGGCCCTGACCCGCAGCCTCGTGCAGCGGCTGGGGGGGCGCCTCTGGGTGGACGCCGCGCCCGGCGGCGGGAGCGAGTTTTCCTTCACCCTGCCCGTGGCCGGCTTCGCCGCCGAGCACGGCGGGCACGGGTTGGTGAAAGTGCGGAGGAACGGCGATGCATGAACCGCCCCTGATCCTGCTGGTGGACGACCAGCCCGACAACCTGCTGCTGCTGGAGGCCATCCTGGCCCCGGAGGGCTACCGCCTGCGCAAGGCCGCCGACGGCAATGCCGCCCTGGCCGAAGCGCGGAAGGAACCGCCCGACCTGATCCTGCTGGACGTGCTCATGCCGGGCCTGAACGGTTTCGCCGTGTGCAGCGCCGTTCGGCAGGACACGCGGACGCGCTTCGTCCCCATCATCCTGCTCACCGCCCTGCACGAGACCGAGGACCGCATCCGGGGGCTGGACGCCGGGGCCGACGACTTCATCTCCAAGCCCGTCCAGGACGATCTCCTGGTGGCCAAGGTCCGTTCCCTGCTGCGGCTGAAGAAGACCCGCGACGAACTGGACGCCCTGCGCACCGACTTCGGCAACATGATGGTGCACGACCTGCGGTCCCCCGTGCATTCCATCCTCGGCCTGGTGGAACTGCTGCGCGAGGAGTTCGGCGATTCGCCCGGCCCGGCGCGGCTGCTGGACCTGCTGGAGAAGAGCGCCCGCAACATCGACGGCCGCATCAGCGATTTCCTCGACCTGGCCAAGCTGGAGTCGGGAACCCTCAAGCTGGACCGGGCCCGGCAGGACCTGGGCCAGATGGCCCGGGAAGCCCTGGAGCGCTCCCGGCCGCTGGGCGTCAAAAAGCGCCTGGCCTTCCGTTTCCAGGGGGCGGAGGGGGATACGCCCGTGCTGGCGGATGCCGGCCGGATCGAGCAGGTCTTCGACAATTTGCTCCAGAACGCGGTCAAGCACTCCCCGCCCGGCGGGGTGGTGACCCTCTGCCTGGACGAGCCGGAACCGGGGGCCGTTCGCTGCTGCGTCGACGACCAGGGGCCGGGCTTCCCCCCCGAGGAGGGGGAGCGTCTTTTCGAGAAGTTCTACCAGCACGACGGCAAGCTGGGCGGGGCCGGGCTCGGGCTCTACGTGTGCCAGGCCATCGTGCGGGCGCACGGCGGAAGAATCCGCGCCGAGAACCTGCCGGGCGGCGGCGCGCGCTTCGCTTTTTCCCTGCCGCTCCAGTCGACCGGCCATGCCGGGCAGGAGGCCTGACATGCGCCGGAAATGGTTTCACTGCCTGTTGTCGATGTTCCTGACAGTGGCCTTTGCCGCCGTCCTGCCCGCCGGGACCCGGGTGGACGACCTCAAGAAGTCCCTTCTGGCGAGGTTCGGCGGCACCGGGCTCCGCTTCCGGACGGGGAAAATCCTCCGTTTCGAGGAAGTGGACCGACGGCTGGCCGAGATCACCTCCTGGCTCGCCGGGCAGGGCGCGGAGGGCCTGGCGCCGGGGGAACTCCGGTTGACCTTCGGCGAGCTCTTCACGGCGCCTTCCCCCCAGGCGCTCTTCCCCCTGACCAACACCGTTGTCCGCCTGGCGCCGGAAGAGAGCCTGTCCGGGCTGACGGTGCGGGACGAGCGGGGGCGGGAACTGGGCGCCTACCGGTTCAAGTACAGCTTTACCAGCAGCAAGGGCAAGACTTACACCCTGTGGTGCTTCCAGTACGAGACGCCGGAGGGGCGGTTGCAGCAGACGGGGCACGCCCTGCTGCTGGACCGCTGGCTGGCCCTGTGGCCGGAGATCGCGGCGCGCGTCCTGGTCTGCTTTCCCGAGCCTCCCCCCGGCCGGGCCGGGGAACCGCCGCAATGAGTGCGGAAAGCAACGATCTGCCGGACCGGTTGGCGCGTGCGGCCGCCGGGGAGCGCCTGGGGGCCGCGGATGCGGAAGTCCTCTTCCGGGAGGCGGCGCTGCTGGAACTCGGGCAGGCGGCGGACGCCGTCCGGCGGCGCCTTCACCCCGACGGGGTGGTCACCTACGTCGTTGACCGCAACATCAACTACACCAACGTTTGTGTCAGCCGCTGCCGCTTCTGCGCCTTCTTCCGGGACCCCGGCTCGCCCGGGGCCTACGTGCTGGACACCGACACCCTCTACGCGAAGGTCGCCGAGACCCTCGCCCGCGGCGGGACCGGCATCCTGCTGCAGGGTGGCCTGCACCCCGACTTCCCGCTGCCCTGGTACGAAAACCTCCTGCGCGGCATCCGGGAGCGCTTTGCCGTCGACCTGCACTGTTTTTCCCCGCCTGAAATCGTGCACATCGCCCGCCTGTCGGGCGTCGGGGTGGAGGAGTGCCTGCGGCGGCTGGTGGCGGCCGGCCTGTCCTCCCTGCCCGGCGGCGGGGCCGAGATCCTCTGCGACGCCCACCGGCAGCGGGTCAGCCCGGCCAAGTGCACGGCGGACGAGTGGCTGGGGGTGATGGAGTGCGCCCACCGGCTGGGCCTGCGCACCACGGCCACCATGATGTTCGGCAGCGGCGAATCCGTGGCGGAGCGGGTGGAGCACCTGGACCGCCTGCGCCGCCTGCAGGACCGCACCGGCGGCTTCGTCGCCTTCATCCCCTGGAGCTTCGCCTGGCGCCACACGGACCTGGCCGCCGGCGGCGATTCCTTCGACTGCGGCGGGGTGGAGTACCTCAAGATGGTGGCCCTCTCGCGTCTCTATCTCGACAACTTCCCCGCCATCCAGGCCTCCTGGGTGACCCAGGGGACGAAGGTGGCCCAGGTGGCACTGCGCTTCGGGGCCAACGACATGGGCTCGGTGATGATGGAGGAGAACGTGGTGGCCGCCGCCGGGGTCTCGCACCGGGCCAGCGAGGAGGAAATCCGCCGCTTGGTGGAGGACGCCGGATTCCGGCCTGTCCGCCGGGACAATTCCCACCGGCGCTGGTCACGGCTGGCCTGGCCGGCCGGCCTCGAGGAGTTCCCATGAGCGGCCCGACGAAGAGCGTCAGCCTGTGGAAGAATTTCAATGCGGTCATGGCGACCTTCGCCGCCCTCTTCCTGCTCGCCTGCCTGGCCGTCGTCCTGCTGGCCTGGGTATCACTCGTACGGAGTCACGATCAGTACCGGCGGCAGGCCGAAACCGAGGCCCAGAATCTGTGCGCCGTACTGGCGGACAACATTCTCGCCTCGTACGAGAAGATCGACCTGGCGGTGCTGGGCGTGAAGGACGAAGTCGAGCGGCAACTTCGCTCTGGGGGCGTCGACGTTCCCGGCCTGGAGGCCTTCATCCGGTGCCATCGGAAGAGGGTCCCCACCCTGTTCGCCCTGCGGACCGTCGACGCGGAAGGCTTCGTTGCGTACGGGAACGACGTGAGCCCGGGCGCCCGGATCAACCTGGCTGACCGCGACTACTTCATGCGCCTGAAGGCGGACCCGAACGCGGGGCTGGTGTTCTCCAAGCCCGTCTTCGGCCGGGTCCAGACCAAGTGGGTGCTCATGCTGGCGCGGCGCATCGACCGTCCGGACGGGTCCTTCGGCGGGGTGGTGTACGGGGCCATCGACCTGGAAAAGCTGAAAGCCCACTTCGCCTCGCTGTCCATCGGCAGCGAGGGCGTCGTCTCGCTGCGGGACGCCGGCCTCGCCGTGATCGTGCGCCAGAACAGCGCGCGCGACGTGACGGGCCAGACGATGGCCGCCCCGGAATTCCGGGCCCTGGCGAAGGCCGGGCGGACGAGCGGAGTCTTCGCCGTGGTTTCAGCGGTGGACCGGGTGGAACGAATCTACGCCTTCGTCAAGCTGCAGCCCTACGGCCACTTCCTTTTCGTGGGCCTCGGGCGGCGTGAGGCTTTCGAACCCTGGCGGAGGGAGTTCCATCAGACCGTCGGATTCGTGGCGCTTTTCCTCCTGCTCATCGGCGTGTCGGCCTGGCTGGCCCGCCGGGCCTGGCAGCGGCAGCGGCGGGCCGAGGCGGAACGGGAACAGGTGATCCTCGAGCTGCAGGGGGCCCTGGCGGAGGTGAAAGTCCTGAGCGGCATGCTCCCGATCTGCAGCCGATGCAAAAAAATCCGGGACGACAACGGATATTGGAACCAGATCGAGGCCTACGTCGCCTCCCATTCGGAGGCCCAGTTCACCCACAGCATCTGCCCGGACTGCCTGAAGGTCCTCTACCCGGACATCTACGCGGAACTGCAAACCAGGAAGATGGTTCCGGGGGGAAGCTGAGGGGTTCTTCCCGTGTACAATTTTGCAATGTGAACCTTTTGAATCCCGGGGAGATCTTTGGGCGGGGGCGTGTCGTATTAATTGCGGCAATTGCCAGAAGGGCCCGGATGGCGTACAATCCGCCGTTCGCTTGCGAGCGGGCTAGGCGGGAAAAGGAGGCCTCGAGCGGATCACATGTGCCTGAAAAGAATCTTCCTCGCCTTTTTGACGGTGTTTCTCCTCCTGGTCTATCTGAACGGCCTGTACCAGCTGTTCGTGACCCCGCACCGCACGTTCCTGCGAGCCTACGGGATCGACTCCTCCCGCATCGGCGAGCACTTGCAGGTCTCCAACCCGGCCGGCAAGGGCCTGGGCGACGATCCGCTTCCGCTCGGCCTGGTGTCGCCCGGAGAGCGGGTGGGGATCCGCAAGGGGGATGTCGTGGAGGCTATCGGTCGCGACCCCGGCCGGATGCACCGGGCCGACTCGTTCCGCTCCGTCGTGGCGGGGCTGGCTTCCGCGGGGCCGATCGAGACGCTGTACCTCCAGCTGAAATCGGACGACAAAGCTTCCCGGCTGGTGAAGGTCACCCTCACGGCCGAAGAGGTCCGGCTGTACTCGTCCAAATGGTCGCCCACGAGCCTCGTGGCCATCCTCTTCTCCCTCATCGCGCTCCTCACCGGCGCCTTCATCGGGTTCCAGAAAACGGGTGACGCCAACGCCTTCATGGCCGCCCTGATGTTCCTGGGGTTTTCCTACATCTCCATGGGCACTTCCGGTTTGAGCAGCCTGCCCGCGGTCCTGATCTACGCGAGCATTTTCGCCTCTGTCGCCTCCAACGGCCTGCTTCCTTACTATTTCTTCCGGTTCTTCCTGCTTTTCCCGTCCCCCTGCTGGCTAGACCGGAAGCTGCCCTGGCTGAAGACGGCCCTGCTGTGGATCTGCATCCCGGTGGCTTGCCTGGGCTTTCTCCAGACGGCCCTGCACCTGGAGTCCTTCCGGGCGGCCGCGGTCGTGGAAAAGTTCGAAACCGGTACGGATGTCTTCTTCAATTACCTGTATCTGGCCTTGTTCCTGGTCGGGCTGGTTTCCCTGGCCCTGAACACCTTCGGGGCCAAGAGCCCCGACGAGAAGCGCCGCATGCGCATCCTGCTGGCCGGCACCCTGGCCTCCATGCTGCCGCTCATCGTGCTGATCGTCCTGCAGGAACTGGGGCTGCGCGCCATTCCGACCTGGGCCGTCCTCATCGTGCTCGCGCTGCTGACCCTGTTCCCGCTGACCTTCTTCTACGTCATCCTCAAGCACCGCGTGATGGGCCTGCGCCTCATCATCCGCCGGGGCATCCGCTACCTCCTGGTTTCCCGCGGATTTCTGGCCTTCGAGGGACTGTTCCTGTTCCTGTTCTTCTTCTGGCTGGCCGAATCGTTCTGCTTCTCGCTCATCGCCCGGGCCGGGCAGGGCGTCACGGCCGGGACGACGGCGGTGGTGGCCATCGTGGCGGCCTCGGGCCTGCGGACTGTCAACCGCCGGGTCATGCCGCTCATCGACCGGCGCTTTTTCCGGGAGGCCTACGACGCCCGACGGATCCTCTCGGACCTCAGCCGGGCCATCCACAAGGTGGGCTGCCAGACCGAGAAGATGCTGCAGACCGTGGTCGACCGGATCAGCGACTCGCTGCACCCCGACCACATCGCCATCTTCCTTCGCCCCACGGGCCAGCTGGCCCTGCCCGCTGCCGCCAACGGGAACGGCCAGAACGGGGCCGCCGGCATCGGGGCGGGGGGAGGCACGCTTTCCGGGTGCTTCCAGTGCGTGAAGCACCGCATGCGCTCCGGCCACGCCGGACACGACGCCGTGTATTCGCACGTGTTCTACGAATCCCTGTCCCTGCCGGCCGATGCTCGCGTGCTGGGCCCCCTCTGGGACGGGCGGAACGAGGACCCCGTCGCCGTGGAAGTGGACCTGGAGGACCCCTCCTCCTGGGTGAGTGAACTGCAGGCCCGCTCCAGCCTGGATGACGGGCTGGCGGCCGAACTCTCCGTCCTCAAGGCCCTGGACGCCCGACTGCTCGTGCCCATCTTCTCCGGCGGACAGCCCTGGGGGGTCATCGTTTTGGGCGGGCGGCTCTCGGAGGAGCCGTACGGCGAAGAGGACAAGGCCCTGCTGCTCTCCGTCTCCCAGCAGACCTCCCTGGCCCTCGACTACGGGAGGCTCATGCGCCAGGAGGCGGAGCAGATCAAGTTCCAGAACGAGATCGAGATCGCCAAGGACGTGCAGAGCTGCCTCTTCCCGCAACGGATGCCGGCCATGGAATCCCTCGACTACGTGGGGATCTGCCGGGCCGCCCGCGGCGTGGGGGGCGACTACTACGATTTCGTTTCCCTCGGCGACGGCCTGCTGGGCATCGCGCTGGGCGACGTTTCCGGCAAGGGCATTTCGGCAGCCCTGCTCATGGCCAACCTGCAGGCCACCCTGCGCTCCCACGCCTCCCTGCACCGGGATAAGACGGACCGGGTGGTGGCCGACGTGAACCGCCTGCTCACCCAGGCCACCGGTTGCGGCAAGTACGCCACCTTCTTCTACGCGGTTTTCGAGGAGAGCACGGGCAAGCTCACCTACACCAACGCCGGGCACAACGCCCCGCTGCTGGTCCGGCGCACGTCCGGCGAAGCGGGCTCGGGCCGGCCGCCCGCCATCGGGGTGGAACGCCTGGAAGTCGGCGGCGTCCCGGTGGGGCTGTTCGAGGATGCCGGTTACGACTGCCAGACCGTGGACTTCCGCCCGGGCGACGCCCTGGTCGTGTTCACCGACGGGGTGACGGAAGCCGAGAACAAGGCCAGCGAGGAGTTCGGCGAAGAGCGTCTGACCGCGTTCGTCCGCGACCTGGAGGACCTTCCGGCCGGAGAGGTGGCGGAACGGCTCATGGACCGGCTGAACTCCTTCGTGGAGGATGCCGAGCAGCATGACGACATCACCCTGGTCGTCCTCCGCCGCATCGGGTCCCTCGGCGCCGGGCGCACCCCCGCCGCCCTGGAGGCGCGGGCCTAGCGGCCGGGGCGCCGAACCGCCCCACCCGGCCCGGCCCGTTTTGGAAAAGACGGGCCGGCCACCACTTTTTCTCGGCTTTTCCCCGAATCCGTCATCTCAGTAATTGTGCTGGAAGCGCCGCATGATCCCGAAAAACGACGAACAACTCATCATCGACTGTCAGGAAGGGAACGACGACGCTTTCCGCGCGCTGGTGGAGCGTTGGCGCAAACCGTTGCTGGCCTTCCTTCTGCGGCTGGCCCCGAACCGCGACGACGCCATGGAGCTCTTTCAGGAAACGTTCACCAACGCCTTCCGGAACATGGGGAACCTGAAGGACCCCGGGCGGTTCGCGTCCTGGCTTTTCGCCATCGCCATGAACTGCTTCCGGATGCGGAACCGGGTGGAGCGGCGTTTCCCCCGGGAGATCCTCCCCAACGGCGGATCGGATGGTTCTTCCGAGGGCGCCAGCGCTATCGATCGCCTGGCGGATCCGGAAACGCCCGAAGAGATGCTGTCCCGGGCGGAGATGGAGGCCGTAGTGAAAATGGCCCTGGCGAAGGTGGACCCGCGGTGCCGGGAAGTGATCCTGCTCAAGGAGTATGCCCAGTTGAAGTTCGTGGAGATCGCCCAGACGCTGAACGTGCCCTTGTCCACCGTGAAATCGAGGCTCTACATCGGGTTGGACAACCTGAAAAGGGAGATCGGCAAAATTGTCAGAGCGAAGGTGTGAGATGGAGTGTCGTGAATTTCAATCCCGGATCATGGACTGGTTGTACGACGAGATCGAGGACGGCCCGGCGACGGCCGCCATGGCGGAGCACGCCGCCTCCTGCGCGGCGTGCGGGGCGAAGGCCGCGGAATTCCGCGGCGCCCGGGATTTCCTCGCCGCCTGGGAGGAGGAAGTCCCCGACGCCTGCTGGGTGGCGCCTTCCCGGCGGCCGGAAACGGCTCCCCGGTCCCGGGGGAGGTGGCGCGGGCGCGCGTGGCTCACGGCCGCGGCCATGTTCTTCGCCATCGCCATGGCCGGCCTGTTGTTCATGAAAAGTTCCATCCGGATTGTGAACGGGGGCGTGGAGATCCGCGTCGGCTGGTCGGACACCGGCAAGGCGAAGAGCGAGGAGGAAGAGGTGAAGAAGATCGTGACTTCCCTCGAGGACGCGAGGATGCAGCAGGCGTACCTGGTGGTGAACCAGATGATCGCCGAAAGCGAAGAGCGCCAGATGCAGAAGACGCTGGACCTGCTGCAGAACCTGTACGCGACCATCGGGGCGGGCCAGAACGGCAAAAACGGCGCTGCTCCGGCGGGCAGCCGCGTGGGGGACCCGGCGCCGGGGAGCCGACGCTACTGGCGGTTGCTGTCCGGGGCGGCGGTCGCTCCCGCCAAGGGAAGCAATCCGCGCAACGAGGTGTGGTGATGAGTGGCAAGCTAGGAAAATGCGGCCGGGCGGCCTTGGCCGTCCTGCTGGTTGTGACGGCCTGGGCCGCCCCGGTGGCGGGGCAGCGGCAGCAGCAACAGTCGCACGTCGATCTCGGGCGCACCAAGGACGCCTGCCTCCGGTTCGAGGAGGCGCTCAACGTGGCCGTCCAGCGGGCCATCCCGCATCCGCTTTTCCTGACGGCGAAGGCCCAGGGGGCCTTCGTGGAAGGGTACGGGGTCGTCTTCCAGTTCACCGTCAACCTGGGGCGCGGCTATGTTCTGTTCGCCTCGCAGCAGTCGCTCGCGAACCGGAATGCCGTGAAGGTGGAGGTCGAGAACCAGCGGACCCTTCTCCAGCTCAAGGAGAGCATCCTCCTCACCCTGTGGCAGAATCGGCCCAGCCTGTCCTCGTTGCCTTCGGGCGGGAATGTCTGTATAATCGCGCACCTCCTGAATGTGCCCTCAGGCAGGCAGGACTCCTCCAAGCGCATCCTGGTCGTCACGATCAAACGTTCGGACTTGGCGGCCCCGGATACTGCCAGCGCTTCCGCTTTTGAAGAATTCAGCCGCAAGGTGAAGTGCATTGATTATTAAGCTCTCAGAAATCAAGAAGAAGGCATTGATCGGCGAGATTCTCCTGCAGAAGGAACTGATTTCCCCCGACAACCTGAAAACGGCCCTGGGGCTCCAGAAGGAAAGCGTCCAGCCCGAAAAGATCGGGCGCATCCTGGTCAGCCTGGGCTACATATCCGAGCGGGACCTCTTGCGAGAACTGAGCCTCCAGCTGGAAGTGCCGGTCCTGCAGGCGGAGATGATCCCCGCCGTTCCGGTCATGGAGAACATGTTGAATCTCAACTTCATGAAATTCAACAAGTTCGTCCCTATCCACTTCGACGAGGGCCTTCTCAGCATCGCCTGCGTGTTCCCCAACGACTTCGCCCTGGTGAACACGGTCCGCCAGTTGACGCAGCACGAAGTCAAGACCTACCTGGCCGGCGAGTCCGAGGTGACGGACCTCATCGAGAAGCTGTACGGCACCGGCGGGTCTGACGTCGAGCGGATCGTCGACGGCATCGACGTGGAGGACCTGGACCTGCTCGGGGAGAACGCCGACATCGAGCACCTGAAGGACCTGGCTTCCGAGGCGCCCGTCATCCGACTGGTCAACCTGTTCATGCAGAAAGCGGTGGAGTGCGGCGCCAGCGACATCCACGTGGAACCCTTCGAGAAGGAGTTCAAGGTCCGCTTCCGCATCGACGGCATCCTGCACGACATCGAGTCGCCGCCCAAGCAGTTGAAGGCGGCCATCATCTCCCGCATCAAGCTGATGTCCAAGCTCAACATCGCGGAGCGGCGCCTGCCCCAGGACGGCCGCATCAAACTCCGCCTGCTCGGCAAGGAGATCGACCTGCGCGTGTCGACGCTGCCCACCCTGTACGGGGAAAGCGTGGTCATGCGTATCCTGGACAAGGGCTCGACCAAGCACTACGACCTGCTCAAGCTGGGTTTCCAGCAGGACATCCTGCAGAAGGTGGACGACCTCGTCCACCGGCCCCACGGCATGTTCCTGGTGACCGGGCCCACCGGGAGCGGCAAGTCCACCAGCCTGTACTGCGCCCTTTGCCGGATCAACCAGCCCGACAAGAAGATCATCACCATCGAGGACCCGGTGGAGTACCAGATCGAGGGCGTGAACCAGATCCACGTCAACAACCAGATCGGGCTGACCTTCGCGAGCGGGCTGCGGTCCATCGTCCGCCAGGACCCCGACGTCATCATGGTGGGCGAAATCCGCGACCTGGAAACGGCGCAGATCGCCATCCGCGCCGCCCTGACCGGGCACCTCGTGTTTTCCACCCTGCACACCAACGACGCCCCCAGCGCCATCTCGCGCCTGGTGGACATGGGCGCCGAGGACTACCTCCTGGCTTCCTCCCTGCTCGGCGTGCTGGCGCAGCGGCTCGTGCGCGTCATCTGCCCGGGCTGCAAGGAGCCGGTGGCCCCCGACGAGCGCCTGCTGGGCGAGTTCGGGCTGCCCCCCAACGCCGTGTTCTACGAGGGGAAGGGCTGCCCGGCCTGTTCCAACACCGGGTACCGCGGGCGCATGGGCATCTTCGAGTTCATGCCCATGAACGAGGAGATCCGCCACCTCACCGTGACCAGCGCCCCGTCGTCCGTGATCCGCAAGACCGCCGTCGAGCTGGGCATGCGCACGCTGCAGGAGGACGGTTTCCACAAGGTCCTCCAGGGCGTGACCACGCTCTCCGAGACCCTCCGCGTCACCCAGGAATCGTAGGCGAGGTTTGGTCATGGCAGAATATTCCTACAAGGCGGTAACGCGGGAAGGGAAGACGATCGAGGGCTCCATCGACGGGGACGACGAGCGCCAGGTCATGTCCAAGCTTCAGGAGCTGGGCTACATCCCCATCCGGGTCAGCCTGGGCAAGGCGGCCGAGGGCGCCGGCTCCCGCTTCGGCTTTTCGTTCCAGCGCAAGATCAAGACCAAGGACCTGCTGCATTTCACCCAGGAGCTGAACACCCTGCTCCGGTCGGGGCTTCCCCTGGACCGCAGCCTGATGATCCTGCAGGAACTTTCCGAGAAGGTGGTGTTCCGGGAGATCGTCCACGACGTGATCAAGAAGATCAAGGGCGGCAAGTCGCTGTCGGACGCCTTCGCCGACCACCCGGAGGCCTTCCCCAAGGTCTACGTCAACATGGTCCGGGCCGGGGAGTCGGGCGGCGTCATCCCCCAGGTGCTCCAGGAACTCATGGCCTACCTGGAACGGACGTCCGAACTGCGCGCCTACCTGGTCTCCGCGCTGATCTACCCCTCCATCGTGGTCTTCATGATGGTGGTGTCGGTGCTGGTGATGCTGTTCTTCGTCATCCCCAAGTTCGCCACGGTCTTCGACGGGACCACCATCCCCGTGCCGGCCCCGATGCAGTTCCTGCTCGGCCTCAGCGAATTCGCCTCGACCTGGTGGTGGCTCGTCCTGGTGCTCATCGGGGTGGCGGTGCTGTCGGCCATCCAGTTCCGGAACACGGCGACGGGGCGCAAGCTCTGGGACGAGACTACCCTGAAGATCCCCCTGGTGGGCAAGCTGATCAACCGCATCGAGATCGCCCGGTTCAGCCGGACGCTGGGCACCCTGCTGCACAGCGCCGTGCCCATGGTCAGCGCCTTGACCCTGGTCCGGGAGGTCGTGCACAACCAGGTGATCTCCGCGGCCGTGGAACCCATCAAGAGCGGGGTCAAGAAAGGCGAGGGCCTGACGGAGCCCATGCGCAAGACCGGCGTCTTCCCGCCCCTGGCCTTGCACCTGGTGGAGGTGGGGGAGGAAACCGGCAACCTGTCCTCCATGATGCTCCAGACGGCCGACGTATTCGAAAACGACGTGCGGGTCGAGATCAAGCGGCTCATCAACCTGGTGGAGCCCGTGCTGATCCTGCTCATGGGCGTCATGGTCGGCGCGATCGTCCTGACGATGGTGTACTCCATCTTCAGCATCGGTGATTTCCCCACGTAATCCCTGAGGAGAAGGAAAAGACATGAAAGCAACGCAAGAGGAAGCGCGGAGCCGCTGCAACCGCAAGGGCTTCAGCCTGATGGAACTGATGGTGGTGCTCATCATCCTGGGCCTGATCGTCGCCATCGTGGTCCCCCGCCTGGGCCTGTTCACCAAGAAAGGGTCCATCCAGGCCGCCAAGCAGCAGATCGCCCAGTTGAAGACGGCCCTGGAGGCCTACCGGGCGGACATGGGGAAGTACCCCACCACCGAGGAAGGCCTGAAGGCCCTCATCGAGAACCCCGACCAGAACGCCACCACCTACGAGCCCAACGGTTATCTCGAGAAAAAGAAGGTGCCCAAGGACCCCTGGAGCAACGACTACATCTACGACTCCCCGGGCAAGCACAACAACGACTACGAGATCTCCTCCAAGGGCCCGGACGGCCAGGCCGGGACGGACGACGACATCAATTCCTGGGAATAGGGGGCCGGCCTTGGACCGCCGCGGATTCACCCTCATCGAAATCTCGGTCGTGCTGATTCTCATGGCCGTGGCCGGGGTGATCGCCTATCCGCAGGTGCGGAAGCTCTTCGACCAGGCCCGGCTGGAATCGGCCATGGGCGACGCGGCGGCGTTCTTCAAGAATGCCCGGAACATCACTCTGAACGAGCAGCGGGCCATGGGCGTCATGGTCGTGCTGGACAGCCGGAAGCTGGCCCTGGTGAAGGAAAACGGCCAGGAAGAGAAGTCCATGGTTCTCGAGGACGACATTTCCATCCGCAAGTGCGTCTTCAACGAGCAGATGGGCGACGAGACGGCGCAAGAGACGGAAGAGGGGGAAATGGACCGGCTCCCCATCGTCTGGTTCTACCCCGACGGCCGGTGCACCGGCGTGGCCCTGGCGATCCGGCAGCTGGCCGGGCGCGAACTGCGGCTGCGGACGGACAACATCACCGGCGCCATCCACGTCCTGAAGCCCGGGCAGGCGGGCTACGATGACCCCGTTTTCCATTGAGGGGGCGGGCCGGGCGTCCGGTGGCGGGATGCGCGTGCGCCGCGACGGCTTCACCCTGCTGGAGGTGATCGTCGCGGTCCTGCTGCTGGGCATGACGTTCGCGGCGGTTTTCCAGGTCATTTCCCTGACCCTGCGGACGCTGGAGAACCGCGACCTCGCCCACGAGGCGATGCAGCGGGCCCAGAACAAGATGAACGAGATGTTGTCCTCGGAGGAGTTCTGGCTGCCCAACAGCATTTCCGGCGACTGGGACGACGGGATGCGGTGGCAGGCGGACATGGTGGCCCGGGAAGTGGAGGACCTGAAGGTGGACAAGACGAAGCTGACGACCCGGTTGCTGGACATCCGCCTGACGGTTTTCTACAAGGTGCGGGGGAGCGCGAAGGAGATCCACCTGTTCTCCTCCAAGGTCGTCCCGAAACCCAAAGTCGGAGAGGCAGGTCATCTTGGCGACTGAGGCAATCAAAGACAGGAAGCGGACCCCGTCCGACGCCGGCTTTTCTCTCCTGGAGATGCTGGTGGCCCTGACCATCCTGGCGGTGGTGACGACCCTGATGTTTTCCGGTTTCTTCAGCGTCGTCAAAGCCTGGAAGAAGGAACAGGCCCGCACGGAGAAGGCCGAGCACCTGCGCAGTATCTGCAACCTCGTTCGGCGGCAGATCTCCTGTTGTTTCCCGGCCGTGCCGAAGCTCGACCCGAAGAAACCGCCCCCCCCGCCCGAACCCGATTCCGACGCCCGCTTCCGCGGCCAGAAGATCCCTTTCTTCAAGGGGGACGGCCTCCGGTGCGCCTTCGTCAGCCTCTATTCCCTGCACGTTTCGCGGCTGCCCGGGCTTTCCCTGGTGGTCTACGCCCTGGAGCCGTCCGAGTCCGGCCAGGGGCAGGCGCTGGTGGAGTACGAGATGCCCTATGTCTGCCAGGACCTCGAAGACCTGGAGCGGGATGCGACCGCGCTGGACGGCGGGCAGGAAGGCGCGGTGCGCAACGTGCTCCTGGACGGGCTGAGCGATGCGTCCTTCTCCTACCTGGGGGTGGACCTGAAGGAAATCGGCGTGAAGGCCGACGATGAGATCGTACAGGAGTGGCGGGACGCCTGGAACGCCAACTCCCTGGGTGGTCTGCCCGACGCCATGCGGATCTCCTTCCTCAAGGACGAAGGCCGGGGCGGTCGGCCGGTGCCCCGTGAATTCGTGATTCAGATTTCCAGCAAGGGAGACGTTCCGCCTCCCGTGAAGAGGAACATCGTCAATGTGTCGTGATTCCCGCAAGGGTTCCATCCTGGTGGTCATGCTCTGGCTGTTGATGGTCATCAGCCTCTTCTGCATGGCGTTTGCCAAGACCATGCGGGTGGAGACCCAGACGGCGACCAACAACCTCCAGTCGATCAAGTGCAACTACCTGGCCCGGGCGGGGATTTCGGAGACCGTCTACCGCCTCGTCGTCTACACGATGGAGTCCAGCGGGAGAATCTACGGCCAGCAGGTCGAAGAACTGGAACCGCTGGACATCGAGCTGGGGCGCGTCGTCCTGCACACGGACATCGGCGACGCCACCGTCGAGATCGCCGACGAGAACGGCAAGATCCATCTGAACCACGCCAGCAAGGAACTGCTGCTCAGCCTGCTGGCGGCCCTGGGCGTCGCCCAGGAGCGGGCCGACGCCATTTCGGACAGCATCCTGGACTGGCGCGATCCCGACGACGACCACCACCTGAACGGGGCGGAGGAGCCGGAATACCAGGCGGCGAACCTCTCCTACAAGCCGCGGAACGCCAATTTCGAGAGCACGGAGGAACTGCTGCTGGTGAAAGGGGTCGACAAGGACCTCTTCTACGGGCACTTCGTCAAGAGCGCCGACGGGACCCTTAGCTTCATGCCCGGGCTGAACAAGTGCCTGACGGTGTTCGGGGCGCCCGCGGGCATCAACGTGAATTCGGCCCCCTTCAACGTCCTGCTGGCGGTGGGCTTCCCGCCCGACATGGCCATGGAGATCATCAGGGAGCGAGCCATCAAGCCGTTCCGGGACAACCAGGATTTTTCGACCCGCGTTCCCAATGCGCCGGGGATGGACCAGCTAAAGACGCCGGTGATCACCCGTTCCCCTGTCCAGTCGGCCTATTTTTCCCTGTCTTCCACCGGGGTCCTGAAGGATTCCAAGGTGAAGAAGAGCGTGTACTGCGTGGTGAAGCTGGACGCGGCGGCTCCCATGCGGCACTCCATCGTGTACTGGAACGAAAGCTATTTTATCCAGGAAGAGAAAGAACAATGAACCTGAATGTCAGCACGGTTGTCGGCTTCCATTACCAGGACGACCAGATCGCCCTGGAGGTCGTGCGGCGCACCTTCTCCCAGGACGTCTTTCTGGGGAGTCTCGTCCTCACGGGCGTGGCGAGGAAGGATCCCGTCATGACCCAGCTCGAGGTCAAGGCGTTCTTCGACAAGCTGAAAATCAGCCCGGAGAGCGTGTTCGTCACGATTTCACCCGACCAGGTGGCTTTCCGCAACATCGTTCTGCCGCCAGAAGCCGCGGAAAACCTCGACCAGGCGGTGGAACTTCAGCTGCTGAACATGATCCCTTCCGACCCCGCCGACTTCTGCGTGGAACGAGTGATCCGCCAGTTGCCCAACCAGGGCTTTTCCGTCGACCTGTACATCGTCCCCAAGGAAAAGGTCGTCAAGATCACGCAGTTCATCAAGTCCATCGGCCTCACCGTGGAAGCGGTCACGCTGTCGGCCTTCAGCATCGAGCACCTCCTGAAGCTCCGCGGCAAGTCTCCCTGCCGCTTCACCTTCGTGGCGGACCTGGACTACAACAATTTCTCCCTGTACCTATTCGCCGAGTCCTGCTTCTCCTCCTTCAAGTTGACCTGGATCAACCCCATGGACAAGAACCTCGACCAGGTGCTGAAGGAAGTCGAGCGGCTCGCCTCGCTCAACCAGGTGGCGGAGAGCGACGAGATCGAAGTGTTCGTGAACCTTTCGGACTCGAACTGGGCGGACAAGATCCAGCCGCAGGACCACGGCTACATCCGCCGCCTGACGGAATGCTCGCCCTTCCCGAACTGGAACGGGGCCGACGTCAAAGGGTTGGCGGCCGCCTGCCTGGCCCTGGACCCGAAGGGCTCCGACGTGAACCTGTTGCCGGCTGCGCTCCGGCCGAAGCCTGTTCGCTGGCCGAAGCTGCTCCTGGCCGGCCTGCTGGCGCTCCTTTGGGTGGGGATCCTGATGAACGTCACCCTGAACGAGTACGAGGTGATGGAGTTCCGCTCCGCCCTGAAAGCCAAGTCGGTGGAGATGGACAAGGAGTTCGGCCGGGTGTCGGCGCTGCGGAAGAAGGTCGCGGCGGAGGAAAAGAAGCTGGCCAGCTACCAGTTCCTGCTCAAAAGGCCCATCTCCGACCTGCGCATCCTCAAGGACCTGTCGGAGAAAGTGGACACGAACACCTACCTCTTCGATTACGTCCGGGCGGAGAATTTGATCATCGCCGGGTATTCCGACTCCGTGCTCAGGCTGCAGTCGGCCAACAGCCTGGCGGCGATCAAGTACTTCAAGAAGTTCTCCATGGAAGGGTCCATCAACAAGGTGCGCGTGCCCCTCAACCAGAAAGCGGGGAGGGGGGGCGCGTTCAAGGAGTTGGAGACCTTCCGCATGAATATCCAGCTTGGGGAATGACGAATGGCAAAGCGGAACGACGCGTTGACGGGGAACCACGACCGAGGGGGTAAGCGATGAAAACCGGCAAAGACTTGAACGGGTGGCTGAAGGCACTGGCCGTCTGGGCCGCCCTGTCGCTGGTGACGGCCTTGTACCTGATTTTCTTCTATCTCTTCACGGGGATGACCCTGCTGGGCAACCAGACGGCCCTGGGAGGGCAGCGGCTGCTGTTCCTCGTGGTGTTCAACGCCGCGTGGCTGTCGGCCTGCCTGTTCTGCCTGTTCCGACGGACCCCCCAACGCCTGCTGGCGCTGAAGGCGCTGCTGGCGGCCATCTGCCTGGGCAACCTGCTGTGGTACCTGATATTCGATTTCAGTCTGCCCGGCGCCTGGACCAGCGTGGCGTTCATCGAGCTCCTGCTGGGCTGGATCCTGGTCCTGGCCTGCGGCGGGGGGGCCGCCTACCTCCACGTGTCGAAACGGGCGCGTTCGATCTTCGGCGTGCTGGGCGGAAACGTGCGGGAGACCGTGCGCAAGGCCTGCATGGCCGGCGGTTTTGCCCTCGTCGTCACCCTCAGCCCCATGGCCGTCTGGGACGAGGCCGGTTTCCTGGCGGAGAAGTCCGAAGCGGAAACCGTTTCCAACCTCACGAAGACCATCTACAAGAAGCAGATGGTCATCAACGAGCGGGGCGTGCTGCAGAAAAAGCTGGAGCGGCTGGAAACCGACCTGAAGAACGGGGCGGCCTACCTGTACTCCGGCGATCCGGAAGCCATCGCCGCCGAGCTGAACCGTTTCGTCACGGAAAAGAGCACGTTGAACGCCATCGCCCTCAACCGCGTCGACCAGGCCGTCAAGCCCGAACGGTTGCCCAAGGACGTCGTGGAGAAGGACCCCTTCCTCGCCAATTTCCTGCGGGTCAAGGTGGTCGCTTACCTGAAGTGTTCGCCCGACCAGTTGGCGAAGCTGCTGATCGGCCTGGAGGACAACCCCAAGTTCGCCTACGTCGAGAGGCTGGAGGTGAAGTCCTTCAGCATGCCGACGGACAAGTCGGTCAATTGCGTACTGTATTATTCCACCTACATCAACAAGCCGGAAGTGGTGGAAAAAAAGAAAGCTGCCCGGGCCTGAGACCGGCCGGAGGGAGGAAGCCATGAAAAACTATTGGTGGATAGGGGCCAACCTGGTGCTCCTGGTGTTCTGTGTGGCCCTTTTCGTGGTCTATTCTCAGGACATGGAGACCGCGAAAAACGAATTCAGCGTGGCCCGCCTGATGACCAAGATCGCGAAAAAACAGCAGAAGCCGGTCCCGGCCCTGGACATCCCGTTCCTCAACGTCGAGAAAAACGCCACTGCCCAGGAAGTGGCCGTGCTGATCGGGGACAAGAACCTGTTCCACCGGGACCGGAACATGGTGATCGAGCAGGAAGTGGTTTTGCCACCGCTGCCGCCCATCGTTCTGAAGAACCCGCCCATCCTGAAGTACCTGTCGGAGCGGGACGGTGAACCCTGCGTCGGGGTGAAGCCGAAGTTGCAGAATTCGGAGATATCCTTCCCCGATGAACTGAAGGTGGGGGACACCTGGATCGAGAAGTGGAAGGTGACGGAGATCGGCGAATCCGGGTTCAAGCTGGTCTGGGACGACCCGCAGCGGGCCAAGGAGGAAGCCGATCGCGGGATGACCCCGCAGTCGCACGAGGAGTTCATCGCCAAGCCTGCCCGCTCCTTCGGCGGGGGCGGGCCCAAAAGCGCCTCGGCGGGCGGTGGGCCGCGGGCCGGGCGTGGCGCCGGTGGCGGCGGCGTGGTCACCATCGGGGCCGACGGCGCCGGCGGGCAGGTCCAGACCATCGGGGGAGGCGCCTCCTCCGGCGGGCGTCCAGGCGGGGCGCCGGCCATGGCCAGTGCCGTGGGTTCCGGAGCGGTCCAGGAAAAGCCGGCCGTTCAGGTCATGAACACGGGCGGCGGCACGGAGCCGGCCGCGCAGGGCCAGCAGGGGAAAGGCGGAGCGGCCGGAACGCGCAACGTGATCCAGAATGTATTCAAGCCCACGACGTCCACCACGGGAAGGCCGAACACCTATGGAACCAGCGGCACCACCGGGAATCGCACCCGTTGAGATTGAAACGTGGAAATCGACAAGGAGATGGACATGATGTTTTTGCCACGGAAAAGGAAGGTCTGGTCCTTCTTTTTGCTTATCGTCTTGTTGTCCTGGCTGGGTGCGCAAGAGAAGCCGGCCAGTCATAGCGCGGCCGGGAAATCTTCCCAGGACAAATCGAAAGCCTCCAAGGAGCCTAAGCAGCGGACCCGGGACGAGAAGTCTTCTTCGAAGCCGGCGCGGCCAGCGGAACTCCCTCGCCCGGCCCGGACCCATACCGGGACGCCGCGGCCCATTCCTTTCGGGCCCGGCATGCCGGCCCCCGGGGTTACGCAACCCCAGCCCGCTGCTGCTTCGGGGGCCGCGGGCCCGGCCACCTCGGCTGCACCGGCCCCAGGGACCAAGCCGGCCGCGCGGGGCGGCCAGCAGGGGTTCAACCTCCAGATCTACGACGCCGACCTGTTCGAGTTCATCGACATGATCGCCAAGCAGCTGGACATGGACTACCTCATCGACCCCAACGTCACCGCGGCCAAAGTGAACATCTCCATCAAGAAGCCGGTGCCCAAGGAAGCGCTGATGCCGATCCTCATCGACATCCTCCGCATCAACGGGACGACCATCGTCAAGTCCGGCGATATCTTCCATTTCGTCCCCATTCTGGAGGGGAAAAAATACCCGTCCGCCATCCGGATGATCTCCAGCAAGGCGGAAGTGGCGGGCGAGGAACTGAACACGTACATCATCCCGGTGCAGTACATGCCTTCCGGCGAGCTGGCCAGGATTCTCGACGAGTTCAAGACCGACAACACCCAGATCATCAACCTGGCCGACTTCAACGTCCTGATGATCTCTGATTTCGGCGACAACCTGAAAAAGCTCTTCGACATCATCGAGACGCTGGACGACGGCTTCTTCGAGGTGAACCACCTGGAACTGGTGCCCGTCGTGTTCAACAAGGCGGAAGACGTGGCCAAGGACCTGGGCATCGTCTTCAGCGGCGGCGGAACCACCAGCAACGGCGTTCGCTTCGTGGCCCTGCCCCGGCTGAACTCCGTGCTGGTGGTCTGCCGGAGCGAAAAGTCCATGGAAGAGGTCAAGAAGTGGGTGGAAAAGCTCGACGCCCCGGCCGCCCGCGGTGTCGACACCTTCGTCTACAAGGTGGAGAACACCACCGCTTCCAACATCGCCTCCGTATTGGCCCAGCTCTTTTCCGACACGGGGGCCCAGGTCTACGGCAACAGCGGCGGCGCGGGCGCCAACCGGGGCGGTCGCGCCGTGCCCACCGGCGAAAACGTCAACGCCAGCGGACAGGGCTCCGTGCCCATGGGCGGACAGGTCATCCAGCCCGAGCTCAAGGGCACCACCAAGAGCGGCGAGATCGGCGCCATCCAGGGGTTGAGCGGCAATGTCAAGATCATCACCGACGACCTGAACAACTCTCTCATCATCCAGGGCACCCAGGCCGACTACGAGTTCCTGATGAAGACCATCCGGAAGCTCGACATCCTTCCGCGGCAGGTCCTGGTAGAGGCCAAGATCGTCTCCGTCGACCTGAACGGCAACCTCTCCTGGGGCGTCAGCGCCTATCTGAAAGGGAGAACCGACACCTCCCCGCCGACCACGGGATCGTTCAACGACAAGAGCACCGGCGCCCTGTCGCTTTCCACCCTGTTCACCTTCGGGCTGAACGGCCGGCGGGAGGTGGACATCCTGCTGAGCACCCTCCAGTCCCTCACCAAGACCACGGTGCTGGATTCGCCCGCCATCCTGGTGCTGGACGGGAACCAGGCCACCTTCAACGTGGGCACGGAGATCCCCATCGCCACCAGCACCTTCTCCAACCCCTACCTGAACAGCAGCAGCACCACCACCGGCACGGACTACAACGTCACGAACACCACCATCCAGTACCGTTCCACGGGCGTCAGCCTGAACGTGGCGCCGCGGATCAGCGCCACCGGCATGGTGACCCTGGAGATCGCCACCGAGGTGAGCAACGCGGGCGAGGCGGCCAAGGGCCTGGCGGGTTCTCCGCCCATCAACCGTTCCGCCCTCAACACCACCATGGTGGTGAAGGACGGCGCCTCGGTGGTCCTGGCCGGGATCATCCGCGAACGGAACGGGTCGAGCGTCGCGGGCCTGCCCGGCATCGCCAAGATCCCCATTCTCGGTTGGCTGTTCGGCAGCTCCTCGAAGAGCACCAGCCGGAGCGAGATCCTGATCATTCTCACGCCCCACGTGGTCTACGACGCGGAAGACCTGCAGAAGACCTCCGACGTGGTGCAGAAGAGCCTCAAGAACATCAACAACTACATCCGGAAGAAGACGAAGCGGAAGGAATTCGGGGTGTACCAGACTCCGGTCCCGAAGAAGCCCAAGAAGACCAAGCACGAAAAGGCGGACCTGGAGTACCCGGCTTCGCCGCCGGAACCCTTGCCGCCGGCGGAGCCCGCGGCCGCCCCGACGGGCCAGGAACCGCCGCTGGAACCCGAGGGGGCCGCCCCGGCGGCGCCCGCCGGCAGCGAGAAACCGCCCGCCCCGACGGCGCCCGCCCCGACGGCGCCTGCCACGGCGACGGCCGCTCCGACGGCGACGGCCCCACCGTCCGCCCCGACCACGGCGCCCGCCGCCCAGCCCGCCAAACCCCCGAAAAAGTAAGGATCCTTCCCGGAAAGGAAAGAACCCGGCGCCTTTTCCCAGGCGCCGGGTTCCTTTTTTTCAGCGGGTCTGACCCCGTCGAGAAAACCGGCGGAAGGAAGGCGGAAAGTGCTTTCCCGAAGGCTTTCCTCTTGCCGTTCCGCCTTCTCTCCGGTTAAAATTTCAACTGTTTTGCCAATATCGGAATGCAGTCGGTCCTCCGCCAGCGGCATCGTGCCGCGCTTTCTGGAGCCCTTGCCGGCCGAAGGCTGTTCGGGGCGAACCCATCGGGAAAAGGAGAGAATCATGCACGGTCTCAAGCGGTACTTCTGGGCTGGGGCCCTGCTGGCCCTCCTCTGCGGAGCCGAGACGCTTCCGGCTGCCAGCGACTATGTCTTCCCGTTCGTCGCGAACGGAACGTACTCCACCTTCGCCTACCGCACCCGTTTCACCATGTGCAGCTATACCGGCAACGTGACCATGCGATTCTACGATGGGAACGGCTCCCCCATGTCCATGACCATGGTATGCCCGCAGAATTCCGCCTTCAGCGGCACGAAATCGGTGTTCTCGGGCAAGGTCGACAGTTACGAGACATTCACCTGCACCACGTCGGGAACGGGCGGCCTCCAGACCGGCTGGGTGCTGGTGAAATCGGAAACAACCATGAAAGTGATCAGTTGCGAGTATTGCCTCAATCGCACCGACATCGTGAACCCTCCCATGGAGTTTTCGCTGGCGGTGCCGCCCGTCAAGCCGACCACTCACGCGTATGTCGATGTCATCATGGCGGCGAACGAACCGCTGACCGGCCAGACCACCGACACGTCCTTCTCCCTGGTCAACCTGAACAACGAAACCATCACCGTTTCCTGCTTCGTTGATGGCGGAGATAGTTGGAAATCCGTGGCACTGCCGGCCGGGGGCATGTACAGCGCGTATGCCCGCGACCTCTACCCGGGGCACGACTTCGGCACGAACTACAAAGGCTTCCTGGAAGTGAGAAGTGGGAAGCCGTTTTTCCTGATGGGGGTCCGGGGCATCAATCACCCCTCCCGGACGGTGTACACGTCCCTCCCCATGACGACGGAAGTGGAGCGGGGACGGTCCGAGACTTTCTTCGAGCGGGAACCCGACGATTCGTATGCCACCGCGGGGCAGCTCAGCCGCACGCCCGCGTATGTCTACGGCGCCTTTTCCACCTCGAACGACCGGGACAGCTACACGTTCCATGCGAGAGCGGGCGACGCGATCAACGTGGTGCTCCTGGCGGGGGTGCTGGGGGCGCACATCGAAGGGGCGCCGGTCTCCATGGAGCTGTGGGACGACAGCTACCACATCGTGGCCACGGGGATTGAGGCGCCGTGGCACACAGAAGACAAGACCCTGCAATACTACGTGCCCGCCGACGGGTACTACAGCATCAGCGTCGTCGGCTCCTGCAATTGCGAGGGCGCGTACCCGAACTTCGAGTCGGAGTACCTTCTGTACATTCGTTGACCGGAGAAAGGGGGGAGGTCCTCTGGCCGGGAGGCCTTTCCGCCGACGGCCAGGCCTGGGGGAAGGGGCGGAAGCCTATTGGCCGTCCGCCAGGCTGCGGGCCAGGGCGGTGGCGATCTTCTCGCGGGCCACGGACCGGAAGATGGAGTAGAAGCCGTCGAGGGTGACTTTCACCGTCACCTCTGCTTCCTCGACGGCGATGCCGCCGGAAAGGCCGTCGCCGGAGAACGTGCAGCGGTATCCCGTCGCGTCCCATTGCAGGGCCACGTCCTCGAACGTGGTGGATTTGGCCTGGAAATCCTCCATCATGGCCTGGACGCGTTGCCGGGCCAGTTCCCGGCCGAGGCGGTGTTCCTGCTGGATAATGATTTCGCTCATGTCGTTCTCCGTCGTGAAATGTGAGGGACGGCCGTTCAATCGCAGAGCGAGCGCAGCGCCCGCACGGCGCCGGCGGGGTCCGGCCCCACCGCGGTCTCGTCCGACAGGATGAAGCCGGCCGCGCCGCGATCCAGCGCGTAGGCCGCCCCGGCCATGTCGGCCCGGGAGGGGCGGCCGAGCCCGAACACGCCCATCAGCACCTCGCCGGCCACCAGCACCTTCTTGCCGGTCCGGGCGGCGGTGTCCAGCAGGCGGGTCTCCGCTGCCCAGAGGGCCCGGGGGGCGAGGTGGGTGCCCAGGTCCCCCCGCGCCAGGCAGAAACTGCCCGCCGCGTCGAATAGTTCGTCCAGGTTGGCCAGGGCTTCGGGCGTCTCGATCTTCGGCATGGGGTCGATGGCCGCCGCGCCCAATCCGGCGCAGAGCCGGGCGGCCGCCTCGACATCCTCGCCGCGCTCGCAGAAGGAGAGCATCAGGCGCGACACCCCACTCTCCAGAAGGATGGGCAGGGCGTCCGGGACAGCGTCGACGGCGGCGGTGAAGGCCGTTCCCTCCATGGCCACGCCCATGCGGCCGACGGCCTGGCCGGGCCGTTCCACCCGGCAGCGGAAGCCGCGCCCCGGCCCCTCGTCGCGCCCCTCCACGGCCAGCAGGATCCTCCCGTCGCGCAACAGGATGCGTGAGGGCCGCAACCGTTCGAAGCCCTCCTCTCCCAGGTCTAGGGGAAGGAACCGCCCGGCGAAGCCGGCCGGCGCTTCCGGCCCCAGGAACACTTCCTCGCCGGCGCGCAGGTCGACGGAGGCGGCCAGGGGGCCGG
>CAYTBK010000042.1:0-29145 GCA_964436005.1 uncultured Acidobacteriota bacterium
TTTCCCCGACGAAGGAGATGTCGTTGTCGGAGGACCGGCCGATGCGCGTGCGCGGTTTGGTGATGGCGAACACCTCCTTCTCCCCCTCGGCCGAGAAGGAGATGAGCCGGGCCCGGTTGCCGGGCGTGCTGCCCAGGGTGGGAGAGGGGACGGCCTCGTCTTCGGCCGCCTTGACCACCAGCGGGACCACCGGGGTGGCGTCCGGGAGCAGGGACTGGCCGCAGTGGTTGCAGAACCGCGAGAGGGAGGGAATCGCCTCGCCGCACTTGGGGCACGTTTCCGGGACCGCCTCGGCCGGAACCGCCTCGGCCGGAACCTGGGGCGCTTGCTCGAAACCGCAGACCAGGCAGGCCAGCGACTGGTTGTCCTCCATGGGCGCCTTGCAGGCCGGGCAGAACCGGCTGCGGTGGCGCAGGGCCATTTCCGCGAAGGATTCGATGGGCACGGTGGCCCGCTGGACCCGGCCGGAGGGCAGGGAAGGTTCCTCGTCGTCGGAGGGGCGGAAGACCGGCGGGGGGTAGGCCGGCACGACCGGCACGACCGGCGGGGCCGGCACGACCGGGGCGGGGAGCGGGGAGCCAGCCGCGGGGGACGGATAGGACTGGCCGGTCAGGGGATGGTCCGGCGGGAATCCGGGCGGTACGGCCGGCGGGGGCGGAACGGGCGACAGGTCGGGACGCAGGGCGGCCGGCATCTCGGCATAGGCTGGGGCGGGCGGTTCCGCGTACGCCGGCGGAGCCGGCGGCGGCGTGTGGATGTCGACAGCCCCTGAACCCGCCGGGCGCGGGGGCGCGGGGTACGGCGCCTTGCTGAAGAGCATTTCGCCCGGGCGGAGCTTTCGGACCACGAAAGTGCCGGCCAGGTAGTCGTGCAGGGCCTGGTGGCGGTTCGTGAAGAAGGCCATGAGGTAGCCGACCCCGGCCAGGGCGCCGCTCAGCGGCTTGCCGACGATTTCCCGGAGCAGGAGACGGCCGGCCGAGGCGACTTCGCCATGGCCGTCCATGACCTTGTAGTCCAGGAGCTTTTTTCCTACGGTCTGGCCGGAGAACAGGAGGATGGCCAGGTTGACGAAGCCGAACACGCCCACGAGGCCGCCGGAAATGGCGAAGGGGAGGACGAACTTGGCCTGGTAGAGGCCGAGCAGGCCCGACAGGTCGGCCACGGCGAGGACGCGATCCTTCAGCTCCGGGTTGGTGAAGATCATGACGGCGAGGGCGATGAGGGCGGGGAGGAGGCAGAAGATGCCGTCCAGGACCAGGGCCAGGAACCGTCCCGGCACGCCGGCCGGCGGGGGTTGGCAGTTTCGCGGGAAGGTGCCGCCGCAAACGCTGCACGGGGAGTCATCGACGGCGCTCAGGCAGTGCGGGCAGATCATGCGTCCTCCGGGCCTCCATTGATTACAACGGCATTATATGAATAGATCCTGCAGGTTCAAAAGAAAAAAGCGCTTCCTCCGGCAATCATTCCGACTTGAGCTTGAAGCGGGACACTTCCGCGTCCAGGCTCTGGACGGCGGCCTGGAGGGTTTCGGTGGCCTTGTTCAAGCCGGTGGCGGACTCGGCCGTCTTGCGGGCGATGTCGCTGAGGTTGCCCACCAGGTCGCGGATCTGGTGCGCGGCTTCGGACTGGCCCTGCATTCCCTCGTCGACGGTGGCGAAGTAGGGCAGGATCTCTTCGATTTTCTTCAGAATCAACTCGATGTGGGCGCTGAGTTTCCCGATTTCCTCCATCCCCTCGCGGACGAAGGTGGTGAAGCGCTCCATGCCGGAAACGCCGGAGCTGACGGCGCCCTGGGAGTCCGTGATCATCCTTTCGATGTCCTGGGCCGACTCGGCCGTCTGGTCGGCCAGCAGGCGGATTTCGCGGGCCACCACGGCGAAACCCAGGCCCGCCTCGCCGGCCTTCTCCGCCTCGATGGCGGCATTGAGCGAAAGCAGGTTGGTCTGGTCGGCGATGCTGGTGATGGTGGTGAGGATCTTGCCGATCTTGGCCGACTTGGTGCGGATGGCGGCCAGTTTTTCCGTGATGGCGAGGGCGCCTTCGGACAGTTCCCCCATCTTGGACTCGACCCCCGTCAGGACCTGGCGGCCTTCCCGGGCCAGTTCCGAGGCGCTGCCCACCATGGCCGCCACTTCCCGAACCGTCTGTACGAGTTGGCCGGAAGTGGACACGATCTCTTCCGTGGCCATGCGCGCTTGCCCGGCGGAGGCCGCCTGCTCCCCGACCGTGGCGTGGAGGGACTGGGCGGCCGAACTGATCTGGTCGGCGGCGTCGCCCACCTGGCGACGGGCGGCCTGCACCTGCCCCACCATGACGTTCAGCCCCGACCCCATGTGCTGCATGCTGGCGATCAGCTGCCCCGGTTCTCCCGACGCCCGGGCGCTGTCCAGCTGGGTCAGGTCACCCTCGGAAACCCGCTCCACGGCCTGAACGGCCGCCTTGAGCGGCTTCGAGATGGAACTGCCGATCCACCACAGGCCGGCCAGGGTCAGCAGGACGCCGGCCAGCGAAAACAGCAGCGAGCGCCCCAGCGTCTCGAAGACGGGCGCCATGAACTCGTCCTTGGAAATGCGCAGCACGAGCGTCCACTGGCCCGTCTTGATGGGGGCGGCCGCGTAGAGGTAGTCCTTCTGGTCGTAGTCGTCGCGGGCGGTGAAGATTTCCCGGGAGTTCCGCTGGTCAAAGAGCTTCTGCAGGATTTCCCGGTGGGGCGTGTCGTCCAGCTTCTTCGTGTGGAGGGAGGGGTCCATGGTGGCGGTGATGACGGCGCCCTTCCGGCTGAGCAGGATGAAATCGGCGGTCTTGTAGGGCCGCATGCGCCGGAGTTCCTCCAGCAGGAAGTCGAGCGTCCGGTCCACGCCGGCGATGCCCTTGAACTGCCCGCCGACGACGATGGGGTACGTCTGCTCCACCATGGTGACCCCTTCGTACAGGTAGGGTTCCGTGACGGTCAGGAGGTCCTTGGCGCCGGAGAGGAAGTTCTCCTTGCACCCCTTGTAGTACGAACTCGTCTCCATGCCGATGCCGACCGTGAGGACGAAGCGGCCGCCCAGGTTGTCCCAGGTGGCGTTGAACCGCCCGCTCGGTTCGGAGCCGGCCTGGTTCACGTTCTGGGCGTCCTTGCCGTCGGCGTTGGGTTCGTAGATCACGTAGGCGTCGTAAAAGGCGGGATTGGCCTCCAGCAGGCTGCGCAGGAAGCGAACCGTCTCTTCCCGCCGGCCGAACATGCTGTCCTGCTGGGCCATGGCGATGCTCTTCGGCCAGGCTACGCAGGCGATGTTCATCTTCTCGATCTCAGCACCGGCCCAGGACGTGTTGGCCAACAGGTTCTTCTGCCCGTCGGTGATGGCCTGCTGCATCATGTCGCGCGTGTGCACGCCGATGATCAGGGTGAGCGTGACCAGCGCCATGAGACAGGTGTAGATGAGGATTTTTCCCCTGACCGTCGATGAGAAGCGAAGTTTTTCCATGGTTTTCCCTTTCGCGGGCATTGTGCGGATTCTACGCGGAACGGGGCTTCCGATCAAGAGGGAAGCCCGCTCCCGGTCCGCGCCGCGAGGTCCAGGTCCTCCGGCCGGTCGACGTCGGCCCAGATGCCGGAGTCGTCCACCTCGATTTCCACGAGCGGGTAGCCCCCCCCGCGCACCAGGTCGCGGAGCGTCCAGCCGTCCGGGGCGTTCGCGATCGACCTGACGGCGGCGCCGGGCAGGACCAGGGGGTGGCCGCGCCGGCCGCCCTGCACGGGGAGGAGGATGCGCCCGTCCGGGGAGGAGAGGGCCGCGGCCAGGAGGCGTTCCACCGTCTCCCTCCGGATCCAGGGGTGGTCGGCGGGCAGCACGAGCACCCAGTCGCGTTGCCCGTCCAGCGCAGCGGCGCCCGTTTTCACCGAAACGGCCATGTCGAGATCGTACCGGGGGTTGAAGACGCAGCGGGCGGCCGTCCCCCGGAGCAGTTGCTCGGTTTCCGCGGCGTAGCAGCCGGTCACCACCACGATTTCCCCGCAGATGGCCTGGTTGTATTTGTGCAAAGCCATGGAAAACGTCTCCACCATGCGGCGGATCAGCGGCACGCCCGCGATGGGCAGGGCCATTTTGGGGAAGCCCATGCGGGAGGATCTGCCCGCGGCCAGGAGGATGACCGAGCAGCGTTTCCGGCCATCGGTCGGGATATCTTTGGACCTGTTGTGGTTGTTTGTCGTCTGCATGCGAAATTAATAGCCGGAACCCGGGACGGCGTCAAGGGGATTGTCACCTGCCCAACCGCTGGCCCGTTCCACGGATTGGAAACCCAACGCGAAGCTGCGAACGGCGCGAAGGGGCTTTTCGGAACGGGTCGGGCTTGCGCCGGCGGGGCGAAGGGGTATAATCGGCGCAATGCCCCGCGGGAGTCGAACAGCCGGAACCGGTGGAGTTGCCCGGCGTTCCCCGGCCGGCGGGGCGGCAAAGCGTGCGGGAACGGAGGCGCCATGTTGAACGCGGCAGAAAACTCGTATTACCGGGCCAGTTGTCCGACCGGCGTCGCCGGATCGAAGGGGTGCTGGGGGCGCGCTCGTCGGCGGCCAACCTGCGCAGCCTGCTGGCGGAAGTGGACTCCGCGCTGAAGCGGCTGGAAACGGGCAGCTTCGGCCTGTGCGAAGTCTGCCACGGGGAGATCGAACCGGACCGTCTCGCCGCCGACCCGCTGACCCGGTTCTGCCTGGACCACCTCACTCCCTCCCAGCAGCGGGCCCTCGAGCAGGACCTGGAGCTGGCGTCCGGCATCCAGGGCCGCCTCCTGCCCCAGTCCGGCCTGGTCTGGGGCGGGCACGAGATCTGCTACCTGTACCGGCCGGCGGGCCCCACCAGCGGCGACTACATCGACTACCTCGCCCCTTCCGGCGACGGCGGGAAGCTGACCTTCGTCGTCGGCGACGTTTCCGGCAAGGGCATCGCGGCCTCGCTGCTGATGTCGCAGCTGCACGCCCTGTTCCGCAGCCTGGTCCCCTTCGGGATGCCGCTGGGGGAACTGGTCTCCCGGATCAACCGGCTCTTCGGCCAGAGCGTGGCGGCGGGCCGTTTCGCCACCCTGGCCGGCGGCACCCTGGCGCCCGACGGAACCCTGGAAATCTGCAACGCCGGCCACTGCCCGCCGCTGCTTATCCGGGCGGGAGGCGTCGAGCCGGTGGCCGCCACCGGGCTGCCCGTCGGGATTTTCAGCGAAAGCGTCTACGAAGTGGTGCTGTGCCGCCTGGAGCCGGGGGACACGCTTTTCCTCTACACCGACGGCCTGCCCGAAGCCCAGCGGGGCGACGAGGAGTACGGCCAGGAGCGCATCGCCCGGCAGGCCGGGTTGTGCCGCGACTTGCCCCCGGCCGACCTGGTGGCCACCTTCGCCGACGACCTCGACGACTTCCGGGGGGCCGGCCCGGTGGGCGACGACCTCACCCTCATGGCCATCCGGCGGCATTGAGCGGATCCCGACCGAAAACACCAAGACTCGAAGTTCACGAAAAAGGACAGTCTGCCCGGGGCAGGCCGGTTGCCCGGGCGACGTGGCGTACCCGATGGTCTTTCCCTGGGAGCCCAGTGCCTCTGTGAGAGAAGTCGGCCTGCCCCGAAATTGCTCAGGGCGCGGCGGGGCGGCGGCCGGAGTGTTCGCGGATGAGCGAGATTTCCTCCTCGGGGATGCCGAGGTCCTGCAGGAAGGCGTGGTGGGCCTCGGGGAAAAGCCGCTCGAACTCGCGGTGCCAGCGCTGCATGTCGCCTTCGTCCAGCCCCGCCGCGCGCAGGAGGCTGACCCAGTTCTCCTTGCTCATGGCGGCGGAGGGCCGGGCGCCCGCCTCGGCCTGCAGGATGCGCAGCACCACGCGCAGTTGTTCCTTGAGGCTGGCGATCTCCCCCTCCAGCTGCCGCGCCCGGCGCTGCAGCACGGCGGCGGTGCCCTGGCCGGGCAGGTCCAGCAGCGGGGCGATCTCCCGCAGGGGGATCCCCAGGGAGCGGTAGTGGCAGATCTGTTCCAGGCGATCGGCTTCCCGGGCGGTGTAGTGCCGGTAGCCCGAGCCGCTGCGGCCGGACGGGCGCAGCAGCCCGATGCGGTCGTAGTAGAGCAGCGTGCTGCGGGCCAGGCCGAAGCGCCTGGCCAGGTGGGTGACCGTGAGCAGTCCCGACATCGCTTTTTCCTCCTGCCGGGCCGCGGCCCGGGTTGGTCTTCCGGTCCATCCTGAACCGTGAAGCCGTAGTCGGGTCAAGGGGGAAATCAGGAAAAAAAACGGCCTGGCCGGTGGGCCGGGGGTGGCTACATCCGCTCACTGCGGAGGACGAGCGTCAGCCGGTTCGTTCCCGCGCTCTCGAAGGAGGCCTCGGCGAGGCCCCGGATGATGCCCGCCGAGAGGCCGTCCTCGTCGGCCGCGGCGTCTTCCAGGGGGTTGAACGCCTCGCCCCGGTTCTCGAAGGACATCACCACGTGGCCGCTCTTCTCGGAGTAGGAGACCGTCATGGTCATGGCCTTGTCTTCGGCCAGCTGGCCGGCGGGGTACAGGGACAGGGTTTCCTCCAGCAGGAGCTGCAGGTTGTGTTTCGTCTTGGCGGAGAGGAAGTGGTGCTCGCAGAACTGCTCCAGCGCGCCGTTCATGGCGTACAGGTCGTACAGTTCGCTGCGGACTGGGCAGACGCAGCTCCGGATCCGGTTGATGAAGCTCTTCGTCTTCTCCCGCCGGGGTTCCTGGAAGATCTGGCGCGGCGGCCCCTCCTCGTAGATTCCACGCTCGTCGAAATACAACACCCTGGTGGAAACGTCCTCGGCGAATTCCATCTCGTGGGTGACGATGAGCATGGTCATGCCCTCCATGGCCAGCCGGCGCACGACGCCCAGCACCTCGCTGACCATGGTGGGGTCCAGGGCCGAGGTCGGTTCGTCGAACAGGATGATCTTGGGATCCATGGCCAGGCAGCGGGCGATGGCGGCGCGCTGCTTCTGCCCGCCGGAGAGCTCGTCGGGGAAGGACGCGGCCTTCTCGGCGATGCCCACCAGGCGCAGCAGCGACAGGGCTTTCTCTTCGGCCTCTTTCCGGCCCTGCCCCAGGAGCTTGACCGGGCCGAGGGTGAGGTTGTCCAGGATGGACAGGTGGGAGAACAGGTTGAAGGACTGGAACACCAGCCCCATCTTGCGGCGCAGCCGGCACACGTCGGCCCCCCGGGCGGTGATCTCCTCGCCGTCCACCAGGATGCGCCCCCCGCTGGGCGGCTCCAGCATGTTGAGGCAGCGCAGGAAGGTGCTCTTGCCGCAGCCGGACGGGCCGATGATGGAGATGACCTCCCCCTTCCCGATGGCGAGGTCGACGCCCTGCAGGACCTCCACCCCGTTGAACGACTTGGACAGGTTCTCGACTTGGATCATGCCGCGGCTGCTCTCTTTCTCCTGCCTTTCCGGTCGAGCCGCTTCTCGAGGATGGTCAGGCAGAAGGTCAGAAGATAGGTGATGGCGAAGTACAGGACGGCCACCATGATCAGAGGGAAGAACGCGTCGAAGGTGCGGCTGCGGATGATGTCGCTGGCCTTGGTCAGGTCCTGGACGGCGATGTAGCCGACCACGGAGGTCATCTTGATCATGGAGATGAACTCGCCCTTGTAGACCGGCAGGACGCGCCGCGTGGCCTGGGGCAGCACGATGTGGCGGAACGTGCCGAAGCGGGTGAAGCCCAGGGCGATGCCGGCTTCCACCTGCCCGGGGTCCACGCTCTCCACCGCCACGCGGAACATCTCCGAAACGTAGGCGGCGAAGTTGAGCCCGAAGGTGAGGATGGAGGCCAGCACGGGGTCGACGTCCATGGAGGCGAAGACGATGTAGAACATGATCATGAGCAGGACCAGGAGGGGCGTCCCGCGCAGGATGCTGATGAAGAAGCGGGCGGGGTAGGAGAGCAGCGGGTTCCGGTGCATGCGCATGAAGCAGATGCCGGCGCCCAGGAGGGTGCCGAACAGGGCGGAGAAGACGGAGATGACCACGGTGGTCCACAGCCCGTCCACGATGAGCATGTAGCGGTCTTCGCGGATGATGTTGTCGTAGAAGTCGTCGGCCAGACCCTTGAGGAACGGCTTGGAGCCTTCGGCCGCCGCGGCGGGCTGGGTGGTCAGCCGGTCCTTCGTGGTGACGGCGATGGTGCTGGACTGGAAGTACACGTCGGAAAAGTCGATCTGTTTCTTCCGCTCTTCCGTGATGGTGATGCAGCTGGCGAGCACGTCCACCTTGCCGGACTCGAGGGCCGCCAACAGGCTGGCGAACTGCATGCTCCGGATTTCCAGCGGGCGGTTCAGGCGCCGGGCGAAACGCTCCATGAGCTCGATGTCGTAGCCGACGTACTTGCCTTCCTTGAGCGCGGTGAAGGGCAGCCCGAGGTCGGACGTCCCCAGGACCAGCGGGTCCCCCGTGCCGGGGGCCGGCAGGGCCGGCATGACGGCGGCGTCCTGGCCGTCGACCCAGCGCCGGCGGATCTCCTCGAGCAGGCCGCTTTTCCTGATCTCGGAGAGGAACGCGTTGAACTCGCCGCGCAGCGCCGGGTCTTCCTTGCGGAAGCCGACGCCCATGTCCTCCACCATGAGGACGTCCCCGAACGTGGAGAGATCCGGGTTCTTCTTCAGGACCGGGGCGACGGCGGCCACGTCGTCGATGCTGGCTTCGATCTGCTTCGCCTGCAGGGCGTTCGTTTCGTCTGTCAGGGTGTTGAAGCGGACGATGGAGGAGCCGGGGAAGTTTTTCGTGGCGTACAGGTCCTGGGTGGAACCCAGCAGGACGCCGATTTTCTTCCCGTGAAGATCCTGGGCCGACCGGAACGGCGCCTTCGCTTCGGGCGCCTGGTCGCCGCCGCAGCCGGCCAGGAGCAGGAAAAAGGCGGTGCAGAGGGGCCCGGCCAGCCACCGGGCGGCCCGGGGCGAACGACCGCTCATTTCAGCACGACGGCCGCGATGCCGCCGTCGAAGTAGGGTTCGGAGAACAGGACGCTCTTGGTCCGCTCCTCGGTGATGGTGATGCAGGCGCCGATCATGTCCACCTTGCCGGAGATGAGCCCGGGGATCATGGAGCCGAATTCCATGTTGACGATCTCGAGCTTCTTGCCCAGTTTGGCGGCCAGGCGGCGGGCGAGCTCGATGTCGAGGCCGGTGACCTGGTTGCCCGGGCCGATGAAGGTGAAGGGTTCCACCACGGCGGCCGTACCGAATTTCAGCACCCCGCCCGCGCCGGCCTCTTCAATGGGCGGCATGGCGCCCGGGTTCCCCACCTTGGGCAGCCAGCGCTCCTCCATCTTGGCGTATTCGCCGTTCTGGCGCATCTCCTGGACCAGGGCGTCGAAGGCCTGCTTGAGCTCCGGGCTCTCTTTCCGGAAGGCGAAGCCGTACTTGTCGACGGTGAGCATGTCCGGCAGCAGGTTGAGTTCCGGGACCTTGGCGATGATGTTGCGAAGGACGGGCAGGTCGTACGCCGCGGCGTCGGCCTTGCCGGACTTCAGGGCGAGGCAGCAGTCCATGGCGGTGTTGAAGTAGACGATGTTGGCGTTGGGGAACTTCTTCTTGACCAGGGTGTCGCCGGCCGTGCCGGTGGGTACGGCGAAAGTGCCCTTCTCCAGCTGGGCGAGTTCCGTGTACTTGCGGCGTTGCTTGCCGCAGGCGGTCAGACCCGCCAGGGCGAGGGCCGCGATGAGAAGGCTGCCGGCCAGAATGCGTCGGAGTTTCATGTCGAGCGCTCCCTTGAATGGACTTTCACGAACGCGAAAGGGCATGATACCGCAGGGCGCCCCAGAATTCCAGTTGCAAAAAAAGGCTTTCCGTGCGGGTAAGACCGAAGCGGCCGCACTGGGCCGGGGAACCGCGGAGCGCGGCGGAGGACCGCGGAGGCTGCCGTAGCGCCGCACTACATACGCAGTTTCCCCGAGGGAGCCTCACCTTCGGCGGGGCTCCCCCCGGCTGCTTTCCGTCGGCCAGTCCGGGCCGAGGCTCGCTTGCGCTGACTTTCAGCACAACTTCTTTTCCATCAGACAGTCATAGCGCAAGCCCCCGGGCCCCGTTCTCCTGGGTGGCCTGCCCCTCGTGTTCGAAAACGTTTCCCTGTGCCTGTTGGGCCGGTCGCGGCCCGCCAGGCCGCGCGGGCGATTCCGGTATCTTCCGCCCCAGGCCTGCGGCCTGGGCTCATGGAACCGGCGCCGGCGGCGCCGCTTTGATGTACTTTCGTGGTCAATCCGCCCCATGCGGTGGCCACGGACGACGGCCCGCCCGTCCGCCAAGGCGGCGATTCGCCCGCGATGCGGGCGCCCTCGACATTTCCCACATTTTCCCGGGCTCGGGCGCGGCGCCCTTCGCCCTGGGCTACCGGCAAATCGCCCACTGCGTGGGCTCGAAATCGGGGAAACACGATTGTCCCGGTTGGGCGGTTGATTCCCTACGGGAAACGGGCAGGGCTGCCGTTCGAACGGGCTATGGACATGAATTCCCTCCGGGGAAAGGGTTTGCCGGTGCTGCAGTGCTTTATGCCGGCCAAAAGGCCGAAGGCGAGGCGCCCCGCCGGGGGGGGCAGCCGGAATTTTCCCCCGCCTCGCCGGGAGGGTCGCCCGGCCTTTTCGCCAGTATTACCTTCCGACGATGCCTGGCAACGGCTCCTTTCACTGCCCGGGACGGGCGACCCGGCCGCGCGTTATCCCCGAAACACCTTCGTGCGCTTCGCGACCTTCGTGTTCATTCCCCTTCGCTGTCTTCGCGGCTTCGCGCGAGGCCCGGCTGCAACGCCTTTGAGTCCGTCGCGCAGACTGAAGTCTGCGCCACTGCAGGGCCGCCGGAGCCGTGGCACCCTCCTGGCCGAGCCCGCCGAGGTGTTCGGCAGCGCCTGGCGTTCTTTGGCGCCGGGCGGGAAAACAATTTGCCTGAGAGTCGAAATCGTGTATTGTGTTTGAAATTTCCAGGAGGGTTTTCATGCCGGAAGCGTTGCCTTTCCCTACTTGTCTGCCCCGGAGGCGGGAGTGCCTGGCCGGGCTTTTCCGGGGGCTCTTGCTCCCCGTTCTTTCCCTGGCCCTGTCGGGGTGCCTCTCCCCGTCCCTGACCTCCGTCCCCCCGTCGCATGACACCGTCGGCGAAAAGCTGAGCTTCCCCCTGGGGGTCCAGGGGTTCCCCCGGACCGTCGTCTCCTACGGCGGGGGGAAGGCCATGACCCTGTCGGACCTGGCATTCCTGAAGGGGCAACCGGAGGACAACGGCCGAGTGCACTTCCGCGTGCAGTACCGGAAGCTCGAAGAGAAGGAATTCGACCTGGTCCTGTACCTGCGCTCGTCCAGCAAGGCGGTGGTCATCGTCTCCCAGCCGGAAGAGACTTTCATCTACGAAACTTCCGCCGGCTGCGGCGGGTGGACCGGGATCCCCGGCGGCTACCAGGTGGAGGGCGGGAAGGAAGGGCTGATTCACTGCCGCTTCGCGGCCGCCAACGGCATGAGCTACAACCTCAGCGGGTTTTCCGGCCGGGCCGCCGCGTTCTGCATGCCCAGGGGGTGGCACCGAAGCAGCGCGTTCCTGGCGATCACCAACGTGGAGGAAGCGAACTACGACTTCTGACCCGGGCCCCGTTCTCCTTCGCGGCCTTCGTGCGCTTCGTGTTTATTATCAACACGAAGGTCGCGAAGGCCACGAAGCGGAGAACGTGTCTTTGCCGGGAGGCATGGATGGCCATCGCCGGCCGGCCGGAAACATGGATGGCCAGGATGGGGTGGATGGGGCGCGCCTTCCTGCCGGAGCGCAGAATAAGGAGACCTCCGACGAAATTCAATCCCCGTGGTCCCCGTGGCTCCGTGAGGGAATCCGGAAAACAGCCCCCGCGGAGACGCAGTATTTACTGGTGTGTCCTTTGGACGCCGGAGGTGAGTGCGGAAAGCGGCCGTTCGCGAACTCGCTGCCGCACTCCAGGCTGCCCCGAATCCATCGGGCCTATCCATGCCGAAAATTCAGGAAATAGGAGCCGGACACTACCTAACGTCTGCATTTTCTACCAGACATACTGACTTTCAACGCAACTTGTTTTTCATCAGACAGTCATACCGCAAGTCCCCGAACCCCATCCTCGTTCGTGGCCTTCGTGCATCCGTGGTCAATCGACAACCCGGGGGTCGCGAGGGCCACTAAGAAGACCCGTGCCGGGTGCTTCCGGCGCCTTCAGCGCCGTCGACGAACTCCCGCTAAAAAAAGGCTCTTCCCCGGGGAACCGGGGAAGAGGGAGGAAAGCCAGCGGTCCGGGCTCAAATATTCACATCGGTCGTGGCGGAACCATCGGCGGCAGTGCCCTGGGATTCCTGGTAGCTCTTGATCTTGCCCATGATGTCTTCGGCGCTCATGTGGACGAGGTCGACGGCCCCCGAGTCGTCCGACGACTGGAAAATTCTGGCGAGCGTGGGGTTGCCGTTGAGCAACTGCTTGTTCAGGGCTTCGTTGAGGACGCTGACCATCAGGTCGCCCGAACCGCCGGTCGCGGTGCTGGAGGTTGCGGAACGGTTGCCGGTTTCCCCGAAAAGGGTTTGCAGCAGGGCCAGGGTCGGGTCCGTAGACGTCGTGGACGAGGAGGAACCGGACCCGAGGAGGGTCTGCAGCAGGGTCAAGGTCTGGTCCGACGAAGAATTGGCGGTGGCCGAACCGGTGCTGCCGGATTCGAGCAGCGTCTTGAGCAGGTCGAGGGACTGGTTGGACAGGGTGACCGTGTCGGTGAGTTCGGACCCGGCGGTCTCCGCGGCCTTCATTGAAGCGGTTTCCTTTTCCTCGGTGGCCACGGCGGTCAGGTCCCGGGCGTAGATGCTGGACAGGAGGGAATTGGTCAAACCGGAGACGTTCGACATGGCGGATTCCTCCAGTATCAGGAATCGGCACTTTCTTGAAGAAATTGAGGGGAATTTGGGAAAAAAATCCGCCGCGAACCGGGATCGCGGCGGATTTTCCGGTGTCAGATGTTGCGCAGGGCGCTGGCGAAGGCCTGGAAGTAGGCGCTGTCGGCGAAGACGCTTTCCAGGACGGCGGGGGCGATGCGGAGCGCCTCTTCGGTGGGCAGGCAGTAGCGCATGGTGGTGAAGTTCTTGCGGAACTCGGCCACGTCCTTGGCGCGGTCCTGGTTGCGGACGATGATGTCGGCCAGCAGCCCGGCCAGGCGGCCGAAGTCGCCGCCTTCCATGCCGAAGCGGGTCATCTCGGAAACGCCCATGCGGATGCCGCTGGGGTGGTAGAAGTTCTCGTCGTCGGGCAGGGCCTGGTAGTTGGTGACGACGTTGTTCTTCTCCAGCCGGGTGGCGATTTCCTTGCCGTCCCCGAACTGGCTCACGCGGATGACCACCTGGTGGGTTCGGGTGAAGCCCTCGGCCTCGCCGCCCTCCACCGGGATGCCGGCGTCGTGGCAGGCGCGGGCGAAGGCCCTGGCGTTGTCCACGACCTTCTTCTGGTACTCGGCCTTGAACTGGTTCATCTCCATGGTGGCCGCCAGCATGGCCAGCTGGGTGCCCAGGTGGTGGTTGCTGGTGGAGCCGGGGAAGGCTCGGCCGTTGATCTCGGTCCACAGCTTGCGCAGCGGGCTGCCCTTGGGCATGTTGCCGGCGATGATGCCGCGCTGGGGGCCGAAGAAGGTCTTGTGGGTGGAGCCGGTGACGACGTCCGCCCCTTCCGCCAGCGGGTCCTGGAAGTACTGGCCGAGGATGCCCATGACGTGGGCGCCGTCGTACATCACCACGGGCCGGTAGCCGGGCAGGGTGTCCACGAAGGCCTTGAACTCGCGGATCGGCTCGGGGTGCAGGAACATGCTCTTGCCGAACACCACCAGGGCGGGCCGGTTCTTCTCCACCAGCTCCAGCATTTTGGGGACGTCGATCTTGTACGGGTTCTGGGCCTCGATGGGGAAGTTGACGGGTTCGCCGTCCAGGAAGTTGAAGAGGGCGCCGAACGGCTGCGCGCTGAGGTGCCCGCCGGCGTTCAGCAGGTTGTTCATCACGCCGGTCATGCGGCCGTTCCCGGACAGCTTGCCCACCCCTTCCGGGTTGGTGGCGAGGAACTTGACCATGGCCTTGAAAACGATCTCGTTGGCCATCTGGCCGCTGATGGCGCGGGTTTCCACCTCGCCGGCGCCGATGTACTCGCCGAACGCCTTCTTCAGGGCCTCCTCCACCTCGAAGATGAAGTCGGTGGCCTGGTAGTAGTACACCTGGTCGCCCTTCAGCGCGCCGGTGCCGGACAGGGCCTCCACTTCCCGCTTCAGGGCGGTCTTGTGCTCGGCGTAGCGGCCCGAGGGGTCGCTGATCTCGAAGAGCTTGACGAGGAGGGAGGGCGTGTTTTCCGAGGGGATCAGGTTGAAGCAGCGCCTCTGCCGCCAG
Source organism: uncultured Acidobacteriota bacterium (assembly GCA_964436005.1). Classification (GTDB taxonomy): domain Bacteria; phylum Acidobacteriota; class JAAYUB01; order JAAYUB01; family JAAYUB01; genus JAGNHB01. The sequence continues at coordinate 14,351 of CAYTBK010000042.1, forward strand.
AGGTTGTTCTCGACGACTTTGGCGCTCAGGTCTTTCAGCGTGGTTTCAAGACTGCTCATGGTACCTCCTGGATTTGCCGGTGTTCGTGAACGGCGCCTGGCCCTCGGCGAACACCTGACTGAAATTTTCTAGCCTATTTGCGTTGTCGGTGCCCGAACCCGCGCGGAGCGCGGCGAGAAGTCTTCACTATAAGGGAAAAACCATTTCAGGGCAATACCGATGCGCCCGGAAATGGGAACGGGGAGGCCGGCCGCCCCCGCCGTCAGAACAGGAGGGAAATGCCCAGCTCCTTCCGGCGGTTCTCCAGCCAGCGGGCGAATTCCTCGTTCACGCGCAGCTCTTCCAGGATCTGGCGGATGCGCTCGCGGTACTGCTCGATGTCCTCCCCTTCCGCGTGCTTGCCGTTGAGCACCACCTTTTCGAAGTAGGCGCGCACGTCTTCCTGCGACACGTAGACGAAGGGCCGGAAGCGGTTGCGGACGAATTCGTCCAGGGCCGAGGCCCGGAGGACGAACTGGGCCCACTCGTCGTCCGTGATGCCGAGCCGCGCCCGGATGTAGCGCAGGGAGGCCTCGCCGCCGGCCTGCCGGACCAGGGCCTCCCGCAGGGAATTCCGGGAGACGGAGACCGCCAGTTCCTCGCCCGAGGCGGCCATCTCGCGCAGGATGATCTCCTGGTCCACCAGCCGCTCGATGGCTTCCTGGATCAGGTCCTTTTCGCCGGCTTCCACGACGCGCCCGCGGGTGAGGGAGGCGGAGACCCGGGCCTGCCGCAGGGTGAGGGGGGTTCCGCCCACCACGGCGGCCACCCGGTCGACGGAGCTCCACTCCTCCGCCGGGGCGGGGCGGGGGGCGGCCGCCGCCGGCCGGCAGGGCAGGGCGGCCAGAACGCATAGCCCCGCCAGCCGCCAGAATGTGTGTGTCAGTCTGTTGCGCATGGTTCCTCGGCCCGTCAGAAAGGGTTCCCGAACGTGATGAAGTAATGGAATCGACCGATCCCCGGCATCTCTTTGACGTTGTAGCTGAGGTCCAGGCGGATGGGCCCGATGGGTGTCCGGATCCGGAAGCCCAGGCCCAGGGTGTGGCTGAAGTCTTTCAGCGACATGCGGGTCGGGCTGACGAAGACGTTGCCGGTGTCGTAGAAGGCGGCGCCGTCCAGGATGGACCAGATGGGGAAACGCAGCTCGACGTTGCCGATGAGCAGGGCGTTTCCCCCCAGCGGATCGCCGGAGGACTGGGAGAGCGGACCCGCCTCGTCCTGGGCGAAGCCCCGCAGGGTGGTAGACCCGCCGGCGAAGAATCGCTCGCTGATGGGCACGTCGCCCGTGTTCAGCTTGCCGATGGCGCCGTAGCGGAACGAGGCGGCCAGGATCACCGGCGAGACGAGGGTGCGGTAGTAGGCTTCCTGGAAGAAGAATTTCAGGTAGCCCGTGTCGGTGCCCACCAGGCGCGGGGCGGCGGTGAACTCCACGGTGGTCGTGTTGCCGCGGGCCGGGTCCAGGTAGTTGTCGCGCGTGTCCCGCAGCCAGGTGGAGGTGAAGGTGGTCAGGGTGACCGGCACCTCGTCCCGGGGGAGGTCCCCGGTGTCCTGCACCACGTCGAAGTTGCGGATCTTCTGGAACGCCACCAGGAAGGCCAGGCTGGAGTACTGGCCCAGGCGGCGGTAGGTCTTGGCCGACACGCTGACCCGCTGGGAGTTGTAGGATTCCTTGTCCTGGCGGTCGAAGTAGGCGGAAATGTCGAGCGGATAGCGGTTCAGCAACAGGTGCTCGTCGTGGAAGGAGAGCTGCAGGAGGGCCTTCTTCCGGCTGCCGCGGACCAGCAGCCCCACCGTCTGGGCCCGGCCGAGGAAGTTGGAGTGCTCGAGCTGGACCATGCCGCGGGGCCCTTCCCACTCCTGGTACCCGAAACCGTAGTGGAAGGTGAAGCGGGGTGCCTCCCGCAGCAGGAAAAGGACGTTGGAGGCCCCCGGCTTGCCGAACACCGGCAGCACGGACATGGATGTCTCCTCCATCAGGCCGGAGGACAGCAGGTTGCCTTCGGCCCGGTGCAGGGCGCCGGGGTCCAGGGGCGTGCCGCCCTGGAGGGCCAGCAGGCGGGACAGGGTCTGTGGGCGGGTCTTCAGGTCTCCGAGCAGGATGATGTTCTGCAGGGTGCTGGGGCCGGTGACGGCCGCCTCGCAGGCGATGTCGGCGGTGCTCCCGGACAGTTCCTGCCGCTGGGCGAGGTCCGTGACTTCCCAGCCCCGGCTGCCGAGGTAGTCGGTGATTTCCGTCTTGATCTCGTTCAGCGCTGTGGCGGTGCAGGGCTTCCCGGCCCACCTGGCCAGGCCCGCGTGCAGGGGGGCCAGGTCCACCGGGCGGTCGGTGTCCACCCGGACGGCGCCGATGCGGAAGAGGGCGTTTTCCTGGACGTCGATCTCCAGGGTGTACTCCCCCGCCGATGGTTTCGGACCGGCTTTCGCCTGGCAGGCCGCTTGCAGGAAACCGTTCTTGACGTAATGGTTGCGGATGCCCTGGGCCACGTCGTCCGGCGACAGGGAAGGCAGCGCCTGGCTTTCCGCCAGGTTGACCGCCTCCAGTAGGTCCTTCCGTGAAAAGGCGCGCACGCCGTGGACAACAATGCCAATCTTCCGGTAGACGCCGCGGGCCGTGACGCGGAAGGTGATGTGGATCTCCTTGCCGTCGGGTGACTCGGTGCGGGTGGAATCCACCTTCTCCACTTCCCAGCCCTTCTGCACCAGCAGTCGCTTCAGGTCGTCCCGGCTCAGTTCCTCGGCGAAGGGCGACAGGTCGGCCTGGCGGTACAGGGCCAGGCTCTCCTGGAATCGCTTGCCGGGGGCGTCGGCCCCGTCCACGCGCAGGGCGACTTTCGGCCCGGCGGCCACGTGGAAGGAGAGGGCGACGGTCCCGGGGTCGGGGCGCTTGAGAACCTCCACCGACACCAGGGCGGTGAAATAGCCGGCCTGGCGGAAGTCCTCCTGGATGGCCTGCCGCCGCTTCTCGATCTCTTCTCGGTCGTATTGACGGCGCAGCAGCCCCGCGGCTTTGCGGACCGATGGTTGCGGGAGAAGGAGCCCCGGTTCCCCGGTGAGGGCCGAGTGCATGATCCGGGCGCGCGGCCCCTCCTCGATGCGGATCTCCAGGCGCACGCCAGTTCTCCCGGGCTGCTCCTCCAGCCGGCACTGCGCCTGGAAGAAGCCCCGCGACTCGTACAGCCTTAGCACCCGGTCGGTGAGTTGGGCTATTTTCACGGGGTCGGCGGGGTCGGCTGGGTGGCAGGGGAATTCCTTGACGATATCTTTCCGCTTGATGGACCGGTTGCCCAAAAAGACGATGTCGTCAATCTGCGGGAAGGGGTCCAGTTTGAAGAGGAGGTCGAGGCTGCCCCCCTCGTCGTGCCGCTTGACTTCGACCTGGCGGAATACGCCCAGGGCGAACAGATTGCGGATGGCGTCCTGGACCCGCAGCTGCGAGAAGGGCGAGCCGGCCTCGATCCCGGCCACGGCGCGCAGCTGTTCTTCGGACAGGTAAGGCGGGCGGGCGGGCGCGAAGCGGAAGTCGACGGAACGGACGGTCGGCTCGGCCGCCCGCAGGGACGGGACCAGGCACAGCAGGAAGAGGGCGGCCGCGAGTCTTTTCACCGGAACCTCTTTTTGAAGCGGAAGTCGAGCCCGATGTAGCCTTTCTCGTCTCGTGTGCCCACCACCGTGACGGTGGGCGAGATGCGGTACTCCATGTAGATCAGGTCCTGGTCCTCGCTGGTCATGCTCTTGGTGTAGGTGACGTACAGGTCGCGCGTCACCTGCTTGCCTAGGGTCAGCTGGGCCTTGGCGGCGGAGGTCGGGTCGGAGGAGTAGGCCCCCAGGGCGAAGGTGTCGATGCCGACCACCCGCTTCAGCCGCTTGCTCACGGCTTCGGAGAGCATCTGGCCGAGGAGGTTGGACGAGTCGGAGCTCTGGTAGGTGTCGGTGAGCGACCGGTCCTGGACCGTGGGGAGGGAACCCGTGGCGATGAGGCGCAGCACGTCGGAGGAGGACAGGGCGGGGATGGAGGTGAACCGGGCCTTGACCTTCGACAGGGGCCCCTCGAGGATGATGCTGACCCGGTAGTCCTTGATGTCGGCCGACATCTGGGCCGACACGTCCGGGTCCATGCCGCTGCCGCGGTTGAACAGCAGCAGGCCGCGGTCCACGGTGAAACGGTTGGTGCCGAACTTGATCTCCCCGCTGCTCACCAGGATGTTGCCGCGGACGGCCGGCGTGCCGATGTCGCCCTTGATCTGCAGGTCCGCGCTGGAGATGAGCGTCAGGTTGGGGGCGCTGACGGCCAGCGTCCGGTCTCCCCGGACGCTGACGTCCAGGTGGATGCGGCGCAGGGCCTCGCTGCTGTTCCCATTGCCCACGCTGGCCGTGAGGGCGGAGGAGAAGGTCTGGGCGATGTCCAGGACGTCCATTTCCATGGTGGGGGTGAAACGGTTCACCGTGATGTTGCCGCTAAGTATAGAGCTGGCCGGGTTCCCGGCCAGGCGGAGGTCCAGCGCCAGTTCTGAGTAGAAGTTGTTCACCAGGCGCGGGGCGAGGCGGCTGGCGTGGGCGGAAAAACTCCACCGCACGGGCTTGAGCCGGTCGAACAGGCACTCCCCTTCCAGGGTGCCGTCCCCGGAGGGCAGGTGGAACGTCATGTCGCGCAGACGGATGGATTTCTCCGTCAGGTCGATGTGGCCAGAGATCCCTTCCAGCATGACTTCGGGTTTGCGCAGCTTCAGCGACCCGTTGGCCAGGTCGGCTTGCCCGGAAAAGACGGGGTCCCTGGGGTCGCCCTGCAAGGTGCAGCGGAAACGGAGCCGTCCGCCGACCTTCATGTCGGGGAATAGTGGCTGCAGGGTTTTGGTGTCGGCCTCCCCCTCGGCGAGCAACCGCATGGACGAGGACTGGAGGACGGGAAAGTCCCCCTCGACGGTTACCGGCGACCCGTTGAGCAGGAGTTTGACCTTGTCCAGCTTGAACAGGCCCTTGCTGAGCGAGAGCCGGACCGGCCCGTCGTTGGTCAGGCGGACTTCGCCCGACTGCACGGAGAGGCTGCGGAAGTTCGCCTGCATCTGCAAGGCGCTCAGGTCCTGGAGCGGCGAAGACAGGGTGGCTTCGCCGGACACTTCGCCCTGTACGGGCGGAAGCGCGTCTCCGGCGAGTTGGCGCAGGAAGGGGGCCACCGTGGTGTTTTCCAGCCGGATCCGGCAGTTGAGCATCGGGTTCGCGCTGATGGAGACGGAGCCGTTCACCTCGTACAGGTTCTCGCGGTAGCGGGTGCCGAGGGTGAAGACGACGGCGCCCCCCTTCGTCTCCCCGTGCAGTTTCAGGTCCCCGAAGGGTTCCCCGTGGAAGGTGACCTCCTGGGCGTGCAGGTCGGCGGCGATGATCGGGTTGGCCAGGGTGCCCGAGAGGGAGGCCTCGCCGGCCAGGCTGCCCACCAGCCCGGCATTGGCCGCCCCGGGGATCTCGTCCAGGGGGAACTGGCCGGTTTTCCCGGTGAGGTTGACCTCGCCGGTGGCCAGGTCCCAGGAGCCCGCGCCGTCGATCCGGTAGCGGGCGTGGGTGTAGCGCAGGCGGACGAAGCGGATGGCCCGCCCGGCCATGGACCCGGCCAGGGAAATGGTCCCGAAGCGTGTCTTGCCGTCGGTGGCGTTCGTCGCGTCCAGGTCAAAGGAACCCTGCCAGGGCCGGTTGTCCGGCAGCGAGACGGAGATCCTGCCCCTCAGCAGGGCGTCCCATCCCTTGATCCGGTCCAGCGCGTCGGGGCGGATGCCGAAGGCGGACATCAGCTTTTCCATCCGCGAGATCGGCATGCCCGGGGTATCCAGTTCGGCGGATTCCAGCCGGGTGGAAGGTTGCAAGGCAAGTTGAAAAGCCAGGCCGGTGCGGCCCTGGGCGCTGCCGATGAACCCTTCCGTGATGCGGACCCGGGCCGGGTCGAGGTCGATCCGTCCCTGCAGGGTGCCGAAAGGCACGCCCTCCAGAACGACGTCCTCGCCCCGGAAACTGCCGGCGACCACCGGGAAGGTGCCTTTCAGGAAGACGGTCCCGTGGAACTCGATGGGGCCGTTGACGGCGGTGGCCAGGAACTTGCCCCGGAATGCCGGGTGGAATTTGACGATGCGGTCCAGCAGGTCGCGGGCGGCGTTGCCGCAGCCGGCCTGCACGTCGAGCCGGTCGATCTTCAGGGTCTCGTCGCGGTAGCTGCCCTCGGCGCGGGCGGTGACACCCTCGCCCTGCACCGAACCCAACTGGAACTGGAAGCCTTCCTTGCCGTAGGAAACGGTGCCCTGGGCGCTCTCGCCGCGGAATGGCGCGGTGGAATTGGGCAGCGGGACGGTCAGGCGCATGGCCCGCCCCTCGAAACGGGCTCCGGGCATGCCGCGCAGGGGGAGGTCCAGCTCCAGTTGGCCGGAAACCACACCGTCCAGCGGCGTCTTCCAGCCGGTGAGCTGCAGGAAGCGCCCGGCTTCGAAGGCGGTGGCCCGGCTGCTCAGGTGGAGTCTCTGTTCCAGGAGGGAGAGGAGCAGCCGCCCCTCGAACAGCCCACCCGAAGACAGTTCGAGGCGCAGCCCGGTCAGGGACACGTTGCCTCCCTCGGAGGCGAGCCGGCACTCGAAGTCCTTGACGCCTACGAAGCCCAGGCGGACATTCGTGGCGCCCACTCTTCCCTCGACGTGCGGCGAGGCGCCCCAGGGGCCCTCGGCCTTTGCCTCGAAGGACAGTTTCCCGGCCGTGTTCAGCTGCAGGGATGGCACGACCTGGCGCAGGCAGGACATGTCGGCGACTCCGCGTCCGGAGAGGGAGAAGGCTCCTTTTCCCGCCGTGGGTATTTTCCCCGTACCCTCCCAGCGCAGGACGGCCGTGTCCAGCAGGAGGCCCTGCAACTCCACGGCCTCCGGCACGAAAACGGCACGTATCTGAAGCTTTTTCAATGGGGTAAGGCCTTCCAGAACCTTGAGGTGGCCGCCGTCCACGTCCAGGGAGGCGTCTTGCGGAGCGCCGGCCTTGTTGCAGTGCAGGTCAAAGGAGAGGCGGACGGAATCGAAGCGCAGGGGGATTTCCAGTGCCCGGATGCGGACGCTGCCGTTCCGTACCGTGAGGTCCCGGAAGCGGATGGTCAGGCCTGGGCCCGGCGGTTTGGCCTTCAGCAGGTGGTCCGGGTAGTTCAGGGTGACGGAAATTCCGTCGAAGGAAGCCTGTTCCACCACGACGTCCCCGAACAGGAGCGACGTGACCCCCACTTTCAGGTGCAGTTTTTCCGTGTGGCTGAAGAGGGACGAATTCTGGCCGGACAGGTACACGTTGCGGGCATCGATCGTCCCCCTCAGCAGGGAAAAGTTCCAGTCCTCCAGGGAGAGGCTCATGCCCTGGCCATGCCGGAGGGCGGCCGCCAGGCGGTCGAACAGGAACTGGCGGAAGGCGCCGGAGTGGATGAGCCAGACCAGGGCGGCGACGAGCCCGGCCAAGAGTACCCCCAACCTGATCAGTCGTGTTTTCCGTGTCATGTTCCGTTCAGTAGCTGTCCCGGGAAAGGACCACCTTGCCGCGGAAGACACGGTGGATGAAGATGGTGTACGCGATCACCAGCGGCATGCCCAGCAGGGCGACGACCAGCATGGCGCCGAGCGTGTAGGGCGAGGACGAAGCGTTGTAGGCCGTCAGGCCGGCGCTGTCGGAGAAGGGGCGGGCGGGCACCAGAAACGGGTACAGGCCCGCGGCGGCCAGGCCGACCATCAGGGCGACAGAGGCGGAGGAGGCCACGAAGGCCAGACCGTGACGGCCGAGGGCGGACAACAGCGGCACCGCGAGCAGCACCGCCACCTGGAGGGCGGTGAAGATCCAGACCAGGGGGGCGCTTTCCAGCCGGCGGAGCAGGTGGGGCGAGATGGCGCCGGTGGCGAAAGTGGCGACGATGTAGAGCACCGCGAAGGCCAGCCAGACGTGGCGCAGCAGCCGGACCAGGGCGGCCTTGCGCTCCCCTTCGGTCTTCAGGGCCAGGTAGGCGGTGCCCTGGAGCAGGCACATGGCCAGGGACAGCAGTCCGATCAGCAGGGCGAAGGGGTTCAGCAGGTCGAGGAAGCCGCCCAGGTATTCGCCGTCCGGGCCCAGCGGGAGTCCGCGCAGGACGTTGCCCACGGCCACGCCGAAAAGGAGCGCCGGCAGCAGGCTGCTGAGGCCGAAGGCCAGATCCCAGGCCCTTTTCCAGGCGGGGGACTCGACCTTCCCACGGAACTCCAGGGAGACGGCCCGGGTGATGAGCGCGGCCAGCAAGAGGACGAGGGCCAGGTAAAACCCGCTGAAGACGGTGGCGTAGACCGGGGGGAAGGCGGCGAAGAGGGCGCCTCCGCCGGCCAGCAGCCAGACTTCGTTGCCGTCCCAGACGGGCCCGATGGCGTTCAGGTTGACCCTTTTCTGTTTCTCGTCGCAGGTGAACAGGTGGAGGACGCCCACGCCGAGGTCGTATCCGTCCAACACGGCGTATCCTGCGATCAATACGGTGAAAAGTGCGAACCAAACGGTGTTCAGATCCATCACTCGACCCTCCGGGATCGGAAAAGCGCTTCTCTCCGGCTCAGTTCACGGGCGCGCCGGGCGCGCTGCCGGGTTCGTCCGACGCCAGCCCCCCGCGGACCTTCCGGAGGAGCAGGAAGACGTACAGGGTTCCCAGCAGCAGGTAAATCAGGGAAAAGAGAACCAGGGAAAAGAGGATCTCCCCCGCCGACACCGTCACGGAAGAGGCCGCCCCGGTCTTCAGCAGGCCGTAGACGATCCAGGGCTGCCGCCCCACCTCCGCCGTGATCCAGCCGAACTGGCAGGTCAGCAGGGGCAGGGGCGCCGCCCAGACCAGCAGCCGGAGGTAGAGGGGGCAGCGCTCGAGCCTCTTCTTCCACATCAGGAAAAGCCCCAGGAAGGACAGGAGGATGAACAGGCCGCCCAGACCCACCATGGTGTGGAAGGCGACGAAGGTTAGGACCTGCGGGGGGCGTTCCTCTTTCGGGAAGGCGTCCAGCCCCTTGACCGGCCCGTCGGTGCCCAGCAGCAGGTTGAGGCCCCCCGGCAGCTCGACGCGGGCGGAGATCTTCTCGGGGTCCTCGGACGGGATGGCGAAGATCAGCAGGGGGGCGTTCGTCTGCGTTTTGGCCAGGCCCTCCATGGTGGCGAACTTGGCCGGCTGCGTGGCGGCCACCTGCCGGGCGTGCTCGTGCCCGGTGGGGAAGAGGAGCAGGACCGAGAACACCGCACTGAAAACCAGGCCGGCCTTCAGGGCCTTGCCGGCCTCGGGCGCGTGCCGTCCGCGGAGGAGGAACCAGGCGGCGATGGCCGTCCACAGGAAGGCGCCGGAGAGCAGGGCGGCGGCCATGGTGTGGGTGAAGCGGACGAGGGTGGACGGGTTGAACACGGCGGCCCAGAAGTCGGTCAACTCGGCCCGTCCGTTGCGGAGGACGAAGCCGGCCGGCGTCTGCTGCCAGGAGTTGGCCACCAGGATCCAGAAGGCGGAGAGCGTGGAGCCCACGGCCACCATCAGGATGCTGAACCAGTGCACGCCCTTGGACACCCGTCCGCGGCCGAACAGGTACAGCCCCAGGAAGCCGGACTCGAGGAAGAAGGCGAAGATGGCCTCGGCGGCCAGGGGGGCCCCGAAGATGTCGCCCACGAAGCGCGAGTAGCGTGCCCAGTTGGTCCCGAACTGGAACTCCATGACGATGCCGGTGGCCACGCCCACGGCGAAGGTGAGGGCCAGCACCTTGCCGAAGAACCGGCCGAGGCGCTCCCAGCCGGCGTCGCGTCTGCGCCAGCCCTTCCACTCCGCCATCACCAGCAGCCAGGCCAGGCCGATGGAGAGCGGGGGGAAGAGGAAGTGGAACCCGATCGTGACGGCGAATTGTATGCGAGCCAGCAATACCGGATCCATGACGGTCGACTCCGAAGCGAAAATATGCACCGCCGGGCTTTCCCGTTGACGGCCCATCATACCCGAACCGCACGCTCAATGCACCAAGAATGAGGCTTACTCCGTCGGCGGTTGCGCGCCCCGTCCCTTGGGTTTGTCCACGGTCTGGCGGGTGCGTTCCTGGCGGTGGTGTTCCGCGGCAATCAGGAAGGCCGCGAAGATTTTCCCCATGGAGGGGTCTTCGTACGCCTTCTCCGGGTGGAACTGGACGCCGAGGAGGAAGGCCGGCCCGTCGCCTTCCAGCACTTCCGGCAGGCCGTCCGGGGTTTCGCCGGAGACGGTGAGGTCGCCGCCCGGCTTCTCCACGCCTTGGTGGTGGAAGGAGTTCGTCTCCATTTCCCCCGCGCCGGTGATTCCGGCGATCCGGGAACCGGGGCGCAGCGTCACCCGGTGCGGGCAGGGCAGGTATTCCTCGCCCTTCTTCCGCCGGTGCTCCACGGCCTTCTTCCCCTGGAAGCGGGTGGGCAGGTCCTGGCAGAGCGTGCCCCCGTGCACCACGTTGATCAACTGGGCGCCCCGGCAGATGCCCAGCACCGGGAGGCCGCGCCAGCGGGCGAATTTCAGCAGGGCGATTTCCAGGCGGTCCAGTTCCGGGTCGGTGGCTTCCAGGCGGGCGTCGGGGGCGGCCCCGTAGCAGGCGGGCGAGATGTCGTCGCCGCCCGGGACGAGAAGTCCGTCCAGGTCGGCGGCAGCGGCGAGCAGGCCGGGGGCGTCGGTGAGGGGGGACAGGAGCAGGACGGCGGCACCGGAATTCTCGAGGGCCTTCCGGTAGTTGACCGCGGCGGGCTTGCCCGCGGCCACGGCCTCCGCCTGCTCCCGGTTGAGGACCAGGCCCACGACGGGCCGGCCGTCCGGCGCCGGCGGGAGGGCGGGCAAAAGGCCGGCGGCGATCCAGGACAGGAACAGCGGCAGCAGGACGCGCGAAACGCTTTTCTTCACCATTGCCTCCGGCAGTCTGATTGTTCGGGCGACCGGGCCGGGTCAGGGGACCTGCACGACCACGTAGCCGCCGTGGCCCAGGCCGGGCGTTTTCACGGCCATGGCCTCCAGCAGTTTTCCCGGGTCCACCCAGTAGGGTTCGTAGTATTCCCGGTCGACGTCCAGGACGAGGACCCGGCGCCTGGCGGCATCGTAGGCGCCCACCGGGGAGATGTGGGGGTAGGGCCCCCCTTCCGAGACGGTGAGGGTGTCCTGGGTGAAGTGGACCAGTATGAAGTCCTTGCCCGACTTTTCGCTGGCTTGCAGGGCGTCTTCCCAATCCTTCCGGGCGGCCGGGGTGGCCTCGGTGACCTGCACCGCCCGGACGGAGCAGGCGGGCGCGCCCTGGAGCGCCAGCGCCTCCTCGGTGACCCGCCGCAACTGGGCCAGGGTCAGGCCCGGTACGCCGTCCACGCCTTTCTTGCCGCAGCGCGCGGCCCACTGCTCGGAGCGGATGCCCTCCAGCAGCGAGCCGTGGGTGGCGTTCCGGTCGGAAGCCGCCAGCGGCCGGCCCGCCCGGGTGGCGGCGTTGACCACGGCCGCCACGCTGGCCACCGAGCAGGAGCATTCGGTCAACTGCGGGACATAGTAGGGGATGAGGGCCCAGAAATCGGGGGCCGGGTGGCCGGGTTCCTGGAAGTAGGCGTGGTCCTGCGACAGCGGGGTGGCGAAGGGCGCCTTCGCCGGCCCGTACTTGGGCGCCGGCGTTTCGGCCAGCAGGAAGGGGGCGGCCGCTGAAAGTGCCAATATGACTGCAATATTCTTCAACAGGACCTCCGGTCGGGTTTCCGGCAGACGGTTCTCCCGGATGGCGTCGTCTACTTGGCGCCGCGGCAGAACAGCACCGTGGGGACGGTCTGCAGCAGGATCCGCAAATCGAGAAAAAGGCTCCAGTTGTCGATGTAGTAGAGGTCCAGCTTCATCCATTCGTCGAACTGGATCTCGTTCCGGCCCGACACCTGCCACAGGCAGGTCAGGCCGGGCTTCACCGACAGGCGTCGCCGCTGCCAGCGCGTGTATTCCTGGACTTCGTCCGGCAGGGGCGCCCGGGGGCCGACCAGGCTCATCTCCCCCTTCAGGATGTTGAAGAACTGGGGCACCTCGTCGAGGCTGGTCTTGCGGAGGATGCGGCCGAGGGGCGTCACCCGCGGGTCGTTGTGCATCTTGAAGACCGGCCCGCTCATCTCGTTGAGGTGCTTGATCTCCCAGAGCCGGTCCTCGGCGTCGGCGCTCATGGAGCGGAACTTGTAGAGGGTGAACTTGCGGCCGTTCCGGCCGCAGCGGACCTGCTTGTGGATGGCCGGCCCCTGGGAGCTCAGGCGGATCAGAATGGGCAAGACGACAAACAGCGGAATCGAAAGGACGATTCCCACCGTGGCCCCCACCAGGTCGATGACCCGCTTGACCATCAGGGCCAGGGCGCGTTCGGGTACCGGCGAGAACGAGAGGAACGGCTGGTCTTCGATGAAGTCCAGGCTGGTGCGCGAGATGGAGTGGGGAAAGAAGTTCAGGGAGAGGCGGGTGATGACGCCCTGGTTCTCACAGAGCAACGCGACGTTCTCGAACAGCTTGAGGTCGCCGTTGGAGGAACTGATGAACATGACCTCGTCCACCACGTGGCCGTCCAGGACGGCCTCGAAGTCCTGCAGGCCGCCCAGCATGGGCCCGTGGAAAGAGTTGCCTTCGGGGCGTTCGCAGTCGGTGACGTAGCCGACCAGGTAGTAGCCCTCGGCCTGGTGGCGCGCGATGTGCTCGCCCATCTCGAAAACCTTGGGGGAGTTCCCGGCCACCAGGATGCGGCGGTACTCGCTGTGCAGCCCCTTGCGGGACTTGAACCAGAGGACGTGCAGCAGGCGGTGCAGGGTCCCGAACAGGAAGAGCGCCAGCAGGAAGAGGAAGGTGACGGAACGGCTGAGGTCCAGCTTCAGGACGAAGGAGAAGAAGCCGATGATGAAGCCGATGAGCAGGCACTCCTCGGCCAGGACCAGGATGTGCCGGGGCAGGTAGCGGAACCGGCTGGGCACCCGGCGCTTGTTCTGGTAAAAGTAGAACAGCAGGATGACCGTCAGGCTGACCGAGTAGAACCAGAAAAAGGACTCGACGGAAGGGATCTCCGGCTGGACCCATTCGAACAGGAATCCCCCGGCGGAGCGGAGCCCGCGGCGCAGGAGATAGGCGGCGGGCAAAGCCAGCAGGATGGCGATGGTGTCGCAGAAGAGAAGAAATGCGTGGCGTTGGCGTTCTTTTTTCTTCAGCATGGTCGTCGGCGGAACGTTTGGTCCTCGGCACGCGACATGATAAACCAAATCGGCCGGCGGGACAATGCCGAAGGGGGCCTCATGGCCACAGCAGGAGTTTGGCGGTGATGCAGAGGGAGATCAGTACCAGCATGGGCCGCACGATCCGGCTTCCGCGGGCCATCACCAGTCCCGAGCCCAGCCGGGCCCCGATGATTTCCCCCAGGGCCATGAGGATGCCGGGCAGCCAGACCACGTGCCCCCCGACGATGAAGACCCCCAGGGAGACGACGTTGCTGGTGAAGTTCATCAGCTTGGTTTCGGCCGTGGCCTGGATCATGCCCCGGCCCAGCAGGAAGAGCAGGGCCAGCACCCAGAACGAGCCGACGCCCGGCCCGAAGAACCCGTCGTAGAACCCGAGCAGCAGGCCGGCGGCGAGGAAGAAGAGGCCGGCCTTCATCCGGGCCTTGCGCCCGAGGAAGACGACCCGCGGGGCGCACAGGACGTAGACGGCCACCCCCAGCAGCAGGAAGGGGATGACTCGCTTCATGAATTCCGCCGACAGGTACTGCACGGCCCAGGCGCCCAGGGCGGCGCCCACCGCGGTGAACAGCACGCCCAGGCGCACGCCCTTCAGGGCCAGCGCGCCCGAGCGGAAAAAGTGCCAGACGGCGCTGCCCGAGCCGAAGCTGGACTGGAACTTGTTGGTGCCCAGGGCGGCGGCCGGCGGGAGTCCCACGCCCAGCAGCACGGGCACGGTGATCAGCCCGCCGCCCCCGGCGATGGAGTCCACGAAGCCCGCGCCGAGGCCGGCCAGGAAAAGAACGGTGCTGGTAAACGGACTCAACATGTTGCGCTTCCCTCGCGAAGAGCCTACAATTCTTCCATGAACCCCGGACCGCCGCAAGCGCAAACTGTCCTTCTGCTGATGCTGGCCTTCCTGCCGCCCGTGCTGGCCCAGGCGGAGCCGGAGATCACCGTCGCCCTGCGCTGCCCGCAGCCGCTGCGCATCGGGCGGACGCCCTCCGGCGGCGGATGGGTCAGCGGGCTCGAGGGGATCGTGGAGGCCACGGTCCGCAACGGGGGCGGCGCGGAGGTGGTGCTCTACGACTGCGACGTCCACGGCCTGCTCTTCGAGAGCGTCGAGGGGGGGCCTCCCTTCGTGGTCCTGCACCCCTGCGACGCCGCCTTCCTGCTGGGAATGCAGCCGCCGCCGCCGGCCTGGTCGGCGGGCCACACCCACCGCCTGTCGCCGGGCGAGACCTGCACCGTGCGGCTGGATGACTTCGGCTGTTCGGGCGGACCCTGGAAGCCGCCGCCGCCGGGACGTTACCGGGTGAGCTACGCCTTCTTCCGGTCTCCCCTGTGGACCGGGGCCACCGCCGACGGCTTGCGGGACTTCCGCCCCGCCCGGGATGTCCCCCGACTGCGGGAGAGGCTGCTCGCCCTGCTGCAATCCGACCGCTGCGTGAAGTCGCCCCCCCTGGACATCGTGCTGAAAACCCGCCGCCACCGGAAGGTCCGATGAAATCAATAGAAATGTGGTTCATCCGGAAACCGTGTAGATAACCAAAACGTCGATATCGCCCTGTAGC
>CAYTBK010000043.1:0-22984 GCA_964436005.1 uncultured Acidobacteriota bacterium
GCCAGCGTCTTGTTGTGGGCCAGGACCAGGGCGGGGCGGGCCGTGCGCTCGATGATCCGGGCCATGGTGTAGGTTTTGCCGCTGCCCGTGACGCCGAGCAGCACCTGGTGGGGAACGCCGCCCTCGATGCCGTTCGACAGGGTCTCGATGGCCCGGGCCTGGTCGCCGCGGGGCTCGTAGTCCGAGGCCAGCCGGAACGGCCGGCTCCGGCCGAGCAGCGCCCCGTACTGGATGCCCTGGTAGCTGATGGCCTCGCCGTCCGGGTGTTTCATGGGATCTCTTCGAGCGTGCGGACGGGCCGTTCGGGGAAGAGGATGGTCCGGGCGGCCGAGTCGATGTCCTTGAGACCGTTGCCGGTGGCCAGCACGACCACCCTCGCCTGCGGGTCCAGCTGGGGCCGGGCGGCCAGGAAACCCGCCATGGCCGCCGCGCCGGCGGGTTCGGTGAACAGGCCCGCGCGGGAGGCCAGCAGGCGCTGGGCCTCGAGAATGGCCTCGTCCGAAACCGCCAGGCAGCGCCCGCCGAAGGCCTGCAGGCCGCGCAGGGCGGGGATCCCGCCCCGGGGGACGTCCACGGAGATGGAGTCGGCCACCGTGTGCGAGGCGACCGGCTCGCCGAACCGGCCGGACTCGAAGGCCCGCCGGATGGCGCTGCTGCCCTCCGCCTGCACGGCCCAGACCGTCGGCATCTTCCCGATGAGCCCGAGCCGGAGCAAGTCGGCGAAGCCCTTGAACACGCCGGAGAGGATGACGCCGTCCCCCACCGAGACGAACACGGCGTCCGGGGCTCCCCCGAGCTGGCGGGCGATCTCCAGGGAGACGGTCTTCTTGCCTTCGACGGTCATGGGGTTGTAGGCGGTGTTGCGGCTCATCCCGCCCTCCCGCCGGGTGTAGGCCAGCGACAGGTCGTAGGCCCGGTCGTAGTTGCCGTCCACCAGCACCAGCCGGGCGCCGTACTGCAGCGACTGCACCATTTTGGCCCGGGGCGCCGTTTTGGGGAGGAAGAGGGTGACTTCCAGCCCCGCGGCCGCCCCGATGCCGGCCATGGAGGAGCCGGCGTTGCCGGTGGAGGCCGCCGTGATCCGGCGGATGCCGTGCTGGCGGGCGAAGGCGGCCACCAGCAGCGAGGCGCGGTCCTTGAGGGAGCCCGTGGGGTTTGCCCCTTCGTCCTTGATGAAGAGGCCGGGGAAGCCGAACTCCCGGCGCAGCCTTTCCGGCGCCCAGAGGGGGGTGGAACCGACGGGCGCCGCGGGGAAGTGTTCCTTTCCCGCCGGCAGGAGGGACAGGATGTCCAGGCCGGCCAGCCCGGCCGCCACCAGCCGCTCGGCTTCGCCGGGTTCCGGGTGGAGGCGGACCTCCAGGACGCCGGCCAGCGGCTGCCCGGCCTGCTGGCCGGACGAGCAGGCGGGGCACACCGTCATCTCCGGCGCAAGCGGGTAGGGGTTTTGGCAGCCGGGGCAGAAAAGGTCGAAATTCATGCGTTGTCCTCCTGGTCGGTAAAAGAAAGGGAAACGGTCACTCCGCCTCGCCGGCCGATTCCTTTTCCCGGGCCACCCAGGCCAGGCGGGCCCGCGTGAAGGCCTCCCGCAGCCGGTCGTCGGCGATGCCGGCCGAGCCGGCGGTGATCTCGCGCAGCTCTTCCGGCCCGAGGCGGGGCCGTTTCCTCCCCGCGGTCTTGAAGGGCGCGGTGAACACCCGGAACACCAGCCCGTGCACGACGTCCGCGGGGACGAAGACGTTCAGCCGCCGGCGGAAGGGTTCGGCCATGGACACGAGCTGGGAGTTCCAGAGCCGGCTGGCGGTGTACACGGTCAGCTTCCCGTCCTGGATCCTTCCGGGGCGGGTGACGGCGGCCAGGGCTTCTCCCACAACGGACTTCCATATCCCGGGCAGCAGGCCGGCGTAGAATTCGGGCGGCGGTTTCTGCTTCGCCCGGGCCAGGCTCTGGATGAGGGGGAAAAGGTTCTCCACGCGCGCCTCCGGGTCAGGGGGCCGGAGGCGGTGGTGCGGGCAGGGTGACGGTGAACTCGGCCCATTCGCCTTCGGCGGAGTCGGCTTTCAGGAAGCCGCCGTGCCGTTCCACGATCTCCTGGGTGATGTAGAGGCCCAGCCCGGAGCCGTGCACTTTTCGGCCGGCGTCGCCGATGGGCCGGAAGAACTTCTCGCCCAGCCGGGCCAGGTCCGTCCGGCGGATGCCTTCCCCCTCGTTCCAGACGTGTACGGTCACCGTCCCTTCCGTCTCGCGGGTGGCGTGGCAGCGGATCCGGCCGCCGTCCCGGCCGTACTTCACGGCGTTGCCCATCAGGTTGTAGCACACCACGCGGAGGAGGTTGGGGTCCGCCACCAGGTCGACTTGTTCCGTTTCCGGGGCGATCTCCAGGTGCATCCCCCGGCCCTCCACCCGGCCCGACAGTTCCTTGCCGACGAACTGGAGCACGTCCCAGTAGAGGTTCATCTCGGTCTTGTTCACCACCATCCGGTCCTTCTCGATGCGGGAGAGGTCCAGGTAGTTGCGGATCATGTCCTTGAAGCGGTCCAGCTGCTGGAGGAGGGAGGTCATGGACTCCTGCTCCTCGGCGTTCAGCCTGTCGGCGACCGTTTCCTTGAGGGCGTGGGCGTCCAGCATGAGCACTCCCACCATGTTGGAGAGTTCGTGTGTGACGAAACTCAGCATTTCCATGTAGTTGCGGTTGGCCTGCTCCAGTTTCCCGTTGGTCTGCTCCAACGAGGCGTTGACTTCGTGCAGCGAGGCGTCCCGTTCTCGGATGGACTGCATCATGGCCCGGAAAGAGGCGATGAGTTCCTCCGCTTCCGAGAAGTCGGTGGAAACCGCCTTGCACGCCGCCTCCCCGTCGAGGGCCCCGTCCCGGATGCTGTCAGTGGCCTTGAGCAGCCTTTTGAGCGGACGGGCCAGCAGCCGGGAGAGGAACCAGGAGATCGCCACCACCACCAGCGTGCCCCCGAGGTAGATGCCGAGCAGCAACCGGACCAGCCGGTTGTTCTTGTCCCGGTAGAGGTCTTCCAGCACGCCGACGTACAGGGTCCCCACGGTGCGCCCGAGGACGTCCCGGAGGGGTTCGTACTCGCCCAGGTACCAGCGGTCCACCACCCAGGCCCGCCCGCTCCAGGCTTTGCCCTGTTCCACCACTTCCCGGTAGATCTCCGGTGAGATGGATGTTCCCAGGGCCCGGCGGCCGCGCTCGTCCAGGACGTTGGTGGCGATGCGGCGCCCGTTCTGGAACAGCGTCAGGGTGATGGCCGGTTTCCCCTCGAAGACGGCCGCACCGAAGAGGATTTCGCCGAAACGGTCGAAGGTGACGCTGTCGAAGGCGACGATGCGGCCGGCGTAGAAGACGAGCTTGTCGTCGCTTTTGCCGGGCCGCGAGAATTCGCTCCAGGCGACCATGGCGAGCAGCCGTCCGCGGTCGAAGGGCGGGCCTTCCGGGGGGATGGTCTCCACCGTCCGCCGCATGACGCCGGCCTTCACCAGGTTCTCCCGCGCGAGTTCCTCCAGGGGCAGCAGGATGTAGCCGTTTTTGGCGCCGGACATCCTCCAGTACCGGTAGAAGAAAGACTGCCGGTCGGACGGATCCAGCGTGCGGATCCGGAACCCCTGGCCCGTCCGGGCGGAGAAGTACCCGCCGAAATCGAATTCCTGCACCCGGCAGGCGGTCTGGAAGCCGTAGATCATGGTCTCCACGTCGTTTTTCCGCAACGGCGAGGCCACCGCGGCCAGAAGGTTGGAGTACGCTTCCATGCGCGAGGCCAGCATCTGTTTCAGGGAGAACAGGTCCTGGCCGACCATTTCCCGGGCCTCGCGCAGGGAGTTGCGGGAGAACCAGTCCAGGGTCAGGTACAGGGTGGCCCCTCCGACGAGGGCGATTACAATGATGAAGCGGTAGAAGATCTTTCGGCTGAGGGAGGTGCGGGCCATGACGGGAAGTCCCGGGGGATGTGGGAAGGGAGGCCTAGAGGATCAGGGAGACGCTGCCGGCGCCTTCGCGGACGATTTCGGGCGTCGGGCCAGTGAGGTCGACGACCGTCGAGGCGGCGGGAAAAATGTCTCCCCCGTCCACGGCCAGCTCCAGATGCCCTTTCAAGCGGTTGTAGATTTCGGCGGGGTCTTGCAGGTTTTCGCCGAAATGGGGGTTGATGGACGTGGAGATGACGGGTGAGCCCAGCTCTTCCACGATCGCCCGGCAGATGTTGTTGGAAGGGATGCGGATGCCCACGGTGTGCCGCTTGGTGAGCATCATTTTCGGCACGATGTTGTTGGCTTCCAGAATGAAGGTGAAGGGGCCCGGCGTGGCCCGCTTCATGATCCGGAAGGCGTTGTTGCTGATGGTCACGTAGCGGCTGGCCATCTGGATGCTGTCGCAGATGAAGCTGAGCGGCTTGTGCTTGTCTTCGGCCTTGATCCGGTAAAGCTGGTTGATGGCTTTCTTGTCGAGGATGGAACAGCCGATGGCGTAGACGCTGTCCGTCGGGTAGGCGATGACGCCTCCCCGCGCCAGGGCTTCCACGACAGTCGTCACCAGGCGCGGTTGAGGCTGGTATGCATTGATTTTCAACAGCATGGCGACTCCGTCCTCCGGGCGGGGACCCACTGGCCCCGACCTTCGACCGCCTGGATTCTTGCAGACGATCAAAGCAGATTTTACGTCGATGCCCGATATTTGTCAATCGCCGAAAGGCTTAGCGAGGGGGAATCGGTTCAGGGCCTTGCGGCCGGCGTCGCGGCCGGGTGGCCGCCTTTCACCAAAGCGCCGGTCTCGTCGACGACCAGGGCCGCTCCGGCCACGGTTTCCGGCGGAATTCTCCAGCCGGGATCCAGGGCGGCGGCGGTGGCCAGGTTTACCGCGGTCTGCCCGGGGACCGCGTTTTCGATGGGTTCCTTCGCCGGGTCGGCGCCGGCCAGGAGCCGGGCCGCTTTCCGCCCGGCGATCCGGCCCACCTGGAAGTAGTCGGCCCCCATGGCCAGGTAGGCCCCGTCCTTGACGCTTTCCGGGCCATTGTCGAAGAAGGGGATTTTCGCTTCCCGGCAGGCCTGCACGATGCTCGGGATCACCTGCTCGACGACGTTGTCGCCGCCGATCCACATCGCCTGGACGCCTTTGGCCGTCATGGCCCGCGCCGCCTCCTGGACCTCGGCCGTGGAGAAGACGTTGGCCTCTTCCAGGGTGATCCCCAATTCCGCACAGGTCTTTCGGGCCACGGCGAGGCACTGTTCCGAGCAGGCTTCGGTGGGGCACCAGACCACGCCGACTCTGGCCAGGTCGGGCCGGATCTGGCGGATCAGCAGAAAGGTTTCCCGAACGGGCTGGAAAGTGGCGACCCCGGTGAGGTGGCGCGGCCGCTGGTCGGGAAGGCCCCTCTTCAGGCCGACGCCGGCCGAATAAGGATCGGTCACCGCACAGAAGACGTGGACGACGCGGCCGTCCCGGTTGGCGTTGGCCATGGCCTGGAGGCAGACCGTGCTGACGGTCACGACCATGTCGAAACCGCCGTTGACGATGGTCTGGGCGATGGCAGCGCGGTCGACGGCGTCGCCTTCGGGGTTGAAGCGGGTGAACTCTACGTTTTGGCCGGCCGTGAAGCCTCCTTCCCGGAGGCCGTCCAGCACGCCGGCCGAAGACTGGTCCAGGATGACCCGGCTGGAGTTCTGGAAAATGGCGACCCGGAACACCTTCCTGGCTTCGGCGTTCCTGCGCCGCCCCAGGTCGGAAAACAGCAGGGTGGCCGCCGCCGCCAGGACGATCGCGCACCCCAGAAAGAACTTTCTCATCTCCCGCTCCCGTCGGCCGTTGGATGAAGTCTGGCGGTTCTTGGCCCTGCCGCCTTCACGGGCCGATGATAGCACAGGGGCGGGGCGGAATTCCGTTTTCGCCCCGTAAACGTCGCCGCACAATTCCATGTGGACACGAAGCCGAATTTGTTCTATCTTCGTTGCAGCAAAAGGTTCTTCCCGGGAAACGCGCTCTGGGTTCGCTTGCCGAGGCTCGAGGGGGGGTGGGCATGTTCTTCCAGATGCTTCTGAACAACATCACGCTGCTGGTGACGCTGGTGGTCGCCCACAACGTGATCATGCACCGGTGGAAAACGGAAACGGGCATGTATCGGGTGTTGTCGGGTTTCCTGTTCGGGACCGTGGCCGTCATCGGCATGCTGAACCCCGTCCCCTACCTCCCCGGCCTCATCTTCGACGGCCGATCCATCATCCTCTGCGTTTCCGGCCTCTTCGGAGGGCCCGTCACGGCCGGCATCGCCGCGGTCATGTGTGCCGTCTACCGCCTTCACCTCGGGGGGATCGGGGCTGTGATGGGGGTCAGCGTCATCGCCTCCGCCTCGGCCTGGGGGGTCCTGTTCCATTACCTGCGGCGCCGCCGGCCCCATGTCGTCGGCATGTTGTGGATGTATTTTTTGGGCGTACTGGTCCACGTCACCATGATCACCCTCATGCTGACCCTTCCCGGGGCGACCATCTCCAACGTTTACCGACATATCGCCCTGCCTGTAATCACCATCTACCCCCTGGCCACGCTGCTCCTGGG
Source organism: uncultured Acidobacteriota bacterium (assembly GCA_964436005.1). Classification (GTDB taxonomy): domain Bacteria; phylum Acidobacteriota; class JAAYUB01; order JAAYUB01; family JAAYUB01; genus JAGNHB01. Next base: position 6,551 of record CAYTBK010000043.1, read on the forward strand.
CATGATCCTGGTGGACCAGGAACAGCGCCTGAAGGAGGTCGAGGCCCAACGCCAGCAGGAAGAGCGCCTGCACCGGCTGGCGGAAAACGTTCCCGGGGCCATCTACGAGTTCTACGCCCGGAAAGGCACCGGGGAGATGGGCCTGCGCTACGCCTCCGGGCGCATCACGGACATTTTTGGCGATCTGGGCGGCCTCGACGGGATGTTCGAGCGGCTTCTCCAGCGCATGCCGTCCGAGGATGCGGAAAGGATGCTGGCCTCCATCCGGGACGCGGTGGAGCAGGAAAAGCACTGGGAATTCGAGGGCCGCTTCCAGCGCGCGGATGGCCGGACGATCTGGTTCCGGGGCATGTCCAGCCCCTCGCGATTCGGGGACGAGCTGGTTTTTTACGGGGTCATCCTGGACGTGACGGACCGCGTCCGTTCGGAGGAGGAGCGGGCCGTGCTCGAGGAGCAACTGCGCCAGTCCCAGAAGATGGAAGCCATCGGGCTCCTGGCCGGCGGCGTGGCCCACGACCTGAACAACCTGCTCAGCCCGATCCTGGGCTACGCCGACATGCTGCTGCTGGACCCGAAGCTCGACGAGCAGCTGCGGGGGCAGGTGCAGGAGATCCTCTCGGTGAGCGAGAAGGCCCGGGACCTCGTGCGGCAGCTCACCGCCTTCGGACGCAAGCAGACCCTGGAGATCCGCCCGCTGGACCTGAACGAGATCGTGAGCAGTTTCAGCAAGCTGCTGCGGAGGACTTTGCGGGAAGATATCCGGATCGACCTGAAACTGGCTCCGGGCCTGAACGCCGTGGCCGCGGACCGTGGGCAGATCGAGCAGGTCGTCATGAACCTGGCCGTGAATGCCCGGGACGCCATCCCCCAGGACGGGGTCCTGACCATCTCGACCGAGGAAATTGCAGCCGACGAGGCGTTTGTCGCCAAGTTCCGGGATATGGGGCCGGGGAGATACATCTGCTTGACGGTGAGCGACAGCGGCACCGGCATGACGGAAGAGGTGGCGGAACGGGTTTTCGAACCGTTCTTCACGACGAAGGAGCAGGGCAAGGGGGTCGGGCTGGGGTTGGCGATGGTGTACGGCATCGTTCGCCAGCACGGCGGCTTCATCCGGGTGGAAAGCGAACCGGGGAAGGGCGCGACGTTCCAGATCTGCCTGCCTTCTCTGGGGGGGGTCGCGGTGGCGGAGCCCGTCGAAGTTGCGGAAACCCTGGTGCTCCCCCAGGGAAAGGAGACCATCCTCGTGGCCGAAGACGAACCCATCGTCCGCGGCATGGTGTGCTCCATGCTTGAAAATCTCGGCTACACGGTCATCGAGTCGTCCGACGTCGCCAGTTGCGTGGCGCTGGCCCAGGAACACGGGGACCGCATCCAGCTGCTGCTGACGGACGTCATCATGCCCGAGCTGAACGGAAAGGCCCTGTATGAAAGACTCCGCGCCATCGTTCCCGGCCTGAAGGTTCTCTACATGTCGGGCTACACGGCCGATTTCATCGCCCACCACGGTGTGGTGGAAGAGGACCTGGACTTCATCCAGAAACCATTCTCAAGGCAGGCGTTGGCCAGGAAGCTGAGAGATATTTTCTGAAGCGGTCCCGCAATCTGCTATAATGTGAAGGCATTCCGACAATACAGTGTCTTGCAGGTAGCCGATGAACAGACAAATACCGAAAGGTACCATTTCTAATTTCATCTGGGTCCTGGGTTCCTGGCTGCTGGTTTCCGGCTGGCTCATGGAGCTGGCGGCGGCCCGGTTCCCCGGCTACTGGGCAATGAGCGTGGCCCGGGTCGGGGTTCCCATCGCGGGCATGGCGCTCATCCTCAGCTGGCTCATGAAGCGGCTGACCGCCGATATCCGGAAGAAGCAGGAGTCCCTGCGGGAATCCCTGGACCTGTTCGAACTGACCTTGTCCACCCTCGAGGAGAGCGTGCTGATCCTGGGGCCGGAAACGGGCAAGATCATCCGCTGCAACACCACGGTGGAACGGATGTTCGGCTATACCCAGGCCGAGTTGCTCGGCGGGAACACCCGGCTGCTGCACGTCAACCAGGCTGCCTTCGCTCATTTCGACAAGGAGATGCGGGTGACCACCGGCGGCATGGGGTTCGTCAAGAGCGAATGCGAGATGAAACGGAAAAACGGCGAGTGCTTTCCGGCCGAGCTGTTTCTCCGGCCCAACCGGAAACACGGAGGCCCCTTCTTCGTCGTCTACGTCATCCGCGACCTGACGGAGAGGAAAAAGCGGGAGGAGGAGTTCATCCGCGCCCAGCACCTGGAGACCATCGGCGTGCTGGCCGGGGGGATCGCGCACGATTTCAACAACCTGCTGACGGCCATCATGGGCAACATCAACCTGGCCAAGATTCAGCTCGACCCCAAGGACCCTGTCCGCGAATTGCTGGCCGACTCGGAAACGGCGGCCGAGCGGGCCAAAGACCTGACCCATCAGCTGCTGGTTTTTGCCAAGGGGGGCGAGCCCGTTCGCCACTCCATCAACCTGGACCAGTCGATCCGGCAGTCGGTGGAGTTCACCCTGCGCGGGTCCAACGTCAAGCCCGTTCTTCGCTTCGCGCCCGACCTGTGGCCGGTGGACGCCGACGAGGGCCAACTCAACCAGGTGGTCAACAACATCATCATCAATGCGGTGCAGGCCATGCCCGACGGGGGCGAAATCGTCATCGGCATCGAGAATTTCGTCCTGGAGTCCAGCCGGAGCCTGCCCCTGCAGCCGGGCCGGTACCTGAAAATCGCCTTCCAGGACCAGGGCGGCGGAATCCCGCCGGAAAACCTGTCGAAAATCTTCGACCCCTACTTCTCGACGAAACCGGGAGGGAGCGGCCTCGGCCTGGCCACCACCTACTCCATCGTCCTCAAGCACGGCGGGTACATCGACGTCGAATCCAGGGCCGGCGTCGGCTCCCTCTTCAGCGTCTACCTTCCGGCCAGCGAGAGGAGGTCCAGCCGCGAACGCGGCGTGGCGGCCACGCCGGTGACGGGAACCGGGCGGGTTCTGATCGTGGACGACGAGGCGGCGGTGCGCAAGGTGGCGGCGGAGCTGGTGCGCTCTTTCGGGTACCGGGTGGACTGTGCCGAGAATGGGGAAAACGCCGTCGAGACCTATCGGGCCGCTGCGGAAGAGAAGGACCCCTTCGGGGTGGTATTGCTGGATCTTACCATCCCGGGCGAGATGGGGGGGAAGGACATCGTTCGGAAGCTGCTGGAGATCAACGAGGAGGCCAAGGTGATCGTGTCGAGCGGCTACCCCGGCGACCCCGTGATGGTCGACCACCGGGCGCACGGGTTTTGCGGCGCCGTGTCCAAGCCCTACACCGGCGTCGAACTCAGCCAGGCCCTCGCCCGGGCGCTGACGGAAGCGCCCGGGGGGCAGCCGGCCCCGGTGCAGGCCTGACCGGCCGTTCGCCATGCCGCCGGCCCCTGATTACCGTCTGGTTCACCTGCAGGGCCTGTTGGGGGACCAGTACCGTTTCGAGACGGTGCTGGGCCAGGGCGGGGCTGCCGTCGTCTACCAGGTGACCAACCTGCGCCTGAACCGGTTCGAGGCCATGAAGGTGCTCAACCCGGCGCCCGTTTCCACTCCCAACTTCGGTGGCCGCTTCACGCAGGAGGCCAAGCTGGCCGCCACCCTGGACCACCCCAACATCGTCAAGGTCTACGATTTCGGCATCGACGAAGGCGTCTTCTGGTACTCCATGCAGTACATCGAGGGTCCCACGCTGGACGCCGTCGCCCACTCCCGGGGCCTGCTGAGCGACCGGGAAGTGACGACCATCGCCGTGCCTCTCCTGGACGCCCTCGACTACGTTCACCGCCGGGGCATCGTGCACCGCGACGTCAAGCCCGGGAACATCATCCTGGATGCGTCGGGGCGCCCCTATCTCATGGATTTCGGCATCGCCAAGACGGAGGACAGCCTGAAGCGGACGCAGACGGGGGTGATGGTGGGCACGCCCGCCTACCTGCCGCCCGAAGTGGTGGCGGGGTCCGAGCCGGACGGGCGTTCGGACATCTACTCGCTGGGCGTGACTTTCTACGAGCTCGTGGCCGGGAAAATGCCTTTCCCCTGCGAAACGACGGTTCAGGCCATCTTTTCTCGCCTGAACAGCGAACCGGTGCCCCTGTCGGAACGCCGGGAAGGGCTGAATCCCGATTTCCAGGCCATCATCATGCGATCCCTGGAGCGGGACCCCGCCAAACGATTTGCCACGGCGGCCGACATGCGGGACGGCCTGATGACCATTCCCGCCCTCAAGCCCGAGCCGATCATGCTGTCGAGCGATGCCCTGGCCCGCTTGGCCGACATCCGCAGATCTTTGACCGGTCAGGATGTGACGGTTGTGCCGGGGCCGGCGCGGCCGGCCCGGCCACAGAAGTGGCGCCGGGCGGCCCTTGCCGGCCTGGTTCTGCTGGGGCTTTCGGCGGCCGCGGCGGGGTTCCTGTGGCTGGGGCGCGGGGCCGGAGGGGATTTCCGGGAACGGCAACCGGTCCCGCCGACCGCGGGGCCCGGTCTTCCTCGCCCGCCGGCGGCGGCCGGACGGCGTGACGCGGCACCCGCACTTCCGGCGGGTCGCCTGACCGCCGCACCCGGGCCCACGACAGGGCCGGGAGAAAGCAAACCGCCGGCCCCGAGCGACCGGAAGCCGGCGCCGGCGGCTGTCCCGGCGGGGGCGCCGGCCGCCCCGGGGCCGGGGGCGGGAGGACCGCCGCCGGGACGGCCGTACCAGATGCCCCGGCTTCTGCAGGACTCGCCGGTCCTGCTTCCGGAGGGCCTGGCCGACAACTGCCGGGGCCTGACGGTCGGCGTTTCGGTGACGGTGGGGGAGAACGGCCAGGTGAAAGCGGCCCGGCTGATCTCCACCGTGGCCCCTGAATGCGGCCGGGAAGCCCTGGCGGCCGTCCGGCGCTACGTCTACCTGCCCGCGCAAGACGTGCAGGGGCGGCCCGTCGAGACGACCATCGCCGTATCCATCCGCCTGGAATGACAACGATTGCCTGTCCCAAGGGAGGAACCATGAAATATCCATCGGTCGCCGTTTTCGCTCTTGCCGCCCTCCTGGCCTGGTGTGCCGGTTGCGCCGCTCACGGCAAGCAAGCCAAGCCCGCTGCGGGCCCGCCGGAGGCTTCGCCGACCCCGCCTCCCGCCGTCGCCGGCATCGCGGTGGACATCGTTTCCGAGCCGGAAAAAGCTTCGGTCACCTTCCGGGGGAAGGAATGCGGGGCGACTCCGGTGAGATTGGAAATATCCAATCTTGGGGAGGTCTCCGGGATCGGCGCGCGGCAGGGGGACCGGGATTACGTGGAAAAACGGGTCCGTTTCGTGTCGCCCGACAACATCCAGGTCAGTTTCCGTTTCGACGAAAGGGCGGCCGCCATGCTGAAGGCCCTGGGCATCGCGAAGGCGCTGATCTTCGACTATTCCGACCGCGCGGTCTTCGACGTGGACAAGTCGGATCTCAAAACAGACATCCAGCCGGCCCTGGAAAGGCAGGCCCAGGTGCTCAAGGAATTTTTCGCGGGGATCCCGGTCTACGTCTGCGGGCACACCGACAGCACGGGCCGCGCCCAGCACAACCTCAAGTTGTCCCTGGAACGGGCCAATGCCGTCTCCGCCTTTCTCGAATCGCACGGGGTGCCGCGCAATCGGATGCGCGATCAGGGTTTCGGGGCCGACTACCCGCTCGATACCAACGACACCCCGGAGGGGCGGGCCCTGAACCGGAGAACGGAACTGGTTCTTCCCGAGTAGGGGGCGCCTTCCGGCGGCTCGAATTGCCTGTTGGGAAAGCGGCGGGAATGCGGGATAATGACTCCGGAAGTGAATCCTCCCGGCGGGCGGGCCGGGAACCGGGGCGGCGAGACGATGACCAGGGTCAGTCGATCGGGCAGCGGAATGACGGGTTTTTCCCCCTCCACGCTGAGGCGGGCCTTGTGCCTGGCGGCAGTCCTGCTGCTCTGGGCCGGGTGGTGTCCCTTGTGCTTTCCGGAAATTGTCGAACACCTGCCAGTCGACCGGGCCGGCGAACCGCCTCGCGTGGCGCTGACCCTGGACGGGTGCGAAGGCCGTACGCCGGCCTGGTTCGACGAGCGGGTTCTCGGTTTCCTGATCCGGGAGAAAGTGCCGGCCACGCTTTTCCTCGGCGGGAGGTTTGCCGAGCGGAACGCCGGGCGCGTCCGGGAACTGGCCGCCCTGCCGTTCATCGAGATCGAGAACCATTCCTACAGTCACTTCCAGCACATGGAGAAGCTGGAGCGGGCGCATTTCGTCAGGGAAATCAAGCAGGCGGAGGAAATCCTGCAGGGCCTGACCGGGCATTCCCCCCGCTATTTCCGCTTCCCGGCCGGCAATTTCGACCGGCCGTCCCTGCAGACCGTCGAAGGGCTCGGGTACCGGGTCGTTCACTGGACGTTCGCCAGCGGAGATCCGGACCGCCACCTCAAAGCCGCCGCCCTGGAGAAGTGGGTGCTTTCGCGAGCCGCCAACGGCAGCATCCTGATTTTTCACGTCAACGGGCGCGGGTGGGCGACGGGGGAGGCGCTGCCGGAGATTGTCCATGGACTGAAGGCCAAGGGGTACCGGTTTGTGCGTCTGGACGAAGTTCTCGAACCGCCGGGAAACGCCTCCCCGCCCGTCGTTTCCCCTGCCGGCAGACCGGGTGCGGGCGGCTCCGGAACCGCGGCGCCTTCGACGGCCGCCCCGGTCTCCGGTCGAACGGATCCGGCCGGCTGCCAGGCGGACCGACGGGAAAAAGAACGCTTCGCCGGCTCCACCCCTTTCCGTTCGCTGTGCCTGGTGGGCGGCGGGTTGGCGGCCCTGCTGGCGGGCCTGGCCGTCGTTCCACGGATCATTTCGGCCGGACGGCGGCGTGGCGGGCGCCGGCCGGGAAGGGGGCTCCATGATCGTCACCGCGGTCGGTAACGCCGGATTCCGCATCGAGGCAAACGGGCGCCGGGTCTTTGTGGATGCGCCCTACCAGCCCATACCCGGCGTGGCCGACCCTCCCGACGCGACCAGCCTGGCGGTGGGACAGGCCGACCTCCTGTTCTTCACGCACGCTCATCCGGACCATTTCGACCCCGCCAAAACCCTGGGCCTGGCTCGCCGGACAGGCGCCCTGGTGGCCGGTCCTCGGCAGGTGGCCCTCGCCCTGCAGCGGCTGGACCCCTCCCTGGGCGTGTTCTGCGCCGATCCCCCGCCCGCGTCGAAGGGGCAGATCGGCGCCCCTTCCGCCGGAGAGAAGGGCGGCATCCATTTCCAGGCCTTTCGCACGTTTCACGGGCAGGAACACCTCTCCTGGCTGGTGGACATGGGGGGGTGCCGTTTCCTGCACGACGGGGACAACGAGGATTCGCGCGGATGGACCCGGGACCTGGCCGGCCGGCTCGACGCCCTGTTCATCGCCCCCTGGCAGGGCTCCGGATGGGACCGGACCATCGTCCGCCTCGGGGCGTCCCGCTGGTTCCTGATCCACGTGACCGCGGAGGAAATCCGGGCCCACGAGGCCGGGCGTTATTTGCCGGAGTTGACCGACAGCGTGCCGCCGGGATGCGTCTGCCTCCGCCCCGGCCGGTCCTGGACGTCGCCCGGCTGAGTCGCCGGAACTCCCGCGCTCATTTTCCATTCCGCGCTTCCCCCGGCAGTGATACAATACCGCTCCAGCTTCGCCCGTTATCCCGTGTTCTGACGCGGAGAAAAACAGATTCCGGAGGATGTATGACCCCACAAGAAAACGAGGGATTCACCAGCGAACAGATCGCCGACCATGGACTGACTCCGGAGGAATATGGCCGGATCGTGAATACCCTTGGCCGCACACCGACGATGACGGAACTGGGCATCTTTTCCGTCATGTGGTCGGAGCACTGCTCGTACAAGAGCTCCCGCGTTCACCTCAAACGGCTGCCCACCAAGGGGCCGCAGGTCGTCCAGGGGCCGGGGGAGAATGCCGGGGTGGTCGACATCGGCTACGGCGAAGTCGCCGTTTTCAAGATCGAGTCCCACAACCACCCCTCCTTCATCGAGCCCTACCAGGGGGCGGCGACGGGCGTCGGGGGCATCATCCGCGACATCTTCACCATGGGGGCCCGGCCGGTGGCCCTGATGGACTCGCTCCGGTTCGGTTCCATCATGGACCCGCACACCCGCTACATCCTGGGGGGGGTCGTCTCCGGGATCGCCGGCTACGGCAACTGCATGGGCATCCCCACCATCGGCGGGGAGACTTACTTCGACGAGAGCTATGCGGAAAACCCCCTGGTGAACGCCTACTGCCTCGGCATCGCCAAGAAGGACGGGATTTTCTACGGCAAGGCCGAGGGCGTGGGGAACCCGATCCTCTACGTGGGTTCCAAGACCGGGCGGGACGGCATCCACGGCGCGACCATGGCTTCGGCCGAATTCGACGAGAGTTCGCAGGAAAAACGCCCCACCGTGCAGGTGGGGGATCCCTTCATGGAGAAGCTTCTGCTGGAAGCCTGCCTGGAGGCTTTCCGAACCGGTGCCATCGTGGGCATCCAGGACATGGGCGCCGCCGGCTTGACCTGCTCCACCTGCGAGATGGGCGCGCGCGCCGGCCTGGGCACGCGGATCGAGCTGGACCTCGTGCCGCAGCGGGAAGAGGGCATGTCCTCCTACGAGATCATGCTTTCCGAATCCCAGGAGCGCATGCTGCTGGCCGTGGAGAAGGGGCGGGAGGAGGAGGTGCTCTCCATTTTCCGCAAGTGGGACCTGGACGCCGTCGTCGTCGGCGAAGTGACGGACGACGGCCTGATGCGCGTCCTGCACGGCGGGCAGGAAGTGGCCTGCATCCCCAACAGCGCGCTGACGGACGAGGCGCCGGTCTACCACCGCCCCATGCGCAAGAGCGCCCGGTACGAGGAGGACCCGAAGGCCACCGACGAAACCGTGTGCCTGCCCATCAACCTGCTGCGGGTGCTCAAGAACCTGCTGGCCGCGCCCAACGTGTGCCGGAAGGACTGGGTGTGGAAGCAGTACGACCACATGGTCCGCACGGACACTATCGTCAAGCCGGGCGGCGATGCCGCCGTGATCCGCCGGAAGGGCAAGCCGGGCGGGATCGCCATGACGCTGGACGGCAACGGCCGCTACGTCTGGCACGATCCCAGGCGGGGGGCCATCATCGCCGTGGCCGAGGCCTGCCGCAACCTGGCCTGCGTCGGGGCGAAGCCGCTGGCGGCCACCAACTGCCTCAATTTCCCGTCCCCGGAAGACCCGGAGGTCATGTGGGCCTTCTCGGAGGTCATCGACGGCATCGCCGAGGCCTGCCAGGCTTTCGGCACGCCCATCACGGGTGGGAACGTCAGCTTCTACAACGAAACGCTGGGGCGGCAGATCATCCCCACCCCCGTGATCGGCGTGATCGGACTGATCGACGACATGGCGCTGTGCGTGAACGGCGCGTTCAAGGAACCGGGGCACGCCGTCCTGCTCCTCGGCGAGAACCGGAACGAGTTCGGCGCCAGCGAGTATCTCGAAATCGTGCACGGGAAGAAGTGGGGGCCGGCTCCCTCGGTCGATCTGGAGATGGAGATCGCCCTGCAGAAAGCCGTGCTGGAGATGATCGAGAGCCGCCTGCTGGCGTCCTGTCACGACTGCTCGGAAGGCGGGCTCGCCGTCGCCGTGGCCGAGTGCTGCCTTTCCAGCGAAATTGCGAATATTTCAGCGGAAATTACATTGAATTCCGAGGTCCGGGACGACATCCTGCTCTTCGGCGAAAGCCAGGGGCGGATCGTCCTGTCGGCGGCGCCGACGGCCGTGGAGGCCATCAAACTGATTGCCGCCAACCGCGGCGTTCCCTGCCAGGTCATCGGCGAGGTGACGCAGGGCGAGTTCCTGATCCACGTCAACGACCACACGGTGATCGCGGACGAGATCATGATCCTGCGGGATGCCTGGGCGAACGCGTTCACCAGCCGCTTGAGCTGATGGCCCGGACGGCAGGCCCGTCCTCGGGGTGAGGCGATGATGATCTGTCCAAAATGCGGCTTCGAACAGGAAGATGGGCGCGACGAGTGCACGAAGTGCATGGTGGTGTTCAGCAAGTTCGAGGCTCTCCAGAAACGGCGTGAACAGTCCAACGTCCGGTATTCTCCCCAGGCGGAGGGGGGCGACGGGGAGCGGGAGACGCTCGCCGTCGACGCCACCGACTCGCTGGACGCCTTTGCGGAAGCGGTTTCCTCCGTTTCCCCTGGCGTGCTGTCCGACTTGCAGCAGCGCATCCGGAAGGTCCAGGAAGGGATGGACGCCCTGGCCAAGGCCCAGGAGAGCCAGGCGGCCGAGGCCGGGCGCCAGAAAAGCCGGTTGCGCGACCTTTTCTCGCTGTTCACGGTCCTGCGCGACACCGTGGACCAGCAGGTGCTGCAGATCCAGGGCGCCATCCAGCCCATGGCGGAAGCGCTGCGGGGATGCCAGGCGTCGATGACGGAAAATGCCGATTTCCGCATGCTCCGGGAGCAGGTGCGCGCCCTGTCGGAGGGGATGGACGCCCTGCTGCCCATCCGCAAGGTGGCCGGGACGGTGGAGCGGCTTGCTCCCAAGCTGGAGCACCTGGAGGCGGTGCACCGGGAGTTGAAGGACCTGCTGAAGAGGGGGGGCGGCCCCGTGAACGAGGCCTCGGCCTCCGACCTGGTGTTCATCCGGATGGAGCTTCACGCGCTCCGCTCGGAGGTGCGCAACCTCATGGACCAGTCCATGCGGGACCCTTCGGTGCGGGAGTCTTCCCCGGACGCCGGCCCGGACCGGGAGATGCCGGGCTTCGACGGCCTGGCGCGCATTCCCGAGCTGGAAGGGCGGGTGCGCGAGTTGGGAACGCGGCTGGAGGCCATGAGTTCGGAGAAGGATCGGGATTCCGCCAACCTGGCGGGCCAGTTTGCTGCCCTGGTGCAGAAAATGAAGGGATTCGACGATGCGTTCGCCCGGATGTCGTCCCGGGTCGAGGCCGATGACGGCCTGCGCGGAAACCTGGACGCCCTGGCCATGGACATTGCGGCCGCCCGCGACGAACTGGTCAAGACGCGGGAGCAGTCGTGCCGCATGGACGGTGAAGTTCGGCAGATTCATGAACATCTTCGCTCCATACAGGATCTTCTGGGCCGCATCAAGTCGGCCTGGACCATGCCTGCCGCCAAGGAGGCCGGCCCGGTCAAGGATGAGTACCACAAACGGAAGTCTTGACAGCCGAACGTTGCGTGTCGTGCCAGTACCGGCAGTGGCCCTGGCCCGGTGGGTGTTGCTCTGCCTGGTGGCGTGCGGCGGCGTTTGGCCGGTGGCGGCAGGCCCGGTGGGCGCCCGGTTCGGGGTCGTCCAGCGGTTGGACCTGCGCGACGGGCTTTCCCAGGCTTCGTGCAACTGCCTGTTCCAGGACAGCGTCGGCTTCATCTGGGCCGGGACGCAGGACGGCCTCAACCGCTGGGATGGCTACGGTTTCCAGGTGTTCCGCCGCAGCGGCACCGACGTCGCCAGCCTGCCCGACAACTGGGTTCAGACCATCGTCGAGAATCCCAACGGGGTCTTGTGGCTGGGTACGCGGAACGGCTTGTGCCGGTACGACATCAACACGGGGCGTTTCCTACGCGTGCCTTTCCCCAAGCGGGAGGACGATGCCGCCGGGAATGCGCGCATCCTGGCGCTGCTGGCCGACGGCCCGACCGTCTGGATCGGCACGCGGGACAAGGGGCTCTATCGCCTTGACGCGACCACGAACGAGGTGGTCAGGATGGACGGGGTGTGTCGTAACCCCGGACATTTCAACGTGCAGTCCATCGCCAAGGATGCGCGGGGAAACATCTGGATCGGGACCATGGGCGGGTTGATCCGGACCGATTCGCGCGGCCGGTTGGTGCGGTACTGGGGCAAAGCCTCCTTCCTGGCCATGTCGGAAAAAACGTTGAACATCCAGTCGCTCTGCGCTGTCGGCGACAGGACCCTCTGGATCGGTACGCTGGATGGGTTGTGCCGGCTCGACACGGTCAGCTATACCGCCACCTGGTTCCGCCCCGAGGCCGACAACCCCGCTTCGGTCAGCGATGCCAACATCACTTCGATCATCTGCACCCGAGATGGCGCCCTTTGGGTCGCGACGAGGGCTGGCGGACTGAACCGCCTGGCGAGTGGGTCGAACACGTTTTTGCGATTTCAGAACGACCCCGAGGACCAGACTTCCCTTGGGGGAAACCGGGTGCAAGCTCTCCTGGAGGATGCCGGCGGGCTGTTGTGGGTCGGCTGCTGGAGCGGCGGCATCAACAAGCTGGTCATGGTCCCGTTTGAGTACCACTGCTACCAGAGTGATCCCCGGAAGGGCCTGGGGGGGCGCAATGTGCGGTCCATTCTCGAGTCTGCCTCCGGCAAGGTGTGGATCGGCACGACGGAGGACGGTCTGGATTGCCTGGATCCGGCCACCGGGCTTTTCCGGCACTTCCGGCACCAGCCGGGAGATCCGGGGAGCCTCGCCAGCGACAAGAATCTGGAGTCGCTGGCCGAAGGGCGGGATGGGAGCATCTACGTGGCGCTCGAGCAGGGCGGGCTCAACCGGCTCAACCCGGCCACGGGCGTCTTCACCCATTATCGCCACGATCCGGCCCGATACGACAGCCTTTCCAGCAACACGACGAGATGCCTCCGCTTCGATGCACACGGAATTCTCTGGATCGGCACGGAGAACGACCTGAACAGCTTCAACCCTTCCACCGGGGAAGTGAAAAGGTACTCTCTCACCCCGGAGGAGAGGGGTAAGCCGGTCCCCAACCGGGTGGATTACATCATGATCGACCGCAACGGCTGGCTCTGGTGCAGCCTGTACGATTCCGGCGTGAGCGTGCTCGATCCCAACTTCGGCGTGCGATGGCGGTTCCGAAACGATGACAACAACCAGAACGGCCTGGCCAACAACCACGTCACCGCGATTTACGAGGACCGGCAGGGGAATGTCTGGCTGGGCACGTGGGGGGGCGGGCTCCAGTACATCGATGCCGTCAGCCTGCGAGCCGGGAAACCTCGCTTCCACGTCGTCGGGGAGAATGAGGGCATACACGCGACCAGCATTTCGGCCGTACTGGAAGACCACCAGGGCAGGCTGTGGATCAGCTCGTCCATCGGCGTGTTCCGGAGGGACCTCCAGACGGGCAAGTTCCAGTTCTTCGATTCGGGCGACGGGTTGCCGGACTGCAACTTCAACCCGCGGTCCTTCTACCTGTCCCGGTCCGGCAAGATCATGCTCGGCGGGCTGGAGGGACTGACCATCCTCAATCCTTCCCAATTCAGAAAGAACACCCACGTGCCGCCCATCGTCCTCACCGGTTTTTCCAAGTTCAACCGGCCCTACGATCTTCCTGTGCCCATCAACGCCGCGAAAGAGCTGACGCTTTCGCACGGGGACACGCTGTTCTCCTTCACCTTCTCGGCCCTGGACTATTCGACGCCCGAGAAGAACCAGTACGCTTACAAACTGGAGGGCTTCAACGACGAGTGGATCCAAACCTCGGCCTCGAACCGCATGGCCACGTTCACCAACCTGGGACCGGGCACCTATGTCCTGCGGGTCAAAGGCAGCAACGACCAGGGGGTGTGGAACGAAGCCGGCCACGCCCTGACCATCGTCATCCTGCCGCCCTGGTACCGCACCTGGTATGCCTACCTCGGCATGGCCTTCGTCGGCCTTTTCCTGCTCACTCTGCTGGTCCGCTACCGGAACATGCGCCACCGGCAGGAACTGGCCATCCACCGGGCGGAGCTCGAATACCAGAAACTGAAGGCGGAATGGCTGCAGAAGATCGACAAGCTGAAGGACGACTTCATCGCCAACACGTCCCACGAACTGCGCACGCCCCTGACCTCTGTCATCGGGTATGCCAGCATCATCCGGAAGAAGTTCAACGAGGCTGTGTTCAACCCGGAGGAGACCAACGGGAAGGACCGGCAGAAGACGGCGGAGCAGATTCGCGAGAACCTGGACATCCTCCTTTCGGAAAGCCGCCGCCTGATGATTCTCATCGAGGACCTGCTCGATCTCAACGCGCTGGAGAACCAGTCCGTGGAGTGGGAAATCCAGGAGGTCGACCTGCGCCAGCTCGCCCGTGAAGTGGCCGTCGAACTGGAAGAGTCCGCCAAGGCCAAGGGGCTGGAGCTGGAAGTGGCCCTGCCCGTGGATTTGCCGATGGTTTTGGGCGACCGGCGCCGTCTTCGGCAGGTCGTGTGGAATCTCGTTTCCAACGCCGTGAAATTCTCTCCGGCGGGGGTGATCGAGATCCGCATCGAAGCGGTCCTGCCGGAGGGGAAGGCCGAACCGCGGGCGGAAGGTACGGAAGTGCTGGTGAGCGTCATGGACAACGGGTTGGGGCTCCAGGACGCAGACTGCCGCACGGTCTTCGAGCGGTTCCGCCAGGTCGGCGACACCCTCACCGCCAAGCCCAAGGGCGCCGGGTTGGGCCTGCCCATCTGCAAGCGGATCATCGAGCACCACCGGGGCCGGATCTGGGCGGAGTGCAACCCCATGGGCGGGGCCATATTCCGTTTCGTCCTCCCCGTTCGGGCGGCCGCCGAAAAGAAGCTGACGGCTTCTTGATACGGAACAGCTAGCAATATAACGATATGACACGAGGGCGCCAGGCCCGCGAAGAAGAACCCCTCCGGCCAGGTATCCTCGCCGGTGCGGCCAGAAATCGCCATCCGGTTCATCCTGGGAAATCCATGTTTCCCTCCCCCGAAATTGCAAACAGGGGCCATTGCCGCCGCGGGGCGCTCGTGATCGGCATGATTCGGGGCGTATCCGGAGGCTGACAGGTCAGAACGGAAGCCTGTTGCCGGATCGGGACCGTTTTCGGCGGGCAGCTGGGGGAAAAGAAGGCCATGCCGACCGGCATGGCCTTTCTGTTCAATATGGAGCGGATACGCTTACTTGGCGAAAATGATCAAGAGGGTGTACAGGGCCAGGGACTCGATGAGGACGAGGCCAAGGATCAGGAAAAAGCGGATGGAGTCGGCCGCTCCGGGGTTGCGGGAAACCGATTCGCAAGCGGCCACGATGGCCTTGCTCTGGCTCAGGCCGCAAACGCAGGACGCCAGGGCCATGGCGAAGGCCGGCAGCACCAGGTACCAGTTCCCGCCGCTGCTCTTGGCCTGGTCGGCAGCCGCGGGCGGGGCCTCGCTGGCCAGGACCGGCAGAGTGCAGAGAAGACTCAACACCGTCAAAACACCCAGAACGAGAATGCGTTTCTTCACGTCAGCCTCCTTGTGTATATGCATGAAATTACCTTCAGTGAGCGTGAGCGGCGCCCTCTTCCCCTTCCTCGTGCACGTCGGTCTGGGAGATGTAGACGATGGAAAGGATGACGAAAACGAATGCCTGCAGCAGACTGGTGAAAATCGCCAGCGCCATGATGGGGAGCGGCAGCACGAAGGGCAACAGGGAAATGAAGACGATCAGGATGAGGTCTTCCCCGTAGATGTTGGCGAAAAGACGAACGGAGAGCGAGAACGGCCGGGCGAGATGCGACAGGATCTCCACGGGAACCATGAGGGGGGCGATGACCGGGATCGGCCCGCAGAATTCCTTGAGATAGCCGAACAGCCCGTGCTGCCGGACGCCGATCCAGTTGTAGTAGCAGAACACGACGATGGCGCAACCCGCCGTCACGTTGATGTTGCTGGTGGGGGACTCGAAGCCGGGGATCAACCCGACGAAGTTGGCCAGGAAAATGAAGGTTCCCACCGAAACGTGGAAAGGCAGGAACTTGCGGCCCTGGGTGCCGATGATGGCGTCGCTCATGCCCTGAATGCCGAGGACGACGGATTCGATGATGTGTTGGAAACCGTTCGGGGTGTCGACGCTGAGTTTCCGGCGCAACCAGAAGAAAAAGACCATCAGGAAGGCGGCCACGAAGAGCAGGTAGGCCAGGTGATTCGGAATGGGTGCTTCCGGATGCTCGAACTTGCCGCCGAGGGCGGTGCCCACCTTCACGACCAGAGGTCCCAACAGCGAATTCAGGAGCCGAGTCAGCCAGAGTTGTTCCATAACGCTAATCTTTCCTGGAAAGCCCCGTGAGGTAAATTACGCACTCCACGATAACGGCCGCGGCCGGAAGCAGCATGCCCCAGAGAAACCCTCTCGCATCAAATACCTTGAGGGCAAAGATAGCACAGGCCAGGACGAGAATCAAAAAATATCTTGCAAAAACGCGCCGGGCGGCCCGGCGGTCGGGCGCCTTCCGGATCATCCGGTCGACCATGCGGATCTGACCGGTGTACAGGCCCCAGGCGGCCAGGCTTCCCAGCAGGAAGGAAATCCCGAACGACGTCCGCGACGAGGCGACGAAGGCGAGGCCGCCGGCCACCCCGCCCAGGAGGATCCAGAGGGAGATGCGCCCCAGCATGGCGTCCATGAAATTCTTGTCGGTCGACA
>CAYTBK010000043.1:23084-24621 GCA_964436005.1 uncultured Acidobacteriota bacterium
GGCGAGCGAGGATACCATGAGTTGCCAATCCCGGTAACTACGGTTCCGGAAGTACCGCAGGCGCCGTGGCTCATCGGCCCGGTCGCCCGCGGAATCCCCAAAGCATATTTAGTGAGGATGCCGACATGGAGAAAATTCTCAAAGAGGGCCTGACTTTCGACGACGTGTTGCTGATCCCGGGGAAATCCGCCGTGCACCCGGCCGCCACGGACATTTCCACCCGCCTCACCAAGACCATGAGGCTCAACATCCCGCTGCTGTCGGCGGCCATGGACACCGTCACCGAAGCCGTCATGGCCAAGGCCCTGGCGGAAGAGGGCGGGATCGGTTTCATCCACAAGAACATGTCCATCGCGGAGCAGTGCAACGAGGTCGACATCGTCAAGCGCTCCATCAGCGGCATGATCCTCAACCCCGTCACCATCGAACCGGACAAGCGCATCCAGGAAGCGGTGGACCTGATGCAGAAGTACAAGATTTCCGGCATACCCGTCACCAACGGGCCGGTTCTCGTCGGCATCCTCACCAACCGCGACTTGCGCTTCGAAACGCGGATGGACGCCCGGGTCTCCGAGCTCATGACCCGCGAGCCGCTGGTGACGGCGCCCATCGGCACCACGCTGCAGGACGCCAAGCAGCTGCTGCACGAACACCGCATCGAGAAACTGCTGATCGTGGACGAGTCCTTCCACCTGAAGGGCTTGATCACCATCAAGGACATCCAGAAGATGATCGCCTACCCCAACGCCTGCAAGGACCGCCACGGGCGCCTGGTGGTGGGGGCGGCCATCGGCGTTTCCAGCGACAGCCTGGAACGCGCCGAGGCCCTGGTGTCGGCCGGCGTCGACATCGTGGCCATCGACACCGCCCACGGGCACTCCACCGGCGTGCTGGAAGCCGTCCGGCGCTTCAAGGCCAAGTTCCCCACGGTGCCGCTCATGGCGGGGAACGTGGCCACGGCCGAGGCCGTGGCCGACCTGGCCGAGGCCGGCGCCGACGCCGTCAAGGTCGGCATCGGGCCCGGCTCGATCTGCACGACGCGGGTGGTTTCGGGCGCCGGCGTGCCCCAGATCACGGCCATCATGGACTGCGCCGAGGCCGCCGCCCGCTTCGGCATCCCCGTCATCGCCGACGGCGGCATCAAGTACTCCGGAGACATCAGCAAGGCGATCGCCGCCGGGGCCGACGCCGTGATGATCGGCTCCCTCTTCGCCGGAACGGACGAGAGCCCGGGCGAGCTCATCTACTACCAGAACCGGGCCTACAAGGCCTACCGGGGCATGGGCTCCCTCGGCGCCATGAAGACCGGCAGCGCCGACCGCTATTTCCAGGAGAAGACCCAGCCTCTGGCCAAGCTGGTTCCCGAGGGCGTGGAGGGACGCGTCCCGTTCAAGGGGAGCATCCGGAACGTCATCTTCCAGCTCATGGGCGGCGTGCGCGCCGGCATGGGCTACTGCGGGGTGCCCGACATCCCTTCCTTCCAGCAGAAGTCCCGTTTCATCCGCATCACCAACAGCGGGTTGCGCGAGTCCCACGT
>CAYTBK010000043.1:24721-28921 GCA_964436005.1 uncultured Acidobacteriota bacterium
GAGGAGTTCCTGGACCTCGTCTTCGAGTGCCGCCCGACGCAGTGCACCCTGGTGCCGGTCAAGCCCGGCGAACTGACCAGCAACCACGGCTGGGACTGCCGCCGCTGGCTCTTCCTGCTGAAACCGGTGGTGGAGCGGCTGAAAGCCGACGGGATCCGCACCAGTGTGTTCGTGGAGCCCACTGCCCAGGCGGTGGAGGAGGCGGCCCAAACCGGGACCGACCGGGTGGAACTGTACACGGAACCGTATGCCCGGGCCTGGCGGGAAGGGCGCCCCGAACCCGAACTGCGGCGCCTCCAGGAAGCGGCCCGGGCGGCCTCCTGCCTGGGCGTCGCCCTCAACGCCGGGCACGACCTGACCACGGCCAACCTGCCGCTCCTGCTGGACGCCATCCCGGACATCGAAGAGGTGTCCATCGGCCACCACCTCGTGGCCCAGGCGCTGGAGGACGGGCTGGAGGCGACGGTCGGCCAGTTCCTGCAGATCTGCCGCGGCCGGCGGGGCTGAGCCGGATTCGCAAAGGGAAGTAATATTTTTGGCACAATAGAATCTGTCCGACCGCAGGGAGGGGATTCATGGATTACCGGATCTGGCTCGCCGCCGGCATCGCCTTCGGCATCCTGGAAATCGTCGTTCCCGGCTTCGTCCTGATCTGGTTCGGAGTGGGCGCGCTCGTCGCCGCCCTGCTCGACGGGTTGGGATATCACGACCTGACGCTGCAGGTGGTGGTTTTCTCCGTCGTCTCGCTGGCGCTGACGGCGCTTTCGCGGCTCCTGGTGCGGCGAGCCGTCCGCGCCACCGAAGGCGAGGCCGCCCTGAAGACGAACATGGACGTCCTGGTGGGCCGGACCGGCGTGGTGACCGTGGCGGCGGACGCCGCCAGCGGGGCCGGCCGGGTCCTGGTGGAGGGGCAGGACTGGGCCATCCGCATGGCCGGCGACGGCGCCGCGGCCGTCGGCGCCACGGTCCGCGTGGTCTCCTACGAGGGGGCCCGCCTGGTGGTGGAGGCGGTGGAATAGACTAGCCGGTAACTTTGCAGGGAGGGTATCCATGGAGATCGTTCTCGCCATCCTCGTCCTGTTCGTCTTCGTCGTCGCCGTCAGCAGCATCCGCGTGGTCTGCCAGGCGTCCGTCAAGATCATCGAGCGCCTGGGGCGGTACCACAAGACCGCCGTCTCCGGGCTGAACGTCATCATCCCCTTCATCGACAGCGTGCGCGCCACCATCGACCTGCGCGAGCAACTCACCGACATCGAGCCCCAGGACGTCATCACCCGCGACAACGTGACCATGCAGGTGGACTGCGTGGTCTACTGGCAGGTGGTTGACCCCATCAAATCCGTCTACGAGATCGCCTCGCTGGAGCGGGGCATCCAGCAGATCACCCTGAGCGCTTTGCGCTCTGTGGCCGGCGAGTTGGACCTGGACCACACCCTCTCCGGCCGGGACATGATCAACACCCGTCTGCGCGCCGCCCTGGACACCGCCACGGACAAGTGGGGGGTCAAGGTCATGCGCGTGGAACTGCGCAACGTGATCCCGCCCGAGGACATCCGCATCACCATGGAAAAGCAGATGACCGCCGAGCGGAACCGCCGGGCCCTCATCCTGCAGGCGGAGGGCGAAAAGCAGAGCGCCATCCTGCGGGCGGAAGGCCAGAAGCAGGCGGCCATCGTCTCGGCCGAGGGTCAGAAGCAGAGCGCCATCCTGGCCGCCGAGGGGCAGGCCGAGGCGCGGCTGCGGGTGGCCTCGGCGGAAGGCCAGGCCATCGGGCTGGTCACCGCGGCCCTGAAGGACCAGACCGGGAATCCCTCCTCCTACCTCATCGCCATGAAGTACCTCGAGTCGTTGCGGGACATCGCCGCCAACTCCCAGAAGACGGTCTTCCTGCCCTACGAGAGCAGTTCCGTCCTCTCCAGCCTGGGCGGCATCCGGGAAATCCTGTCCCTGCACAAGGAGTGAGGGGCGTCCGCTGCGGGTGATATTTTCTCCCGGAGGCACGGTGGCAAGGGGAACGCCTTTCGTTCGGCGTCCTCCCGGCCCCTGCCAGTCGACGATCCGCTGATCCGGGGCATCGGCTCCCCTTGCCGAGCCTGCAATTTTTCTTTTCTCTTCGCTTCTTCGCGCCTTCGCGTGAGCTCCCCCCCCCGGCCCGTGCGCCGGGTCAGTCGCCCGGCTTCTTCTCCCGGGCCAGCAGGTCGCGCACGGCGTCCTTGTGCACCAGGAAGCCCAGCACCTTCAGCTTCACGTAGTCTTCGCGGAAGAAGTAGTAGCCGGGGTGGCCGTTGTTCCAGGCGCTGCTCCAGGAGTCCTTCACCAGGTACCAGTCCTGGCCGTCCCGGTTCAGCCAGCCCACCACGTGCAGGCCGTGGTCGTCGGTGGTGGAGCCGTTGTCGAAGCGGAACTGGCGGGCGCGCTCGTCGATGAGGGTGGGCGGGATGTCGAAGTCGGGGACGACGGCGACGCCGGGCGCGCCGATGGAGTACCCCGCCTCGGACATGTCGGCGGCCACGGCCAGCGAGTAGCCTTCCCGGACGGCCTTCCGGAAGGCCGCCAGGAAGTCGTCCAGCGGGATGTTCAGGTACTCCTTGCCGTGCCACCAGTTGTCGGGCACGTCGTATTCGACCCGCTCCCAGTAGGGGCGGTCCAGGAAGGAGACGAGTTCCACGTAGTCGTCGAGGTTCAGTTTGACGACCTGCTGGAGGTATTCCGGCGGCGTCAGCTTCTTTCCGTCCACGTCCACGGTGGCGGGCGGCCGGCCCAGGTGGAAGTCCAGGATGGAGCGGACGGTGGAGACCACCGCCTCCTCGTTCCAGGCGCCCGCGGCCTTGACGCCGGCCAGGTAGGCCTTCATCTCGCGGAAAAGGTCGACGGTGTGGTCGTGGTCCTTCCGTTCTTTCGGCAGCCCGGTGTAGGCGGCGCCCGGCACCACGCCGTGGTTCCTCCAGGCGCGCAGCACGGCGGCGCCCTGCGAGCCCTGGTCGAAGAGCGACTCGCCGCGGGTGCGCACGAATTCGCGGGCCTTCTCCACGTACTCCCAGTACACGGTGTGCATTTCCGACAGCTTGATCTCCCGCCCGCTCAGCCGTTTGATCTCGGATTCCAGCAGGGAGGTGGTGCAGAAGCACCAGCACATCCCGGAAATGCCCTGCCGCAGGGGGGGGAAGCGCCAGACGCTCTGGAACTCCTCGGGGGCGGCGGGGGCCTTCACGGTGGCGAAGTCGAGCCACATTTTGGCTTTTTCCGGTTCGTCGGCCTTCTTCCGGGCGGCTTTGATGGCGTCGTAGGTGGCGTCCTTCTCCGGTGAGAACACCGGCTTGTCCTTCGCACCCGGCTGCTGGGCGGCGGCCGGAACGGCCCAAAGGGCGGCCAGAACGGTCAGGGCGGCCAGGCGGGCGATCCGAGTCTTCATGTTCGTTCCCTCCCTGGGGTTAACGGTAAGCGCATTGTAGCGGAAATCGTGCCGCCGGGTCACGGTTTTCCCTTCCCGGTTCAAGCGTGGTTTGGGGTTTGGTAAACACAAAGGTACGCAGAATCAAACCACTAATCTCACTAAAATGAATGATTAGTGATATCCGGAGTAGTGGGCCGGTCGCGGCGCAGGTGGACCGCCGGCTTCCAGCCGGCATCTGGCTCTGCGTTTGTCCCTCGAGCGGCAGCGGGTCAGGTGCCGGAGGTACGGAGCTGCTGCGTCGGCCTACGTGCCACTCTTCCGGGACACGGCATCCCGGGCGATCCGCCGGGAATTTATACCCGCCGGCCCTCCGGACCAAAAATAATCAAGCAGTAACGGGAACCTGGTTGGGCGGGATCGGCCGGAGGGGCCGCGTCTTCCCCTATCCCGTCCATCCTGCCCACCGATGGGGAATCCGGCCTGGTTTTCCATATCGCGCCCCCACGTGCCGGAGACACCTGGTATCGGCAGCAGAGCCTTCGATCGTTCCGATCGAAATGCAGGCACTTGGCCATGGTTCGTTTCCGAACGACGGAAGCTCCCCCTAGTGCACTTTGTGCCCTTGTGGTTATTTTTAAGGAATTCGGGCTCGCCAGCGTCCCGTGCGGCTGGTTGGGATTGCGGGGATAAAAAACCGCCTCCCGGGCGGGAGGCGGTTTCGACGGTTGGGCAGGGAGTTGACCGGTTTCAGCTGCCGGCCTGCTGTTTCAGCTGCTGGATCTTCTCCATGATCTTGGCCGCGAAGC
>CAYTBK010000044.1:0-28751 GCA_964436005.1 uncultured Acidobacteriota bacterium
CCCAGGAACACTTCCTCGCCGGCGCGCAGGTCGACGGAGGCGGCCAGGGGGCCGGTCCGCCTCTTGCGGCCGGGCAGGTCGGCGACGAGGGGGAGGGGGGCGCCGGGCGGGAGTAGGCCCGCCAGGGTCCGGCAGACAGACTCCGCCCAGGCGGAGCGGGCGTGGGAAAGGTTCAGGCGGAAGGCGTCGGCCCCCGCGTGCAGCAGGGCGGTCATGGCCTCGGCGCTTTCCGAGGCGGGACCCAGCGTGGCGATGATGAGGGGGGGCACGGGACTCACTCTCCCAAAAGAAAACGGCCGGTCTCGCGGGACCGGCCGAAAATCGTCATGAGACCAACTACTTCTTGGTATGCTGGTTTCTTCTCATCTTGTGCTTGCGCTGTCTTCTCAGTTTGCCGGCTCTCTTCTTCTTCTTCTTCTTCACGCTGCCCATGACAGTTCCTCCAGTGTCGTACGTTCACAAAGCGCGAATCCTAACACAAGAACGAGGAAAGCGTGCTATACTTTTTTTCATTTTTTTGCGTGGGAGAGCCTCCGATGCAAAAAATGGCCGGTGGGCGCGGAAAGGCGGGCCGGTTTTCCCGGATGGCCGGCCAGGGGGGCCACCCCCCCCCCCGATTGGAATTCAGTAAAAATTTTCTGATAGAGTGAGAATAATGGCAAAACGTACGCGAAAGACCGAAGCAGAGGATGTCGCCGTCCCCCTCCAGAACCAGCCGCCGGCTGTTCCGGACGAGGGCGCGGGGGATGTCGTGAAGAAGAGCGGGGGCGGGCGGAAGCGCGCCCAGGCCGCGGGCAGTCCGGCCGCCGCTCCCGTCCCGAGCGCACCGGAGGCGCCGGCGGTGGAAAAACCGGAGCGGAAGCCCGGCGCCCGCCGGACCGCCGCGAAGGCGAAAACGGCGCCGGAAGCGGCTGCCGCTGGAACGGCAGCGCCCGGGGACAAGAAAACCCCGGCGGCCGGGGCCAAGGTGGCGCCGCCCGCGCCGTCGCCCTCTTCCGCCGCTCCGGCGAAGAAGAAGCCCGGTCCGGCCAAGTCGGATGCGGCGGCGCCCGTCGCCCCGGCCGAAGGACCCGCGACGGCTGACCGGTCGGCGGCCCCGGCCGGCCCGAAGACCGAGGCGTTCCGCCAGGAGGGAGGCATCCCGTGGGGGCCCGGCAGCGCCGGCGTGCCCAAGCCCGGGGACGAACCCGATGTGGTGGAGCCCGACAACGCGCTGCCCGCCTTGAGCTGGGAAAGCCTGCCGGAATCCCTCCGCCAGGCGGCCCGGCGGGCGGGGTGGACCGACCTCATGCCGGTGCAGGCCAAGGTGGTCCCCTACTTCCTGGCCCGGCGCGACCTGATGATCCAGTCCCGCACGGGCAGCGGAAAGACCGGCGCCTACGCCCTGCCGCTGCTGGAGCGGATCAGCCCGGCCAGCCGCTCCTGCCGGGCGCTGATCATGGTGCCCACCCGCGAACTGGCCTGCCAGGTGGGGCGGGAAATCAGCACCCTGGCCGGCGACACGGGCCTGCGGACCGCCGTGGTCTACGGCGGCGTGGGCTACGGCCCCCAGATCGACGCCCTCAAGGGCGGGGCCCAGATCGTGGTCGGAACGCCCGGCCGCATCCTGGACCACCTCATGCGCGGCACCTTCCGCCTGGACGACCTGGACATCGTGATCCTCGACGAGGCCGACCGCATGCTCTCCATGGGCTTCTACCCCGACATGCACAAGCTCCGCTCCTGGTTCCCGGAGCGCCGGCGGGTCAGCGGTTACCTCCTCTCGGCCACGTTCCCCTCCTATGTCTTCCGCCTGGCCGGCGAATTCCTGACGGGCCAGGACTTCCTCAGCCTGAGCCGGGACCGGGTCCACATCACCGACATGGACCACGTGATGTACGTCGTCCCGTCCATGGACCGCGACCGGGCCCTGGTCCGCATCATCGAGTTCGAGAACCCGCTCTCGGCCATCGTGTTCTGCAACACCAAGGCCAAGGTTCACTACGTCAGCGTGGTGCTGCAGCGTTTCGGCTTCAACGCCGACGAACTCAGCGCCGACATCTCCCAGGCCGCCCGGGAGGAGGTCCTGGGGCGGCTGCGTTCCGGCGAGCTGCGCTTCCTCGTGGCCACCGACCTGGCCGCCCGCGGCATTGACATCCCCGAGCTCTCGCACGTCATCATGTACGAGGTGGGGGAGGACACGGAATCCTACATTCACCGGGCGGGCCGGACGGCCCGGGCCGGCGCCGGCGGCATGGCCGTCTCCCTGGTGGCGGGCATGGAGGAGTTCAAGATCGCCCGCATCGCCAAGACCTACGGGGTGAACCTGCAGAAGAAGCCGCTGCCGGACGAGAACGACCTGGCCGAGCTGGTCACGGAACGGGTCTCCAACTTCCTGGAGGACGACCTGCGCGCCCGCGACCGGCTCCAGGTGGAGCGGATGCGCCGCTTCGCCCCCCTGGCCCGCAGCCTGTCCGAAAACGAGGACCTCTGCGGCCTGGTGGCCATGCTCATCGACGACTACTACCAGAAGTCCCTGCACGGGACCTTCGTCCCCCCGCCCGAGCGCCAGCCCCGTCCATCGCGCCCGCCGGGGGAAAGGGGAGGCGACGGCGGGCGGCACGGCCGGCACGATCATCGGCGTCGTCGCTGACGCCGCCCTTCGCCCCGTCCGAACCGTGACCGCCGCCCCGGCAGGAGCAGGAAATGAAAGAAATGCAGCACCTTGCGCCGGACAGCTTCGACAAGTTCGCCGACGAGCTCGGCGAGCGTCTGGCGCCCTTCGCGGCCCTTTTCCAGGAGACCATCCGCTACTACGATTCTCTCCTCGGCCAGGACGCCAAGTCCACGCCGGCCCTGGAAAAGGGGTTCGTCGACCGCTTCGTCGCCCTCCTGGAGGCCGAAGGCTACCAGCCTCCCAAAAACATCCGGGAAGCGCTGATCAAGCTGAGTTACGGCTTCTACATGAAGAACAGGTCATGACCGGTTCTTCCGCCAGCTGCGCCGTGGTGGGTGCCGGGCCCGCCGGCCTGGCCGCGGCGCTGGCCCTGTCGAGAGGCGGGGCCGGCCGGGTGGTGCTGTTCGAGAAGGGGACGGTGGGCGGCGCCATCCGTTGCGCGGAGGGCGTGCTCGACCCCTGCGGCTGCGTCCCCCTGTCTCCTGGCGTGGTGAAGACCCGGGTCCGCCGCGCGTTCCTGCGCGTGGGGGGGGAGTCCTTCACTTTCCCGCTGGGGCCGCGCAGCCACTTCGCCGTGGTCGACCGCGCGGAGTGGCAACGCGGCCTGGCCGCCCAGGCCCGGGCGGGCGGCGTGGAGGTGCGGGAGGGGGAAAGCGCCGAGCCGCTGGCGCTGGCCGGCTCGTACACCTGGGTCTTCGACGCCCGCGGGCGGTCCGCCTGCCCGACGTTCCGCACGCCGGCGGGCGCTTTCGGGTACGGGCTGCAGTGGACCATGGAAGGGGATTTTTCCCCCTGGCAGGAGGCCCTGGAGGTGGAGATCGCCTCCGCTCCCCCCGGCTACTTCTGGATCTTCCCCAAGGGAAAGACGCTGGCCCACGTGGGGTTCGGGCGCCTGTGCGCGGGGTCGGGCCTGCGCGACGGCTGGGATCTGCTGCGGGACTACGTCCGGCGCCGGGGCCTCGCCGGGGCCCGGGTGGTGGGCAAGGCCGGGGGGTGGCTGCCGGTCCTGCCCCGCCGGCCGCTGGTGGCGGACAACGTGTTCCGGGTCGGCGACGCGGGCGGCTTCGGTTCTCCTCTTCACGGGGGCGGCATCGACGGCGCCTGGATTTCCGGGGAGGCGGCCGCCGCGGCGGCGCTGGCCGGGCAGCCCGAGACCTTCGCCGACCGGGCGGACCGGAAGATCGGCCTGCTGCGGAAGGTGGAGCGACACCTTCTGCGCGGCTGGGAGAGCCGCGGCGACGAGGCCGTCCTGAGCGCGGCCCGTCGGCTGGAGCGCCTGGGGCCGTTGCTCCGGCTCTCCCTGCGCCTGCTGTCGGCGCCCGGGATCGGGCCCGCGGTGGGGCGGGCCGTGGGCCGGTCGCCCCGGTACTACGCCGGGACCGATTGAGGGCACGAGACCGGGCCGGCCGGCGGCCGGGCCGAGGCAACACGAGGGGGAACGATGGAAACGAACTGGCGACTCATCATCGACGGGCCGCTGCGCGGCACGGAAAACATGGCCCGGGACGCGCTGCTGCTCGAGCAGGCGGAAAACTCCGCCGAGCCGGTGACGTCGCTGCGGTTCTACCGCTGGACCGTCCCTACCCTGAGCCTGGGCCGCAAGCAGCTTCCCCACCTGAGCGCCGACCTGGACTTCTGCCGGGAGAAGGGGATCGACGTGGTTCACCGCCCCACCGGCGGCGGAGCGGTGCTGCACCACCGCGAGCTCACCTACTCCGTGGTCTCCAACGACTACGGGCGGTTCGGGGCGGGGATCCTGCCCACCTACCTGGCCGTGGCCCGGGCCCTACAGCAGGGCCTGCAGGCGCTGGGCGTGCCCGCCGAGATCGACGAGAAGGATCCGCGTTCGGCCTTCCGGCCCGAGAACTTCGTCAAGAGCCCGGTGCCCTGCTTCACCTCCACCTCCCACTACGAGATCACGGTGGAGGGGCGGAAGATCCTCGGCAGCGCCCAGAAGCGGCTGAAGCGGGCGTTCCTGCAGCACGGGTCCATCCCCTGCGCCTACGACTGGCCGCTGCAGGCCGGGGCCATGCGCTGGGACGCCGCCTTCATGCAGACCGTCATGTCCTGCGTGGGCGACTACGCCGGGGCGGCCCGCGCCGAGGAACCGTCGGCGGCCGAGGCCTATTTCCACCGCATGGAGGAGGCCTTCGGCGGGGCGTTCGCCCGGGTGTTCGGCGCGGAGCTCCGACCCGGCCCCTTCACGGCCGAGGAGTTGCCGGCGGTGGCCGCCAAGGAGGGCCTTTTCCTGGCGAAAGCGGATTCCCACCCGGCCGCGCATCGGGTATAATGACCCGCGTTTTGGCCCCCGGCCGGTTCGGGAAAGGAAAGCGGAATGGGTTCTGAAGACTTGAAGCTGATCATACGCGGGATCGTGGCCCGGGAACTGGCCGCGGCCCTGGGCGGTTCGGCCCCCGCTCCGGCGGACGCTCCCGCCGCTCCGGTGGCGTCGGCGGTGCCGGCTCCCGCCCCTGCGCCCGCGCCGGCGGGGAAGCCTTCCGCCCTGCAGGTGCGCTTCCAGGAGAAAGTTTTGACGGCGCAGGACCTGGAAACCGTGGCCCCCGGGACGGTGATTCTCCTCCGGGCCGGCACCCTGATCACTCCGCTGGTGCGCGAGATGGCGGAGGAACGGCGGCTGCGCCTGCGCGAAGAGGGCGAGGGCGGCCTGCCCTCCGTGGCCCTGGGGGCCGATCATGGCGGATACCGGCTGAAGGAGACCCTGAAGGGCTTCCTGCAGGAGTGGGGCTACCCGGTCTTCGACTACGGGACGGACTCCGAGTCGCCGGTGGACTACCCCGAGTACGCGCACAAGGTGGCCCGGGCCGTCTCGGAGAACCATCAGGCCCTCGGCGTCATCGTGGATGGCGCCGGCATCGGCTCCTGCATGGTCGCCAACAAGGTCCCCGGCGTCCGGGCGGCCCAGTGCGGCTCCGTCGCCCTGGCCCGGAACAGCCGGGAGCACAACTACGCCAACGTGCTGACCCTGGGCGGCAAGAACGTCACCGTCGAGGAGGCGCGGGCCATCCTCAAGGCCTGGCTGGAGACGGAGTGGGGGGAAGAGCGGCACGGGCGCCGCGTCGGGCGCATCACCGAGATCGAGCGGCGCTATTTCAAGGAATAGGCGAGGAGAGGCATGAGCGACCTGGATCAAGTCATCGACCGAATCACCGACAACGTGCTGAAGGAACTGGCCCGGCGGGGCATCGGCGGCAGCTGCCCGTCCTGCTGCGCCCCGCCGGCGGCCCCGCCGGCGCTCACCCGCGCCCGGCTGGCCTCCATGATCGACCACACCCTCCTCCGGCCCGAGGCCACCCGCGAGCAGGTCACCAGGCTCTGCCGGGAAGCCCTGCAGCACGGCTTCGCCTCGGTCTGCGTCAACTCGCAGTGGGTGCGCACCTGCGCCGACATCCTGCGCGGCTCCGCGGTGAAGACCTGCACCGTGGTCGGCTTCCCGCTGGGGGCCGTGCCGCCGGACGCCAAGGCCTACGAGACCCGGCGGGCCATCCTCGACGGCGCCACGGAGATCGACATGGTGCTCAACATCGGGGCCATGAAGTCGGGCGACCACGCCACCGTGGAGCGGGACATCCGCGGCGTGGTGGCCGTGGCGGAGGAGTACGGCGTCATCGTCAAGGTGATCCTGGAAACCTGCCTGCTCGAGCACGACGAGAAGGTCATGGCCTGCCGGCTGTCCCAGGCGGCGGGGGCCCACTTCGTGAAGACTTCCACCGGCTTCGCCTCCGGCGGCGCCACCGAGGAGGACGTCCGCCTCATGCGGCAGACCGTGGGCAGCGCCCTGCAGGTCAAGGCCTC
This sequence comes from uncultured Acidobacteriota bacterium, assembly GCA_964436005.1. Classification (GTDB taxonomy): domain Bacteria; phylum Acidobacteriota; class JAAYUB01; order JAAYUB01; family JAAYUB01; genus JAGNHB01. The sequence goes on from CAYTBK010000044.1 coordinate 6,470, forward strand.
GGGCGGGGTGAAGACCCTGGAGGACGCCGTCCGGATGATCCAGGCCGGCGCCACGCGGCTCGGCACCAGTTCCGGCGTGCGCATCGTCCAGGCCCTCCCGGCCTGACGCGAATCATTAGGGAAAAAGAAACCACGAATGCACAAAGGTCACAAAGGCCAGGCTGCGGCTTGGCCCTCTTTCCCCTTTGGGGGGCAATGACTTTGGACCGGCGGGGGGTGCCCGTTTCCCGGGGGGCTCGCGGAGGCGCGCAGGGGGAGAATGAAACCACTGATCTCACTAATATATTATTATTGGGATCAGTGGTTTGTCTTTGAACGAAGGACCTCGGGCGTTGTCCCTGCCGCTTGCAAATTCGTCGCGCAGAGTGAAGTCGGCGCCACGGAAGGACCGCCGGCATCTTGCCGGCATCCGCACCAGGGGACGCTTCGTGGCCAGGGGCCGGCTGGAGGCAGGCGGCCCCCCGATGCGCGAATCAGCCGCTTCCGTGCGCTCAGTGTCTACGCGTTTCCTTCCCCTTGGCGATCTTCGCGGCTTCGCGCGAGACCTGGCCGCTTCGCGGGTCAGCGTTCGGTGAGGGTGAGGGGTTCCTGCAGGCGGAAGGCGAGGCGCGTGCCGGCGGCCAGCCGGGCCGGGTCGCCCCGCGTGCCCAGCACGACGCCGGTCCCGGCGCCGCCGCCCACCACGGCCCCGATGGCCGCACCCTTGCCGCCGCCGGCGATGCCGCCGATGAGGGCCCCGACCCCGGCGCCGCCGGCGATCTTGGCCGCGTCCTTGCCGTGGGTGGTCTTGGCCTTCTGGGTGAAGGAATCGGTATTCAGGGCGACGGTCCGCCCGTCGGCCAGGGTCAGCCGGTCCAGGGTCAGCACCAGGAAGGCCACACCCTTGACACGGCCGCCGGGGTTGGACTCCACGATGGTCCCCTGGACCGCGGCGCCCTTTTCGGCCGCCGTCCACTCCCCGTCGCCGATGGGTTTGGCCAGCGAGCCGGAGAAGCTCTGCCCGCTGGCGTTCTCCTTGGTGGAGAGGGAGGAGTTCAGCACGATTTCCAGGGGCGTCCCCGCCGCGAGGGTGATGGACTTCGGCGGGGGAGGCGGTTCGGTCGCCGGGGCGGCTTCCCCCGGCTGGCCGGCCGCGGCCGTCCCTGCCGGCGTGGTTTCCCCGGGGGCGGCGCCGGCCACCGGCTGCGCGGCCGCGGTGGCGGCGGTCCCCGGCGTCGCCGACCCCTGCGGGGGCTTGGGCCCGCACCCCGCGACAGCCAGGCCCAGGGCCAGAAACAAAAGCCACGAGGCGGGACGGAAATTGACGCGATGCACCATGGCGATACTCCTCGAGCGAAATTTGATCCAGTATAGCCCGATCACTTCGTCGGGGCAACGGCAAGGAGGTCGAGCGGGTACCGGGCGAAGGAACCGCCCGCAGGCCGCACCGGTACCACCAAGGGCACCGAGGGTGACCGGCCCCGCCTGAATTCAACAAAATCGAATAGACTTGCCAATTTCGCCCGCCAATATGACCACTGATCTCACTGGTTATTTGGGGGATTGATGGTTGCAATCGTTCTGCCGCTGTTTCGGATGGGCCGGGCCGCTTCACCGGGGCGCCCTCGCGTCGCCCTTCCCCGTTGGGGGCGGCCTCCGCGATCCTGTGCCTCCGTGCCGCCGTGAGAGAACCGGGGGGAGCGGGCGGGGCGGCTCAGTCCAGGGGGGTGGGCTTGCCGATGTGGAAGCCCTGGGAGTAGTCGACGCCCAGGGCCACCAGTTCGTCCTGGATTTCCTTGGTCTCGACGTACTCGGCGACGGTCAGCATGCCCGAATGGCGGGCCATTTCGGCCATCAGCCCGACGAAGCGGTGGCAGGACGAATCCGTGAGGATCTTGCGGACCAGGCTGCCGTCCAACTTCAGGAAATCGATCTTGAGCTCCAGCAGGCGGATGAAGTTGGAGTACCCGCTGCCGAAGTCGTCGATGGCGATGCGCACGCCGCTCGGCTTGACGGCCTCGATGAACTTCCACACCATGTCGAAGCCCTTGTTGCCCTCCTCCTCCACCAGTTCCAGGAGCAGACGGCGGGATACCTCCGGGTGGGCGCTGATCATGCCCAGGATGTATTCGCGGGTCTCGTCGTTCTCGATGTCCATCATGGACAGGTTGATGCTGACATTCTCGCGTCGGTGGGCGAAGATCTTGAACGTCTTGCTGACCATCACCCGGGTCAGCTCCTGGTAGTACTTGCTCCGCTTGGCCACGGGCAGGAACAGGTCGGGCGTGATCACGCTGCCGTCCACGTTCATGATGCGCACCAGCGACTCGAACTTGTCGATGATGCCCGTGCGGTTGTTCAGGATGGGCTGGAAGTGGGGGGTGAAGAGGTCGTTCTGCAGGGCGGAGCGGATCTTGCCGAGCCAGAAGAGGTTGTTCTCGATTTCCCGGTGCATGTCGGGGAGGATGTCCTCCGCCACGAACCAGCGGACCTTGTTGAGGATGGCGCTGTCCAGGGCCATCATGGCCTTCTGCAAGACGTCCCCCTCGCCCATGGAAACCCCGATGGTGACCTCGACGGTAAAGTCGTTCTCGTCGAAGCAGAAACGCTGTTTACGCAGCGTTTCCCAGAGGATCTCGCAGGTCCGGCGCACGCCGTTGCCGCCCATCACGCCGTCCGGGTCGTCCAGAAGGACCCCGAAGGTCGCTTCCGCCAGCGAGTAGATCTTCGTCTCCAGCGACAGTTTCTGGCTGAGGAAGCGGGGCAGGATCTCGGCGATGCGCAGATCGATGCTGGTGGAGATCTTGTTGCCGTAGAAGCGGGTGATGCTGTCGATGTTGTCGATCTTCAGCACGAACAGCTTGGGCGCCTTGGCCTTCTCGAGGTCCCCCTCCAGGGCCTTGACGTTGGGCAGGCCCGTGCGGGGGTTGAGGGTGGCCAGGATGTAGTCCCGGTTGAGCATGGAAACCCGGGTGTAGGAGGCCGCGTGGGCCAGGAGCTCCAGCCGGTCGAAAGGTTTGGTGATGAAGTCCATGGCCCCGCTTTCCAGGGCGGCCAGGCGCTTGGAAGTGTCGCTGACCGCGGTGATGACGAGAATGGGGATGCGGTGGGTCTTCTCGTTCTCCTGCAGGCGGCGGATGGCGGTGATGCCGTCCATCTCCGGCATGACGATGTCCATCAGGATCAGGTCGGGCACTTCCTCGAGGGCTATCTTGAACGCTTCCCACCCGTTGGATGCCTCGATCGTCCGGTAGAGGCCGCCCAGGATCTTGCGGATGATGAAGCGGTTCCCTTCGATGTCATCGACAATGAGTACGGTCGGCCGGTATGACATGCCGCGCTTTCCTTCGCCACAATCTGTTCCTTTCTTATATACGAAAGCGCCGGAGATGCGCAAGCTGAAATATTGGAATCGTGAAAGGAGGTTATACAACAGGGTTTATGCGGGGCGGGCGCTTCGGGTCGGGTGCAAATGCTGACGCACGCGTTTCGTTTTATGGTTAAATGGGCCGGCGGGCGGCGGGCGGCCGCGCGATCATACGAACCGAGGAGGAAGGCCGTGAGAACGATATTCGTGCTGCTGGCGGCGACGGGGCTGCTCACGGTGGCTTCCCGGGCCGGGGTGGACACCGACGGGAAGATCGGGCAGATCGTGGAGCGCTACGTGGAGAAGGGCGAAGCCCTGTACCGCGACCTCCACACCCACCCCGAACTGTCGGGGCAGGAGGTCAAGACCGCTGCCAAGATGGCGGCCAGGCTCCGGGAGATGGGCTTCGAGGTCGTGACGGGGGTGGGCGGCCACGGCGTGGTCAGCGTCCTGCGCAACGGCGAGGGGCCCACCGTCATGCTGCGCACGGACATGGACGCGTTGCCCGTCCTCGAGGCGACGGGCCTGCCGCACGCCTCCACGACGACGTGCCCGGACGGGAAGGGGGGTGAGCAGCCCGTCATGCACGCCTGCGGCCACGACCTCCACATGGCGGTGTGGGTGGGGACCCTGCTGACCCTGACGGAGATGAAGGATTCCTGGCGAGGGACCCTGCTGGCGGTGGCCCAGCCCGCCGAGGAAGTCAGCAAGGGGGCCCTGGCCATGCTGCGGGACGGGCTCTTCCGCCGCTTCCCCGTTCCGGACTATGCGCTGGCCTTCCACGTCAACCCCGACCTCGAGGCCGGTACCGTGGGCTTTTGCCACGGGGCCGTCTTCGCCGGCGTCTCCTCGGTGGACATCCGCATCTCGGGGCAGGGCGGGCACGGGGCCACGCCCCACCAGACGGTGGACCCCGTGGTCCTGGCGGCCCGCACGGTGCTGGACATCCAGACCATCGTCAGCCGGGAGCTCGACCCGCTGAAGCCCGCCGTCGTCACCGTGGGGTCCATCCACGGGGGCAGCCGCCACAACATCATCCCCGACTTCGTCGATTTGCAGCTCACGGTGCGGTATTTCGAAGATGGCGTCCGGGAACGCATCCTGCAGGCCCTCGAACGGATCACGCGAGGCCTGGCCATTTCCGCCGGCCTGGACGAGAACCGCTGGCCGAAGGTTACCGAGCTGGAAGGCGCCACCCCCCCGCTGCTCAACGATGCGTCCCTGGTCCAGCGGGCTTCCGCTTCCATGGGCCGGGTGCTGGGGGAGGGGCGCATCGTCCCGGTGGCCCCGGCCACCGTCGGGGAGGATTTCGGCCGGTACGGCCGCACGCCGGACAAGGTCAGGATCGCCATGTTCTGGCTGGGCGCCGCGGCGCCCGCCGCTTCCGGGGGGCACCGGCCGCCCCTGCACAATTCGGCTTTCGCCCCGGCCTTCGCCCCGGTCTTCCGGACGGGCGTCAAGGCCATGACCGCGGCGGTTCTGGACCTGCTGCCGACGGGTCGCTGACGAAGGAGTTCCATGCCTCGCTCCGAAAGCCCTGCGCGCGCGATCGTTCATCCCGTCGGCCGGCCGCTCATTTCGGCCAGGTTGCGGCTGGCCGTCCTCGCCTTCTGGGCGGGGGCCTCCTGGGCGGCGGCGGAAATGCCCGCCGTCCGGATCTACGCCCGCCCGGCCGAGATCCGGGTGGGGGAGGAGGCGGCCCTGGTGGTGCACCTCGTCGGACCCGGCTGCCAGGCGGCCCGGCTGCTGGCGGTGGGGCCCGCCCCGTCCGGCCTGGAGCCCCTTTTCCGGCTGGGCCAGGAACCGCCGGGGGAAGTGCGGGAGGTGACCGGGGAGAACGAGAAGGCTTTCGCCCTGGCCTACCGGGCCGCCCGGCCCGGTGAATTCCTGCTGCCGAGGGTCCGGCTGGACCTGGGGTCGCTGATTTTCACATCGAGCCACCAGCCCGTTGTCCGGGTCCTGCCGGCCGAGGGGACCTTCCCCCCGGCTTCCGTTCCCGCTGCGGAACCCCAGCCGGGTGAAGGGGCGGGAGGCCTGTCCGGCTTCGAACCCGTTTCGCCGTCCGGCTTGCCCCGGCCGGCTGGAAGGGCGCCGGTCCCGTCGCCCCCCGTCCTGGAACCCCCCCTGTCCGAGGTCCGCGACGCCGCCGGGGCCAGCGAAGGCCCGCCCCTGGAGGGGGCGGCCGCTGCCCCGGATTCGGGGGGGGCGGCCTGGCTGGAAACCGTCGCTGCCGTGGCCTCCGGCGTGCTCTGCGCCCTGCTGGTCTGGCGACGGTGGCGCGCTTGACGCGGGGCCGCACAAACCGTTGACGGAAGCGCAACCGGATAGTAAAGTAGGGCGCGTTTCGGACCCAGGGCCAGCGGGAAACCTCCGGCACCGCCTCGTCCCGGCGTTGTTGCGGCCCGCGTCCGACAGGCGGGTGCCGCTGCCGACGGAAAAGGGAAATTCAAGGTCTCCGGTTGCCGCTCTTCGCCAGGAAGACGCGGGGCCCGGGCAAAGGAAAATCACATGCAGCTGATCAGGAAGGTATTGCAGAAAATGTCCCGCGTTCGGGTGCGCATCCCCTTCGCCCTGCCCCTCCCCGGCGTGGGTTGCGGGGTGCTCGGGATGATCTGCGCGAAGCGCACGCCCACCCTCGGCGAAATCGCCTCGCGGTTGCTGGAGAAGCTGGAGTATCGCGGCTACGATTCCACCGGCATGTGCATCCAGGACGAGGATGGCTCCATCACCCTCAAGAAATCGGTGGGCGCCCCCTCGCGGGTGGTGCGCGACATGGAGTTCGAGACCTACGGCGGGCGCCTGTTCTGCGGGCAGGTCCGCTGGGCCACCTTCGGCGTCGTGGACGACGTCAACGCCCAGCCCCACCTGGTGCAGTGCAAGGAGCGCATCTACGGCGCCCACAACGGCAACATCACCAACTGCGACGCCCTCAAGGACGAGCTCCGCCTCGAGGGGCACGTGGTGCTCAGCGACAACGACGGCGAGATGCTGGTCCACGTGGTGGAGCACTTCTTCTTCCTCAACCTGGAAGCCGGCCCGGCCGGAAAGCGGATGGACCGGGACTTCCGGCGGGACTGCATGATCCGGGCCATCCGCTCGGGCGGGAAGAAGATCCGCGGTTCCTACGCGGCCGTGGTGGCCGACCCCGTCACCGAGGAGCTCTTCGCCCTCAAGTGCGGCAGCTCCCTCTACATCGGGAAGGGAACGGACCCGAACGGCGGCGCCTACCTCCTGGCCTCCTCGGACCTCTCGGCGGTGCTGAGCCGGACGCGCGTGCTGGTGCCCCTCTCCGAGGGCGAGTTCATCCATTTCACGGCGGAGGACTGGACCGTCTACTCCATGACGGACGCCTCCCTGAAGGACGGCCGCCGCGCCCCCAAACGCTCCAAGCTGCGCAACCGCGACACGGTTCTCCACCAGCCCTACCAGTTTTTCATGGAGCAGGAAATCGCCTCCCAGGCGGAAGCCGCCCGGGAACTGATCAACATCTTCTATCCGGTCAAGAGCGCCAAGGCGGAGTTGTTCGCCGTGCTGGACGCCCACCGCGACCTGGCTTTCGCCGTGCGCCAGGCCGTCCGCCAGTGCACCTTCGAGACCGATGCCGAAACCCTGCGGGAAAAGGTCGGCGCCATTTTCGAAGGGGAGGATTTCCGGTCGCTGAAGCAGGCCGTCGACGCCTCGGGCGCCTTCTCCGTCTACCTGGGCCGCTCCAGCGAGGCCAGGATGTTCGCCTCCTCCGAGGAGGGCTTCCTGCAGGACGTGCACCGCATGGCGGGCGGCAAGTGGCGCGACGCGCTGGTCCTGGTGGACGCCCTCTTCCTCTACAAGCACCAGTACTCTCTCTCCAATTGGGCGGAGAAGTTCGCCGGCGTGGTGGAAGCCCACCGCGGGCACAAGATCTGCCTGGTCGCCTGCGGCTCGTCGTACAACGCGGCCCGCATCGGCTCCATGATCCTCAACAAGGTGGCCGGGATCTCCGTGGATTGCCGCCTGCCGGGCGAGTTCCGCAGCGAGGTGCTGAACTCGCTGTCGGACGGGGACCTCTTCATCGGCATGTCCCAGAGCGGCGAGACCAAGGACCTGGTGGACATCGCCAACAGCCTGGGCGCCCAGGCCAAGGGGATCTCCCGCCTGATGGTGGTAAACAACGTCAACTCCACCCTGGCCCAGGAGAAGTGCGATTTCTACCTGCCGATCCTGTGCGGCCCCGAGATCGCCGTGCCCGCCACCAAGAGCTTCACCAACCAGGTGCTGCTCCTCTTCGGTGTGGCCCTGAAGTGCGTGGAGCTGCGCGGGAAGGCGGACGGCGCCTACCACCGCGCCAGGCGCCTGTTCCAGCAGGTGCCCCAGCTCATCGAGGAGACCGAGAAGTCGGTCCGGCTGCCCGTGCGCGAGCTGGCCGGGGAGATCTGCCTGGCTCCGTCGCTGCACGTGCTGTCCACGGGCAACGTCGGCCTGGCCCGGGAAGCGGCGCTGAAGATCCGCGAAGTGGTGCTCAACCACGCCGAGGGCATGGAGGCGTCGGAGTTCAAGCACGGCCCGAACACCATTCTCGGGAAGAACTTCACCTTCGGCCTCCGCGAACTGCAGGCGGGCGTCTCCCAGTTCCGGCAGATGGTGGTCCACACCGCCCAGGAGATGGAGGACGGCGGCCGCTCCCTGGAGGCCATCGCCGAAGCCGTGGAGGAACAGATGGTGAAGGGGGCCCGGCCCTTCCACCTGGAGTCCCGGGAGGAAGAGGTGTTCGGGCACGTTGCCCGGCAGGAGTTCTACGAGCACCTCTTCTCCGACTACCCCCTGATCTTCCTGACGCCCCCGACGGAGCGGGACGTCGCCCTGACCATCTCCCAGATCAACACCCACAAGATCCGCGGGTCCTCCATCTTCGTCATCGCCGAGGAGAACGCCGAGTTGCGCCGGACCTGTGAGCGGCCTCCGGCCGACACCCAGGACTACGTCTGCGCCTACATCGAGCTGCCCCGCACCGGCAGCGAGCTGGCCTACCCCATCGCGGCCATGACGGCCATGCAGATCCTGGCCCTGGAGATGAGCGTCAAGAAAATGAAATTCCTGAACCGTCTGAAAATACCCATGCACGGCGTCCACCCCGACGTGCCCAAGAACGTCAGCAAGTCGATCACGGTGGACTAGCCGCCTCGCCGTGATCGACACCCACGCGCACCTGAACGACCCCGCCTTCTCCGGCCGGCTGGAAGCCGTGGTGGAGAGGGCCCGGTCGGCCGGGGTCACGGCCTGCGTGGTACCCGCCTATGATCCCGAGTCCTTCCCGGTTACGGAACAAGTTTCCGCGGCCTGGCCGGGCTTCGCGTTGCCCGCGTACGGGATTCATCCCTGGTACGCCCACCGCTTCGCGGCGGCCCCATCCCTGGAGCGCTGCCTGGACCGCCACCCGGAGGCGGTGGCCGTCGGGGAGATCGGCCTGGACTTCTCCCCCGGGCTCCCTCCCCCGGATGTCCAGGTGGGCGTCTTCCTGCGCCAGCTCGTCGTGGCGGAGGAGCGGGGGCTGCCCGCGCTGGTCCACTGCCGGGGCGCCTTCGAGAAGATGTTCGAAATCCTGGCCGCCCGTCCCCGCCGCAGCGCCGTGGTGCTGCACTCGTTTTCCGGCGGTCCGGGCTGGCTGCAGCGGTTCTTGCCCCTGGGCGTCTTCGTGGGGTTCGCCGGCGCCCTCACGCGGCCGAACGCCCGGCGGTACCACCAGTGCGCGCGGGAAGTCTCCGTCGACCGGTTCCTGGTGGAGACGGATGCGCCGGCCATCGCCACGGCCTCGACGCCCGCCTCCGAAGTGGAGCCGGCCCACGCCATGGAGGTGCTGGCCGCCCTGGCCGCCCACCGCGGGGAATGCGCCGCCGTGGTGGCGCAGGCGGCGGAGCGCAACGCCCGCCTTGTCTTTCCGTTGAACGGTTGAATTGTCGCCACAAGAGCAAACAGGCGGGGAGGTTCGCGTGTCGGGGGGGCTGCCCGGTGCGGGCGCCTTCCGTCGCGGGGCGAGCTTCCGCTCCCCCGCTTTGGCCTGGCTGCCCCATGTCAGGGGAAAAATGTCCCCGGGTCACTCCCGCGTCTTGGGGAAAGGGGCCCAGTGGGCCGGCCGGGGGCGGGGGTAGCCCGTCTCGATGGGCAGGGAGGGGTTGCGGGACCACTCGTTCCAGGAGCCGAAGTAGTTCCGCACTTTCTCCACGCCGGCCAGTTTCAGGGCGATGAACAGGGTGGATGTTCGGGCTCCCTTGAAACAGTACAGGTAGACCGTGCTGCTGGGCGTGATGCCCACTTCGGCGAACAGGGCCCGCAATTCCGCCGGGGTCTTGAACCAGGTGACGCCCGAGCGGTCGGTGTACATCAGCCGGAACCACTCGATCCACACCGAGTTGGGGATGCGCCCTTTCCGGGGGGCGAAGTCGGTGCTGTAGGGCGAGGAAGTCGAGCCCACCCACTCGGAGCGGTCCCGGCCGTCGAGCTTGACGATGTCGGGGTCGTCCAGGGCCGACAGCATCTCTTCGGCGGACACGATGACGGAATGGTCCGGATGGACCGGGCACTCCACCGGCGTGGGGCCGGGAAGGGCGGGGGTGACGGGCATGTCCTTGAGCAGCCAGGCCAGGTAGCCGCCGTGGAGAACCCGCACGCGTTCCAACCCGAGGTGCCGCAGGATGAACCAGCCCCGGCAGGAGCGCCCGTACCCGTTGTCCATGGCGTCCTCGTACACGACCACCCACTGGGAGCCGTCCACGCCCGCTTGCCCGAAGAGGCGGGCGAAATGCTGGCGCATGGCCTCGTAGCCGCCGTTTTCGGGGGTGGACAGGTAGGTGAAGACGTCGTAGACGTTGACGGCGCCCGGAATGTGGTCTTCGGCGTATTCTTCGGGGTTGCGGGTGTCCAGCAGCACGATGCTTTCCATCTTCTGCAGGCGGGCCAGCTCTTCCACGGAGACGAGGCAGGGATTGTCGGGAAAAGGGAAGCAGTTATCCAGGGTCTCGAAGTCGTGGGAAGGGGTCGGGGTCAACTTTTTGCTCCTGTGAGGTTCTTTTTGCGGGTCGCCCCTCATTATCCCAGAAACGGATGGGTCCCGGCAACGAATTCCCCAAAAAAAACCGCCTCCGGGGGGAGGCGGTGGTCGGAACGCTGGCGGGAGCCAGGCTATTTCAGTTTGACGGTGTTCCCCTCGGCGGCCCGGCCGGAGACGATGTTGGCCTTCGAGCGGTCGGGCTGAACTTCGAAGAGTTCGATGGCCCCGACTTCCTTTTCCTCGGAGTAGACCACCTGGCCGGCGGAGTTCTTGGTGTCCACCGACACGATGACGGCCAGGCGGTCGCCCGCCTTGAAGCCCTTGGCCGAACCCATGTCCACGATCACGACGGTGTCCGACACCTTGGCCAGGATGGAGCCGGGCTCGCGCTTCATGGCTTCCATCTGGTCGCGCTGGGCGTCGGCCTGCTCCTGGCGGAGTTCGTCGGCGCGGGACTCGTGCTTGGTGATGAATTTGTGGTCCATCTTGGCCACCACGTTGTTCAGGGCCATCATGGTCGCCTTGCCCACCATGCTCTCGAGGAACTCGCTGGAGCTGAAGTCGAAGGAGCCGCCGCCGGACCAGTTGCCCCCGCCGAAGCTGATGCCCTTCTTGGCGTAGGTGCCCTCGCCGAAGTCGGCGTCGATCACCTCGCCGCTGGTGGCGTCGACGATGCGGTAGTCGATGCGCACGTAGGCCTCGTCCTTCTTGTAGCCGATGCCGGCCACGACGCCGCCCCAGCCGCCGCCGCCGTAGCCGCCGCCGCCGACTTTCTGCTGCTTGGCCCCGAAGTTGGTGACCTTGGCCATGAAGTAGTATTCCACGCCCTTGATGTGCCCTTTGCGGACGGCGGTCTTCTGCTCCACGTACCCGGACTTGCCGAAGTCGACCTCGTCGGTGAGCGTGTCGGCCTGGGCGCGCTCGATGATGCGGTACTTGCCGGTCTTGTGGAGTTCGGTGGTGAACAGGTCCGTCAGGCCGGTGCCGATGGTGGAATTGGCGTAGTTCGGCGGGTTTTCGAACGTCTTGATGCCGAGCAGCGGTTTCTCGGCCATCAGGAACGCCCCCGCGGCCAACACGAACAGCATGGTGACAAAACCTGCGATGACTCTCTTCATATGCCCTCCCCGATCAGGTAGAATTCTCAGCCGGGATTCTATACTGGATTCGAAGCCGGGGGCAACGGTTTTTTCCCGGCTCGGAAACGCCCCCTATCTTGGAGCAGCGATCGGTGGAAATGTTTCAGCGAAAACCCGGAATTCTGTGCCGAATGCGATGCCGTTCGCACTTCCCGTTGCGGATGCTGCTCCGCCCCCGCGTCCTGGCGGCGCTGCTGCTGCCCCTGCTCCGCCATCCGTTCACGGCGGGCCGGAATGCCTGGCGGGCCCGCCGGCATTCCCGGGACGCCGCCTTCGGTCGCTGTGTCGGGGTGGCGTCCCCGGCGGCGCTGCTGGAGAGGATTGCCGGGGAGATCGCCGCCTGGAAGGGGGGCCTCCGGCCGCACAAGCCCGAAGTGCTCTGGATGTTCGGCTACTGCCAGAAACCGGTGCGCTGCGCCTGCGGCGAGCCTCGCACGCGGGACGGGGGCGTGCAGCGACGGTTCAACCCGGACTGCACCGTGGCCCGCCGGGCACGGACGGGGATCTGCGGGGAGGGGGGGGCGTGCCGGATCGGCCGCTTCCGGGCCGAGGTGGAAGGCGAGTGGGAGAACCTCCGCCTGCGGTCCCTGGTGATGCTGGACGAGCTCCAGATGGCTCGCCACTGGCGGCAGGAACTGGCCCGCCAGGCCGCCGCGGGGGAGGCGGCGCCCTTCGTCATGGAGGTCTGCCCGCTGGCTTTCTGGATCGCGGAACAGGCCCTTTTCCCCTGCCGTACCCCGCTGGGCGTGGCTTTCTTCCTGCACGGGGACGACGCCTGCCGCGGCTGGCCGGCATACGCCCGGGCGGATGCCGGAATCAAGGAGCCGCTGCGGGCGACCCGGCTGGACCCGGTGGCGGAACGGGAGGCCGAAACGTTCCTGGCGGCACTGGTCCGCCTGGCCGGGGAGCGTGACCCCGGCCCACAAAATTCCTGAAAAACAGTTGCAGCGATGGGGCAAAACTACCTTACAATGGGGATCAGTGGTGTGACGTGAGGCACAAACCCCGATCGTTCTGAATACAGTGTCCAGCGCTTTCCGGCGGTTCCGTGCGCATCACCGGCAGAGGCCCGGGGCCGTTCCCTCTTCGGAAGGCCGGGGCCGGGAGGGGAGCATGGCGTATATCACATTCCTTCAGCGGGTGAACCTTTTCAAGACGCTGTCCCTGGAAGAGCTGGAAGCCATGCGCTCCATCTTCCTGGAGCGCGATTTCAAGAAGAACCAGGTGGTTTTCTACGAGGAGGACGCCGGGAAAATCGTGTACGTCGTGAAATACGGCGAACTGAAGGTGATCCAGAGCGCTCCCGACGGGAAGGAGAACATCCTGGCCATCCACTGTTCCGGCGACACGTTCGGCGAGATGTCCATGCTGGACGGCAAGAGCACCCCCGCACGGGTCACGGCCAAGGAGGACTGCCGGATCATCTGCATTTCCAAGCACAATTTTGAAACCGTGCTGATGAAGAACCGCCGCTTCGTGGAGAATTTGCTGATCCAGATGTGCGGGACGCTGCGGAGGGCGTGGAAGACCATCCAGGTTTTGAAGTACAATGAGGCCGGGCAGCGCATCAAGCAGCTATTGCTGAATTTCGCCGAGGAAGACGGGCGGCAGAGGCCTGACGGCGTCGCCCTCAGCGTGAGAATCACGCACCAGGAGATTTCCGAGATGGTGGGCGTGTCTCGCGAAACAGTGAGCCGGACCCTTTCGAAACTGCAACGCATGAAGGCGATGACCACCGAGCACCATCGCTTCGTTCTTCTGGATCACCCGTTCTGGAGCGTGCCCTGAGATGGCGAACAGCATCCTGATAGTCGAAGACGAACCGAGCGTGCGGGAAATCCTCTCCTGGCGGCTGACCGAGGAAGGGTACCGGTGCACGACGGTTCCCAACGGAGTCACCGCCCTGGAATACATACAGAGCGGGTCCAGCTTCGACCTGATGATCACCGACATCCGGATGCCGGGCATGAGCGGGCTCGAACTCCTGAAGGAGGTGCGCCGCACCCAGCCCGACATGGCCGTCATCATGATCACGGCCGTCAACGACATCAACATCGCCGTGGAAACCTTGAAACTGGGGGCCAGCGACTACATAACCAAGCCCTTCAACCTGGACGAGGTCTGCATCGCCGCCGAGCGGGCCCTGGAGAAGCGGACCCTGGTCCTGAAAAACCGGGAGTACCGGCAGTCGCTCGAGGAGCAGCTCAAGGCCCGGGCCAGGGAAATCGAGAACCTCTACATCGACGCCATCAAGTCGCTGGTCTCGGCGCTCGAGGCGAAGGACAAGTACACCGAGGGCCATTCGCGGCGCGTCACCTGCTACGCCGTGGAGATCGCCAGGAAGATGGACCTCCCCATCGAGATCACGCACAAGATCCACCTGGCCGGCCTGCTCCACGACATCGGGAAGATCGGCGTGCGGGAGAGCGTCCTGGGCAAGACGGATACGCTGACGGACGAGGAGTACGTGCACATCATCGACCACACGATCCTGAGCGCCAAGATCCTCTACCCGATCTTCCGGGACAGCGAGATCGTCGACTACGTCAAGTACCACCACGAACGGTGGGACGGGAAGGGTCGGCCTGACGGGCTGAAGGGGAACGAGATCCCCATCGGGGCACGGGTCCTGGCGGTGGCGGACTCCTTCGACGCCATGACTTCGGACCGCCCCTACCGTTCGGCCCGCCCGGTTTCCATGGCGGTCAACGAGATTCACCGCTGCAGTGGCAGCCAGTTCGACGATGCCGTCGTTTCGGCGTTCCTCCTTTTCGCCCGGGAATGCTTCTCGGGGATCGAGCAGCTCCGGCCCGTGCTCGGGCGGATCTTCCCCGAACTGGAACCCGGGGCCAACCTCCGGGACCCGCTTTCTGCGCCAGAAGACGCGGAAGAAGAACCCCGGGAGTAAAGAGCGCGCATGTTCATCCATGTCCATTATCTGGAAACGCCGCTGTCGGAGAGGTTCTTCGACCGCCTGAAGGAAGTGCGGGAACGCCTGCGCGAAACCTTCCGCTCGCGCGGCGGAGAAGTGCAGGAGGGGCTGGAACCGGTCGACATCGTCAAGATCGAGTTCCTGGCCGACGCCATCACGTCCTGGTTCGCCGTCCTGGAGGCCGTGCGGGCTCTATTGGCCTGGAGCGCCGAACGCGAGGGCCCGCTGCCCCTGCAGGCGTTCGTCCTGGAGTCGACCCGGCCGGCCTTCGAGCGGGACGGCAGCCTGCCATTCGCAGCCGAACTGTCCCCCTTCCTGCTGAAGGTCGCCCGGACCTTCCTGATGGAGTGGGAACAGAACGTGCCCGCCGACATCCGCGACTCCTATCCCATCGTCTGGCAGAACAACAGCTACTTCTCCCTCGCCCCCTCCCAGATGCCTCCCGGCGCTGTGCTCGCCCTCCTGCCGTCGGTGAAGCTGTTCCTGGATCCCGAGGCGGAACGCCAGTGCTTCTATTGCGGGATGACCGCTCACGCCGCGGCCGACTGCCCCTCCCGGCACCTGGGAATGGAGTACAACGCCCTCGACCTGATCGGGAACTACGCTTTTCCCCGTATCGACTTCCTGCTCGCCAAGTCCTTCCAGGCCGCCTCCGAGCTGAACGATCGCCTGGAGACGGGGATCACCCCCCTGGACATCCGGCGGGACGAAACCCTCATGGCCTACGTCGCCTTTTTCGACACGAACCGGGCGCTGCAGCACCGGTTCATGCGGACCCTGGCCGAAAGCCCGATGCTCAAGTGGCCCGGTTCCCAGGCCACGGTTCCGACCAAACCGGAAGGGTCGGCGCGCTTCCGCCTGGTCATGGACAGTCTCCGCGTCGGCAACCTGGACCACGCCATGGATGTTTTGGAGGACAGCACGCAGTCCCTGGACGTGTCGCCCCTCTTTGTTTACGTTTGCCAGGCCTTCATCGCCCTGGAGGAGGATTCCGAAGAGGCGATGCTCCCCTACCTGGAGGAGGCCCTGGCCTGCGCCGAGAATGAAGCCGAGCGGATTTACGCCCGCCTGCTGCTGTCCCGGTGCCTCCATCTCCTCGGCCAAACGCAGGAGGCCAACACCCAGGTGGGGGAAATCCTCAAGGAAATGTACGACTGCGAGGATGGGACCTACCGGCGATTCCAGATCTATTCCACCGTGGAACGCCCCGACTCGTTCGCCGGGGACCTGCGCAAGTTCTTCCGGGGGGACCCCTCCCTGGCCGTCCGCATGCTGGCAGACCCCCTCATGGTGGGCATCCAGCCCATCGTCAGCGGCGTTTTCACCCTCATCTACGCGAACTTGCGCCGGCTGGCGGCCGAGGAGCTGAACAGCGCCAGGACCACCCTGAACGGGCTGGTGGACTGGCTGACGCCGGAGTCGGCGGAATACCGTTCCTACAAGGAGAAGCTCGAGGCCCTCGAGGCCGAGCGGGCCCGCTACGCCTGGAACGAGGTGGTCCGGGTTCCGCCCAAGGCGGAAGCGCTTTCCGACGAACTGAAGACGGTGATGCGGAGGTGCATCGAGCGGGCCCTGGGCGAACTTTCCCTGGCTCAGCAGAAGATACTGCCCTTTTACGCCTTCTGGGAAACCTACCCGCACAGGACGATCTACCCCGGTTTCGGCAGCGGCCTGGCCGAGATGAACGAAAAGATCGTCCGGGGGCAGCAGAAGCTGCAGAGCATGGCCGTGACCGGCAAGAAGGAGATCGACGCCCTGCTGGCGGATGTCGGGGCCGGCGTCGCGGAACTGGAGCAGATGCAGCCCCGGATGCTGAAGACGAAGACCCTGATGGCCTTCAACCGGAACCTGTGGCGTTCCCTGTTCTGGATGGAACTGCTGGCCCTGGCCTTCAACCTGATCCTGGTGCCCGGCCTGCAGATCGTGCTCGCCCCGGCCACCCTGAAGATGTTCGGCCTGCCCATCCAGTCGGAGAGCTTCGTCGATCCGCAGATCCTCTACTTGTCCTGCGTGCTGGTCGCCCCGGTCGTGGCCCTGCTGTTGGCGTTCGGCCGGATGTTCCGGAACGAGCCGTGAACCCCGCCGGCGCCCGCGGCGTCGAAAAGGGGGGATTTCCTGTTCAGGAGGTCGGATATGAAACGAACCTTGACGAGCATGATCCTGCCGGCCGTGCTCGGCGTGGCCCTGGCCGGGGCCGCAAGCGCCCAGATCGGCGGGAAGCACGGGCTGAACCCGTGGACCGAGTACCAGGCCTATTTCAGCCTGGTGGGGAATTACTATGGGTACGGCTACAACGACGTCGTCGGCATCCGGGAGATGGGCATCCTGGAAGACGAGCTGCCGGTCCTCTTCTTCATCGCCTCCCGCGCTCACTGTAACCCGAACGACATCGCGCGGTACCGCCAGGGGCACCGCTCCTGGATGGACGTTTCCCGCCACTACGGGCTGGGGCCGGACGCTTACTACCTGGCCATGGAGGGGGGCGACGTGAGCGCCTTCGGGGACCGCTACGGCTACCTCGGCTATCCCCGGGAGCGTTGGTCCTCGCTGCAGTTCCAGGACAACGACCTGGTCTACCTGGCCAATGCCCACATGCTGGCCGGGCAGTACCGCGTCTCGCCCGCCGACGTGTACCGCGGCGCCCTGGCCGGGAAACGCTTCTACGTCATGGAGGGGCAGTACCGCGGCGGCATGAACCCGGCCGGCCAGCCGGGGCAGCCGACGCCCAAGAAGAAGAAGTACGCTTTCCAGGAGTGAGTCCGGCCGCCGCGGCCCTGGCGGCGCGGCGGGGGCTGGCGCCTGATCCGAGGAGGAAAGAATGCCCACGGGCGACCGATTCCATCCCCGCCGCCTGCTGGTGACGGGCGGGGCGGGTTTCATCGGCAGCAATTTCGTCCGCTACATGCTGGACGAGCACGCCGACACGCAGGTCTGGAACCTGGACAAGCTCACCTACGCCGGCAACCCGGCCTCCTTCGCCGACATGGAGAGAGTCCACGGAGCGCAGGGGACGGGGCGCCACCATTTCGTGCGCGGGGATATCGCCGACTTTTCGGCCGTCCGCCGCCTGTTGGAAGAAAACGGGATCGACTGCGTCGTCCATTTCGCGGCGGAAAGCCACGTGGACCGCTCCATCCTGGGGCCGGAACTCTTCGTGGCCACCAACGTGCTGGGAACGCTGCGCCTGCTGGAAGCCTGCCGGCAAGCATGGGCGGGTGAGACCGCCACCCGCTTCCACCATGTCTCCACCGACGAGGTGTACGGCAGCCTGGGCGCGGAGGGGGCTTTCACCGAGGAGACGCCCTACGACCCCTCCAGCCCCTACTCGGCCTCGAAGGCCTCCTCGGACCACCTGGTGCGCGCCTGGCGCCGCACCTACGGGATGGACGTCACCATCACCAACTGCTCCAACAACTACGGGCCCTACCAGTTCCCGGAGAAGCTGATCCCGCTCATGATCCTCAACGCCGTTTCCGGCCGTGCCCTGCCTGTCTACGGGAAGGGCGAGAACGTGCGGGACTGGCTCTTCGTCGACGACCACTGCTCGGCCATCGACCGGGTCCTGCGCCGGGGCGAAGCGGGGCGGACCTACAACATCGGCGGGGCGGCCGAGCGTTCCAACCTGCATATCGTGGAAACAGTCTGCGGGTTGGTGGACAGTCTGGGGCTGACCCCGGCGGGGCGCTCGTCCTGCCGGGAATTGATCGCCTTCGTCAAGGACCGTCCCGGCCACGACTTCCGTTACGCCATCGACTTTTCGAGGATCCGGACCGAACTGGGCTGGACGCCCTCGGTCACGCTCGAGGAAGGGCTGCGGCGGACGGTGGAGTGGTACGTCGCCCACCGGGATTGGTGCGAGGCGGTCCGATCCGGCGAGTACCTGACCTACTACGAGACCTGGTACGGCGATCGCGCCCTGTGACCGCCCCCTCTCCCCGGGAGGGCGGCGGGGGCCCGGTCGGCCGCCGAGGCCGCCGGGCCGCCTTGAATCTACGCGATCCAGGAGACCGAGGCCCCCAGCTTCAGGCCGGTCTCGGGCAGCATGACCTCGGGAATCGGGCGCCCGGCGCGGGCGTTGCCCCCCTGGCCGTGCGAACCGCGCGACGCTGACCCTTCGTCGCCGGACCCGGTGCCGACCTGCCGGTCGCCCGACCCTTGCTGGCCGGCCATGGCCACGTCCAGGTCCAGCACCGTCACCCCGGCCTGCTCCAGCCGGCGGCGCAGGTCTTCCATGTTGCCCGAGAGATCGGACCTGGCCTGGGCGGATTCGGTCACGATCATCCCCTTCACGCCGTCCCGGGACCATTCCAGCTGCACCTTGAGGCGTTCCTTCGACTCCGACACGAAGTCCATGTCCACGATCCTGGTGGCGGGCGTCGTCGCCTTGGCGGGGAAGGCTTCCTCGCCGGGCAACCGGGCGGCCTTCAGGGTGGCGGCGGCTTCGTGCGGGCTGCCGGTGGACGCGGAGCTTTTCGTCTCGAAAGACCCGTTGCCGCCCACCGCTTCTCCGAGGGCGTTGCGGAAAGCGGGCTCCGCGCCTTTGGCCGTGTGGGCCCGCGCCTCCTGGCCCTGGGCGGGTTGGGCGGCGGCCCGGCCGTGGGAAAGGCCCTGATCCGCGTTTCCGCCGGCCGCGGTGTCCGGATGACCGCCGGACGAATATTCCGCTGCTTCCACCGCCGTGGTCGGCTGGTCCTGGACGGCGGGCTGAGCGGTGGGCTCCGCCGCCTTCTCGCGGGTTGACGGGCCGGGCAGGGTGCTCGCTTCCCCGGTTTCGGCCGATCTCGCGGTTTCTTCCACCATTCCCGCCGCGCTCGCCTTGTCCTGCGGCGAAGGGGTCTCGCCAGCGTTCTGATCCGCCGCGACGACATCGGCGGCCTCCGGGCCGGCCGGCCGGGCTTCCCCCGGCGGGAAGGCTTTCCCTTCTCCCGGCGCTTCCATGGCGGTCGGGGTCGTCTTCGCTTCCGCCGGCGCGGTGTCGGCGGCGGGGAGTTTTCCTTCTGCGTTGGAAATTTCCGTTGATGTTTCCGCTGAAGTCTCCGTTGAGGTTTCAGACTGGAGGGCTTCGGCCATCGCTTCCTGCCAGGAGGGGGCCTTCTCGGCCGGGATGCAATTTTTTCCCCCGGAGGGAAAATCTGTCCCCCCGGCGGCCTGGGCGTTTTCCGGTCCGGCCGGCAGCGGAAAGCCGTCCGACACGGGTTGCTGCTGCGCGCTTTCCGGCAGCGCCCTGAATGCCGCGGCCTGCTCCGCGGTGAGGGTTTCGGCGGGGGTTCCGGGTGTCCCGGGAACTTCGCCGGCGGGCTTCTGCGCCTGGGCGGCGACGGCTTCCGCCGCCGTTTCCCCGGCCGCCTGGCGGACCGCGGCATTTTCTCCGCCTGCCGGGGCGGACTGGCCCGCTTTCGCTTCTTCTGCGGGTTTCTCCTCTCTCCGTTCAGAGTTCCTGCCGGTTTTCCCGGCGGTTTCGGTGCCGGCGGACCGCTCCGCGGACGCCGGTGCGGGCTCGCGCGGCTCGTCCGCTTCCTTGTCGGCGGGGGAAGCGGCCTGGCGCTTTTCCGGACGGGGCCGGGCGGTGCTCTTCCGGCTGGGCGCGAGCGTGCCGGGCTCCGTGGCCGCCCGTTGCGCGGAGCGCTGCGCGCGGCCCGCGTCGCGTGCCGAATCCGTCGCGATTTCTTCCTCCATCAGGGACCGCTTCGCCAGGTAGCTCGCCAGTACGGCGCCGAAATTCCCGCCGCCCGTGCTGCTCTTGCTGTCCAGCGAAAGGGGTCCGGCCGGGTTGAACAAGCTGTTTTCGACTTTCATTTGGCCTCCCGCCAGCGCGAAATCGGAAAATTTGTCGCAACGGTTGTGCCAAAGGCGAAAAATCTAATAAAGCATAGTTAAAAAAGATGATAGGCGAAAACCGTCTCCCGGAGGCCCCCGCCAGGGGCGGCGACTTTTGCCGTTGAGGCCCCGGCCGGCTTCGGATACAATTCCGGAACCGCTGTTTTCGGAGGCATCCATGCGGGTCCTGATTCTCATCGCCGTCATCCTCGCCGCTGCCTGGGCCGCCTTTTCGGCCGTCCCGGCCCCGGGCGCCCCCCTGGTCCGGCACCTGGACAACGGGCTTTCCGTCATCCTGGTGGAAGACCACGCCAACCCGGCCGTGGCCTCCTACTTCGTCGTACGGGCCGGGCGGAGGGAGGAGACCGCGTCCACCTGCGGCCTGAGCCACTTCCTGGAGCACCTGATCTTCAACGGCACGGAACGCCGGGACCAGAAGCGCCTCTACGAAGAACTGGACCTGCTCGGCGTCTACCACAACGCTTTCACCCGGGACGATTCCGTCTGCTTCCTGATGTACGCCCCCATCGAGGCCTTTCCCCAGGCCCTCGACCTGCAGTTGGACATGCTGTTCCACTCGGCGCTGCCCGCGGACAAGTTCGAGAAGGAGCGGGGAATCGTGCTGGAGGAGATGGCCCAGGGCGCCCTCTCGCCTTACCGGGCGCTGGAGGACGCCGCGGCCCGGGGCTGGTACGGCGACTCTCCCCTCGGCCGGCCGGCCCTGGGCACGGAGGATTCGATCCGCACGATCCCCCGGGATGCCGTGATGGATTTCTACCGCCGTTTCTACAACCCGGCCCGCTGCACCCTCCTGCTGGTGGGCGATTTCCGGGCGGAGGAGATGTTCCGGGCAATCCGGGCGCGGTTGGCCCGGGAAGCGGGCGGCACGGCGGCGGGGCCTCTGCATGAAACCGAACCCCGTCTCGGCCGGCGGGGCACCGTCCAGCGGATACCGGTCACCGCCGCCACGGGGCGCCTCCTGGTCGCCCTGCCTGCCCCGGCCCCGGCCGCTCCCGGCCGGAAGTCCTGGGAACTGGCCATGGGCTGGCTGGCCGACCCGGAAAATTCCCCCCTGGTGGACGGCCTGGCGAAACTGGGATTCGCGTCGTTCTCCCTGGACCCGGCCGGTCCGGGCGCGGCGGTCCTGGCCCTGGAGATCCCGGCCGGGCGGAAGGTGGCGGACGGGGAGATCCGGGCCCTGCTCGACACGCTCGCCGGGACTCCCCTGGCCCTTTCCGGAGCGCGCTTCGAGAGCCTGCTGCTGGCGCGCGAGGCGGAAGACGTCTTCGGCCGCGAGAACATCCACGTCTTCGGGATCCGGGTCGCCGAGAACCTGGCCCGCCTCTCCCCGGAGCAGGCGGCGGCCGCGCTGGCCGGCCGTTTCGATCTCTGGCGGCGCGGGCTGACGCCGGCGCACGTGGTGCGGGAGGCCCGGGCCATGCTGGGCGCACCGACCGTCGACGGGAAGGGGGCAAACGCGGCCTCCCCGGCCTGCGTGGTCCTGGAAGCCCAGGCTCCGCCCGTCAGGCCGGGCATGCCGCCGGGCATGCCGGCGATGCCGGGGCGCCGCCCCTGAGGCCGGGGCCGGAGAATGGCGGCCGCAAAAGAACGCAAGGAACGCAAAATATGCATAATTTATTGATTAGAAATAAGTGGAAAGCGCTGGCGGCCGTGGCGGCCTTCCTGGCGCTGGCCGCGGCCGTTCCGGCGGCCACCAGGGCGGCGGGAAAGTCGGCCACCCAGGCGGCGCCGCTCTGCGTGACGCGCGTCCTGCCCTGCGGCCTGGTGGTGGCGGTGGAGAAGGTGCCCGGCTTGCCCCAGACCGCTGTGCACGTCCTGGTGCGCAACCGGGCGGCCGGGGAACCCGCCGGCTGCGCCGGCTTCACCGACCTGGCCCACCGGCTGCTGCTGGAGCCCGGGGCCGGTGCGGGCCGCGCCGCGGCGCTGCAGCGCCTGCGGGCCATCGGCGCCCGGGTGAGCACGGTGGACGACCCCGCCATCCCCTTCGACGACTACACGACGGTGGA
>CAYTBK010000045.1:0-28677 GCA_964436005.1 uncultured Acidobacteriota bacterium
ATATATGGGATTGAATTCTCACCCCTGTTCAGCAAGATCGGAATGGCTTTCAACCCCCATGACTACGAGCGGCACGAAGGGAAGGTTTATCCGAAGAAGTATCCTTCTTTTTATGACCTGGTGGGGGTTTCCAGAAGCTCCGTCATCGTATGCGGAGTGGACAATTCTTCGTGGGGATCGATGTTCAAGAGCATGGCCGGCCTTCCTGATGCAGGCGTCGACTTCCCCGGCAAGATCACCTACGTGCAATTGAATTCACGGTCGCTGGAAAACCGAGACGGAGAAGACGCACTGAGATAGATCTGGAATATTTGCTTCAGACGAAAATCAGGGAAGCATTTTTGAAAAAACTAGATCTGGAATTCATTTGCAGGAGGATAGATATGAAAAGGAATGCAATTTTCTTTCCGGTTTTGATGATTGCCGCGGTGTATTCTTTCTGTGGAGAGCGGCCGAAAGATTTCAGGGGCATGGTTTGGGGAACCGACATCTCATCGGTTGAAGGGATGGTCCCGCTGCAGGAAAATAATGTTTCCAGGCCAGGCCAGAGCGCTGAGTCCGCCAAGGCTGCAGAGGAAGTCCGCGCTCGGAAGGAAGCCTTGGGAGAAAAGGTATATACCCGTCCATCCGATAGCTTGAGGGTTGGAAGTGGGGAAATGCAAACCATCGAGTATTGTTTTACCAAAGACAAACTGACCTCGGTCAGGCTGCGCTTCAGTGATTATGGTGCATATCTGGCCATGAAATCGCTTTTATCGGATCTGTATGGCGCTCCGGACAGAGAGGAAAACAATCCCATGTCTACATCGACTGGAGTCAGGTACGATTGGTATGCGAAATCGGATGACGAGGCAAATGTCATTTTATTTTACTCGCGTTACGGCAACTTGGAATTTGGTACCATCGTGATGAAATGGAAGGCATCGCTCAAGAGCGATACTGGGTTGTGAAAACGATCCGCCTCATGTCAAGAATTCTGAGAAACTTCTCCCGAATGAAATAGGCAGCAATCAGGACGCTGGCGAAAACGCTGGCATCTCATCGTGGATTTTCCCATCCAGAGCCCTGCCGGCCTTCTTTTTCCGGACGCCTCCCCATTGTTTGAAAAAGAAAGGGATCCTGTAGGCCAGGCACTGATCGCGGATGGAAGTCGCCCATTCCGCCTTCATCGGCCGTGCGCCAGGGCCTGATTCGCCACCGACGATCACCCAGTCGACATGATCCAGGGGTAAGGAAGGCAGGGGGCCAAGCAGGGGTTCGCACGAAAGGAAGCGGACCTTGGCGGGAATCACGGACAGATGATCGATACGGAAAACTGTTTCCGCATTCTCGACGGTGACCCCGGCCCAGATGTTCGGAGTCCAGTACAAAGAGGGGCCGAGGGAAAACAGTCGTTCGCTGCGTTTGGTCAGCACCTGGAAATTATGTTGTGGACAGCGGTTCATGATGTCGAAAGCCCTCCGGATGAAACCATCCGGGATCTTTTCGTGGAACAGGTCGCCCATGGAGTTGACGAAGATCCGCCGCGGGGAACGCCAACCGAGGGGGATCTCCAGAATGTCCTCGTGGCAAGTCGGCTCGAACCCATCCGTGTATCTGGGATTCCCCATCGCTTTCAACCGCGCGGCCATCCGCTCGGCATAGCAGTTCGCGCACCCGGCACTTGTCTTCGTGCACCCCGTTACAGGGTTCCACGTCATGTCGGTCCACTCTATTGTCGTACTCGCAGCCATGGCCCCTCCTTGGTTCTATGAAAAGTATCCTGTTGTTAAGACTTTCCTGCCACGCTATTATAGATTAATGTGAGTTGAGGCCAAGCAGGAGAAATTAAATGATTGATAAGGATATATTAAAGAAAATTGGTCTGTCTGATGAATTAGCTGAACATGTGCTTGATATCGCCAAGAAAGTCAGACGTTCTGCGGAAGCAATCCCGCAGAATAGATTTGTCAGTGTGCATCCTGAAGTCACTTCAAGGGACTCTATTTTTTACAGGGATCGAATCAGCCAGCCATTGAAACGAAACACTTTTTCCAATTTGCAAAAGAAAAACTAAATATTTGAATTTGCAAGTTGAATTCGCGGCCATGGTTTCTTCCTCCGTGACGCCCGGTCCTACAGTTCCCTCCTCAGTTTTTCGGCCAGCCGGGCCATTTCTTCCTTGGTGAGTCTCGCCCCGCGCCTGGTTCGGGGAAAAGCCGGCAAGACCTTGAGCAGTTCATCATCGTTCAAGGTTCTCCTGGGGACGATCTCTTGATTGCCGGAGGCGGCAAAAAGCAGGCGCCGCTCGTCCGATCCTTCCTGGAGGCCCAGGGCCTTCGAATACTTTTCCAGAATTTTGCGGTCCTGCGGAGGCGGATCCACTTCCCGTTCCAGCCGGCTGATGCGGGCGGGGTCTGCGGAAGCCAGCCGGCAGAACGACCGGATCGTCAGGTTCCTGGCGGACCTGATTCTTTCCAGCAGCGGTCCAAATCTTTCCTTGTCCATCCTCGCCTCCTTGGCTGCAGCGATTATACAACAACGTAACGTGCCCTGTTTGCGTCTCACGAAAGCCTGATCCGTGAGACGTGAGCCGGGTTTCGTCTCGCCAGCGGGCATTTTCGCCTGGCGATTTTGCCAAAAAATCACTTTTTTTCAAAAAAAGTTGGTCGGATCTGTCGGATCTGTCGGATCTGTCGGATTTGGTCAAAAAGAGCGTGCTACGTTCAGGACGTGGAGGCGCTCATGAAATTTTCAACGTGGAGAGAGCATACGCCGACGGTGGACCGGGTGAAGACCCTGGACGCGGACGTGCGGGAATTGGCGGCGAAGTTCCTGGACCGGCTGGAGAGCCTGGGGGTGCGGGCGATCGTGACCTGGGGGAAGCGGACGGCGGCGGAGCAGGCGGCGCTGTACGCGCAGGGGCGGGAGCCCCTGGCGGCGGTGAACGCGCTGCGCCAGGCGGCGGGGATGTGCCCGCTGGGGCCGGTGGAGAACCTGCGCCAGGTGTCGTGGAGCCGGAACAGTCCGCACCTTTCGGGCCGGGCCTTCGACATCGCGGTCCTGGACTCCGCCGGCAAGGCGGACTGGACGGCGCCGGCCTACGAACTCCCCGGCCGGGTCGGCCAGGAGTTGGGGCTGACCTGGGGGGGGAGCTGGAAGAAGCGCGACCTGCCGCACTTTGAACTGAGGTAGGCGGATGACGAACGCGGAATTCCTTCTCAAGCTGGCCGACCTTTCGCTGACGGGATTCCTCATTTTTCTGCTGTACCGGGCGATGACGCGGTTCCTGCCCCCCTACGTCAGTTCGCAGCAGGACCAGGCGATGAACATGGGGCGGCTGGCGGCGAGCGTGGACATGTATTCGCACGCGATGGAGACCCATCAGGCGACCCTGCTGGCGCTGCAGCAGATGCAGCAGGAGCAGACGAAGGCCATGACGGCGATGCTGGACATGTTCAAGAACGTGCAGGCGGAGAACCTGCAGGCGCACAAGATGCTGACGATCCTGGTGCGGGGCGTCAACGAGAAATTAGAAGCGAAGGAAGGTTAACGTGCCCAGAGCGAGCATGCGGATGGAAAAGAACATGAAGGAGAAGTGGCTCCGGGGCCAGATCCTGGCGTTCCTGGAGAAGCAGGCGCCCGAGAGTCTGAACGCCGAGATGCTGTGGCAGCTCCTCGACCTGAACAACTACTCCATCTCCGACACGGAGCTGTTGCGGCACGTCGACTACCTGCGCGGCAAGGGGTACCTGGCGGTGAAGGCGCAGCGGCTCTCCGAGGAGGAGCTGGGGAAGGTGTTCCTGTCCATCACCCCGGCGGGGACCGACCTGGTGTCGGGGTTCACGGAAGACGTGGGCGTGGAGGTGTAGGAAATGCGCCTGCCTCAGATCGCCTGGCGGAAGGCGGAATACCTGGTGGTGGAGAAGGGCCTCACCCTGGAGCAGACGGCGGAGGCGACGGGGATCAGCCTGAGCGCGCTGAAGACCCGGTCGCAGAAGAAGCACTGGCAGGAGCGCCGGAAGGCGGCCTGCAGCTTCCGGGAGATGCTGGGCATGGGGCTGCACTCGCAGATGGAGCGGATGCTTTCCGACTCCGAGGCGAAGCCGGACGGGATCTACAAGGTGGCGAAGGCGTACCGCGAGCTGACGGCGGTGCCGGAAGCGGGCGACGCGGAACGGCTGGACCAGTTCTGGAAGGCGTTGACGGACACGGTGGCGACCGACGGGGGAGAGGACCTCCGGCGCTGCTGGGCGGCGGAAGGCGGCCAGATCCGGGAGTGCCTGGAACGCCGGCTGGGCGGCGGCGAGGGGGCGGACGGAAAGCCCGCCCGGCGCAAGGCGGCGGCCGGCATCAGCCCGGACACGGTGGCGCGGATCAAGAACGCCGTCCTGGGCGTCGGGAACTGACAGGAGGAAAACATGAAGAAGATGCGGTTTCTGGTGATGGTGGCGGCGGTGCTGGCGGCGGGGGCCTTCGTCCCCGGCCAGGAGCAGGCGGAACGGCTCGGGTATTTCACGGCGTCGGTCGAGGAGCAGGCCCAGGCCGGGCGGGAGAGTCTGGCGTTCCTGGTGGACACGCCCGACTTCTGGCCCTACGGCGGCCAGACGGGCTGGCGGATTTGTTTCTCGCAGGCCGAAATGGCCGGGGCGGACCCGGCGTACGACTTCGCGGTGTGGTATTTGCCCCCGGCCGGGGAAGACCTGTCGAGGCGGTTCTGCGTGGCCCGCCCGGCGGGGCTGGCGGGGACCTGGCACTACCGGGTGGAGGCGATGGACGCGGCGCGCCAGGCGCTGGCCTCGTCCCTGGAACTGACCCACGACTTCACGACGCCCCCGGCGGCCTATTCGGACACGATCCCCTACGCCACGACGGAAGGGGACTGGGTCATGGCCCTGTCGCTGGCGAACCCCACCGACGAGGCCGCGACGGCGAACGTCGCCGTCTGGACGGCGGACGGGCGGCCGGTGACGGTGGACGCCGACGGGAACGTCGTCCGGGTGGAGATCCCGCCGCGCGGGTCCTGGGCGAACTACCTCCGGGCGCTCCTGGGAGACGTGAAGTTTTCCGGGCCGCTGACGGTCACGTCCACGGCGCCCGTGCGCTGGATGACCATCATCGGGACGGCCGCCGCGCCCGTGGGCGGGCTGCTCTCCGGGGAGGCCAGGTGATGGAAGCCCCGACCCCGGAAGCCGCGCCCGTGCTGCTGGCCTACCAGCGGGGATGGATCGGCGACGACGCCCAGGTGAAGGTGATCGAGAAGAGCCGCCAGATCGGGCTGACCTGGTCGGAAGCGGCGGACGCCGTGCTCATCGCCGGGCGCAAGCCGGGGAAGGACTACTACTACATCAGCTACAACGAGGACATGACGGCGCAGTTCATCCGGGACTGCAAGTTCTGGCTCGGGGTGTTCCAGATCGCGGCGGAGGAGACGGAAGAGGTTTTTGTGGAGGGGTCCGCGGACAAGCTCAAGGCGCTGCAGATCCCGTTCGCGTCGGGGAACGTGATCCAGGCCCTGTCCGGCCGGCCGCGGAACCTGCGGTCGAAGCGCGGGGTGGTCTGCATCGACGAGGCGGCCTTCTGCGACGACCTGGAAGAGCTGATCAAGGCGGCCATCGCTTTCACCATGTGGGGCGGCAAGGTGCGGATCGTCTCCACCCACAACGGGGACGAGAGCCCCTTCAACGAACTGGTGACCGACGTGCGGGCGGGCAAGCGGCCCTATTCGCTGCACCGGGTCACGCTGGACGACGCGCTGGCGGACGGCCTGTTCCGAAAGATTTGCGAGAAGACCGGCCAGGAATGGGACCCGGAGCGGGAAACCGCCTGGCGGACGGAGCTGGCGGACTTCTACGGCGACGGCGCCGACGAGGAGCTGTTCTGCGTGCCGCGCCAGTCGGGCGGGCGGTACATCCCGCGGGCGGTGATCGAGGCGGCCATGCGCGGGGGCGTGCCCGTGGTGCGCTGGGCCTGCCGCGACGATTTCACGCTGATGGACCAGCGCTTCCGGGAAGCCGAGACGCAGTCTTTCTGCCTGGAGAACCTGGACCCGGTGCTGGCGGGCCTGCCGAAGCTGCCTTCCTTCATGGGGGAGGACTTCGGCCGGTCGGGCGACCTGACGGTGATCTGGCTTTTGCAGCGGCGGCAGGATTTGAGCCTGGAAACGCCCCTGGTGGTGGAGCTGCGCAACGTGCCGTTCGAGCAGCAGAAGCAGGTGATCTTCTATCTGCTGGACCGGCTGCCGCGCTTCTACGGCGGGGCGATGGACCGGCGGGGCAACGGGGAGTACCTGGCCGAGGTGACGAAGCAGCGGTTCGGCTCGCGCATCGAGGGCGTGGCCCTGTGCCAGGGCTGGTACCTGGAGAACATGCCCCGGATGAAGGCGGCCCTGGAAGACGGGAAGCTGACCATCCCGAAGGATTCCGACCACCTGGACGACCTCCGGGCGGTGACCCTGGTGCGGGGCGTGCCCCTCGTGCCCGACGTGCGGACGGCCGCGCAGGACAAGGGCGGCAAGCGCCACGGGGACGCGGCCGTGGCCCTGTGCATGGCGGTGGCGGCGGCCCGGAGCGCCGACGCGGGGCCGGTGTGGGTGGAGCCGGGGCCGCGGCGGGAAATGTCCGTGATGACTGATTTCTACTAGGAGGAAGGAAGATGCGGAAAAAGACCCTTGTCCTGGTCGTCGCGCTTGTGGCGGCCTCCCTGGTCCTGGCCGCCTGCGCCGGCTTCGTGGCCACGACCAAGAAACAGCTCTACGCCTGGAAGGAGATGTGGCTGCAGGTCCAGGACGACCTGGCCGCGAAGGCCGTGTCCGGGAAGATCGACCTGGTCACGGTGGAGAAGTTCCGGGTCGTCGACGAGAAGTTCCGGGCGGTGCACCACT
This sequence comes from uncultured Acidobacteriota bacterium, assembly GCA_964436005.1. Classification (GTDB taxonomy): domain Bacteria; phylum Acidobacteriota; class JAAYUB01; order JAAYUB01; family JAAYUB01; genus JAGNHB01. Next base: position 6,863 of record CAYTBK010000045.1, read on the forward strand.
CCGCGACGACGGCGCTGTCCACGTACGAAACCGTGTCCAGCGCCGCCAACAAGGAGCGCGTGTACGTGCTGGTGGCGCAACTGCCGGCCGTCATCCTGGAAGCCTACAACCTTTACACGGCCTTGAAACTGCCCATGCCGGCGGCCCTCGCAGCGGCGGCCGTCGGCGACTAGAGGAGGACCCTGATGAGCACCGATTGGCGACTGATCCTGGAACTGGGCCTGACGGCCGCCCTGGCGTACTTCAAGTCGCTGGGCAAGCCGCTCGAAGAGATCACCTACGAAGACCTGAAGAACTTCCGCTCCTTCGACCAGGCCCTGGCCGAAGCGGCGGCGGAAGCGAAGACGAACGGCGGAAACTGATCGGCGGAGCCCCCCCGTTCCCGTGCGGAACGGGGGCCTTACGAGGAGCGAGAGATGGGATTCCAGTCCATTGCGAGCCGGGTGCGCGGCGTCATCGACGGCGCCGTCTCCGGCTGGACCACAGGGAGAATCGAGAAGGGGCGGGCGCCCGTCGTCGGCGACCCCTTCACCGACCGGTCGCGGGCGGCCAGTCCCCTGGACTGGTGGGGCCTCCTGGAGGACCCGGACATCGTCCTGCGCAAGATGGGACTGGACCTGTCGGTCTACCGGGAGATCCTCACGGACGCCCACGCGGCGAGCTGCGTGCAGAGCCGGGAGGCCGGGGTGGTGTGCGGGGAATGGCGGGTGGAGCCGCGCGACGGCGAGAGCCTGTCGGTCCAGGCGGCCGACGCCTGCCGGGACATCCTGGACTCCCTGGACATGGACCGGATCCTGCGCGAGATGGAGGAGGCCGTGTTGTTCGGCATCGCGCCCCTGGAACTGAAGTGGATGCGAGACGGCGCCCTCTGGTACGCCGAAGACCTGGTGGGCCGCCCGCCCGAGTGGTTCAAATTCGACACGGCGAACCGGCTGCGGTTCCTGAGCCGGAAGAACGCCTGGGAAGGGGAGGAGCTGCCGCCGTACTCCGTCCTGCTGGCGCAGCACCGGGCGACGTACCGGAACCCCTACGGGGAGCGGGTGCTGTCGTCCTGCTTCTGGCCGTGCGCCTTCAAGCGGGGCGGCATGAAGTTCTGGGCGGAGTTCACGGAGAAGTACGGGATGCCCTGGGCGGTGGGGAAGGTCCCGCCGATGACGGAGAGCCGGGAGCGGCAGGCGCTGCTGGACACGCTGACGTCCATGGTCCGGTCCACGGTCGCCGTCATTTCCGACGGCCAGGCGGTGGAGCTGGTGACGGACGCGTCGCGGTCCGCTTCCGCCGACGTCTATTCGCGGCTGGTGGAAACCTGCAACGCGGAGATGAGCAAGGCGATCCTGAGCCAGACGCTCACGACGGAGATCGGCCAGACGGGCGGCGCCTACGCCGCTTCCCAGACGCACCAGGAGGTGCGGTCGGAAGTGATCGAGGCCGACAAGCGGATGATCCGGGCCACCATGCACCGGCTGTTCCAGTGGTTCGTGGATTTGAACTGGCCCGGCGCGGGCCGGCCCGAGTTCGTCTTCTTCGAGGAGGCGGACCCGCGCAAGGACATCGCCGAGCGCAACGAGATTTTGCAGCGGTCGGAACCGAAGCTCAAGTTCACCCGGCAGTATTACATGAACACCTTCAACCTGGAGGAAAGCGATTTCGACCTGGTGGAACCGGCCCCGCCGGCCTTGCCGCCGGGGGACCAGCCGGGAGGGGAACCGTTTCCGGACGGCGATCCGCCGGCGCAGGATCCGGACGACGCGGCCGGGCCTCCGCCCGACGGCGACGAGGGCCGGGAACCCGAAGAGCCGGCTGCCGGCGGGGACGCCGAGTTCTCCGAGCGGGATTTCCTGCCCACCCCGGAGACCCTGGCGGAGGAAGGCGCGGCGAAGGCCGAAAGCGCCCTGGCGGGCGTCCGCCGCACCGTGGAGGGCCTGCTGGAAGACACGGAGGATTACGAGGCATTCGTCGACGAACTGTACCGCTCGTATGGTTCCCTGGACGTGACCGGATTGGCCCAGGGCCTGCAGTCGGGCATCTTCCAGGCGGAACTGGCCGGAAGGCTGTCGGCGGGCCGCCGGACCCGGGCGGAGTTCGCCGACCAGTCGCTGAAACTGAGCTTCGGCCTGACCCCGGAAGACGCGCTGCGATACTTCCGGGCCAAGGGGTACCGGGTCACGGGGAACTGGCGGGAGATGTGGCGGGAAGCCCACGCCAAGGCGTTCACGGTGGCGCACTGCGCCCGGATGGACGTCCTGGCCGACATCCGGGCCGCCGTGGACGACGCGCTGGCCAACGGGACGACGTTCGCGGATTTCCGGAAGAGCCTGACGCCCATCCTGCAACGGAAGGGCTGGTGGGGTCCGCTGCCGGACGACGACCGGCGGCGGCGGGAGAACGAGGCGGGCGGCGCCCTGCTGGACCCGGACGTCGAGCGGGAGGGGAGCGCGGCGATGTACATGGCCGGCTCGCCGGCAAGGCTGCGGACCATCTACGACACCAACCTCTCCACCGCCTACGCCGCGGGGCGCTACAAGCAGGCCATGGAGAACAAGGCCTCCGCGCCCCTGTGGCAGTACCACACGGTGGGCGACGAACGGGTGCGGGAGCAGCACGCCGTCCTCGACGGCAAGGTGTTCTCCGCCGACGATCCCTTCTGGGACACGATGTACCCGCCCTCGGGCTGGGGCTGCCGCTGCTGGGTGACGCCGCTCACCGGCGCCCAGGTGAAGGAGATGGGCCTGGAAGTGGAGTCCGGGACGCAGGCCGGCCCGGACGGGAAAGCGGAACTGCTGCCCGAGTACCAGGGCCTGGCGTCCCCGGAATTCGCCTACAACCCGGGGAAAGCCGCCTGGCGGGGCATCGCCCCGGAGTATGACGACGACCCGGAACGCTGGGTCCCCGTTGGTCCCGGCGGCCTGGCGCCGCGGAGCCTCGCCGACACCCCTCCCGAGCTGATCCGGGAAGTCCGGGCGGAAGAGCTGACGAAATCGGCGGGGAAGTCGGACGCCGACCTGGTGAACGAGTTCCTGGGCGAGTTCGGCGCGCGGATCGGCCGGCCGGCCGTCTGGACCGACCCGGTGGGGAACGTGCAGACCATTTCGGAGGACATGTTCATCGACCGGAAGAAGACGGCCCGGGCGGTGGCGGGGGAGGTCGTGTACAAGGTTCGGAAGGAAGGCCGGGACCAGTACCTGAAGCTGCTGGCCGAGACGCTCAAGGACCCCCTGGAGATCAAGCTGTACGACGGCGTGAAGCACCGGGGCGCGGCGGGATCGTTCCCCGCTCCGTTCCTGAAGTACATGAAGGCGTTCCGGGTCGTCGGCGCCGACGGGTCGGTGAAAACCGGGTACGCCTCGTTTTTCTGGGACGGCAAACAGTGGACGGGGGAAACGGTTTTCATGCCGGAAAGGGACGGCTACTGGCAGGAACAGGCGGGTGTGCTGGTGTACCGGAAGAAGTGAGACTGTCCGTTCCCGCGCCGCCCGCGCGCCGGGCGGCGGGGCCACCGCCTGAGTGGGCGTCCCCGGGCGGCCAGGTCACCCAGACGGTGTTTCGGACAAGACGATTATAACGCGAAATCGGGAGATGGGAATGACAAAAATGGAAAACGGGATTAAACGGCTTCTGCGGGGCCTCGCGTTCCGGGGGGCACTCCGGGCGGGGGGCGGAGTTTTCGTGGCGTTTCGTGGCAGGTTCCGGCCGAAATCCGGGCCTTCGGCGGGGAGGGCGACATGGGAAAAGTGATCGAGCTGTTCAAGGCCGGCAAATATCCCCAGGGCAATTACACGGAAAAGGACCTGGACGAGATCGTGCAGACCTACTCCCCCGCCCTGCACGAAGCGCCCATGGTCGTCGGCCACCCGAAGAAGGCCGCCCCGGCGTGGGGCTGGGTCGAACGGGTGTTCCGCCGCGGCGGCTTGCTGCTGGGGGAGGTGAAGCAGGTCCAGCCGGAATTCGCGGAGTGGGTGAAACGCGGGCTGTACAAGAAGCGGTCCATCACCCTGGACCGGAGCATCGTGCCCGGCAAGCTGTACCTGAAGAACGTCGGCTGGCTGGGGGCCTTCTCCCCGCAGGTGAAGGGCCTGGCGGACGTGGAATTCGGCTCGTCGTCGGAGGACGTCGTGGTGGAATTCGCCGACGAAGCGGCGCCGGGGCTGACCGGCCTGGCCGGAATCCCCCAGGAAGAGTTGCTGGCCCGGGCGGAACGGCCCGGGACCGAGGGCGGTCCCATCGACCTGGCCGCGCACCTGGCGGTCGCGGGGCAGACCTTCACCCGGGCCGAACTGATGCGGGTCGCGGCGAAGGCGCTGGCCGACGCCGGGTTCCGGACGTCCGAGGAGATGCTGGCGGAGATCGTCGGAAATCAGAACGATGTGTTCAAGGAGGACAAAGACATGAGCGAAGGAACGAACAACCAGGCCGCCCCGGCCGATCCGGCGGCTCCGGCCGCCCAGACCGCCCCGCCCCCCGCCCCCGAGCAGGCGGAGTTCGCCGAGAAGGTGAAGACCGTGGAGGCGGAGAACGCCAGGCTGAAGCGGCAGCTCCGGCTGGCGGAGATCAAGACCCGCCTGGAAGCCCTCCAGGCGGCCGGCAAGGTGACGCCGGGGATGCGGAAGGGGCTGGCGGAGTTCATGGCCGACCTGGAAGGCGAGACGGTGGTGGAGTTCGCCGAGGGCGTCAAGGAGACCACCGAGGGCTTCATGTGGAAGTTCCTCGAATCCATCCCGAAGGTCGTGGAGTTCGGCGAGCCGGGTCTGGCGGACAAGGCGGCCGACAGCGAACCGCTGCCCGCCGAGTACGAAGGCGCCGACCCGGGCAAGGCGAACCTGTACCGGAAGGCCAAGGCGTACGCCAAGGAGCACCAGTGCGACTTCCGCACCGCCCTCGACGCCGTGAAGTGATTGAAGGAAACGAAACAAGGAGGAAACCATGTCTGACAGAATGAGCAAGCTGCGGATCGTCGACCCCGTGTTGACGGAACTGGCCCGGGGATACAGCAACGCGGCCCTGGTGGCCGAGGCCCTGTTCCCGGTAGCGCCGGTGCCGAAGGAAGCCGGCATCATCCCCCAGTGGGAGAAGGAGGCCTTCAAGATCTACAACACGGAGCGGGCCATCCGCGGGAACACCAACGTGATCCGGCCGGAAGACAAGGGCACGGTCGCGTTCGTGCTGAAGGAGCACGACCTGGCCTACCCGGTGGACTACCGCGAAGGCCAGGAAGACGAGATGAACCTCGAACAGCACGCCGCCTTCGTGGCCCAGGAAGGGGTCCTGCTCCGCCTGGAGAAGCTGGCCGCCGACCTGGCCACCAACGCCGACAACTACCCCTCCGGGAGCAAGAGCACCCTGTCGGGGACGAGCAAGTTCTCCGACTCCGACGGCGTGGACCCGGCCATCACCATCGACATCGGCAAGGAGGCCATCCGCGGGAAGATCGGCAAGCGCCCCAACGTGATGGTCATCGGCCCGGCCACCTACAACGCCCTCAAGTTCCACGAGAAGATCCTGGCCCGGATCCAGTACAGCATGAAGGGCATCGTGGGCCTGGACATCCTGTCCGAAATCTTCGACATCCCGAAGATCGTGGTCGGGGAGGCCATCTACTCCTCCGACAGCGGCGTCTTCGCCGACGTGTGGGGCGACTTCGCCGTGCTGGCCTACGTGCCCGGCGGGAACGCCCCCCGCACGGTGTACGAGCCGTCCTTCGGCTACACCCTGCGCAAGCAGGGGCAGCCGACGGTGGACACCTACTTCTCCGCGGACGGGAAGCAGAAGTTCTACCGTTACACCGACATCGCCCTGCCCAAGATCGTCGGCGCCGACGCCGGCTACCTGTTCAGCGACTGCGCGTGAGGCTGACATGGAACGGGACTACCTGATCGTCGGAACCGACCTGAACCTGGACGGGACACTGCACCGGGAGGGGGCGGTGGTGCGGCTGGAAACGCGCCTGGGCGACCAGTTCCCCGCCATCCTGCGACCGGTCGCCCCGCCCGCCGGGACGGGTCCCGTTCCCGGCCCCGACCCGGCCACCACCGCTCCGCCGGCCCCGGCCGCGGAGACGACGACAAAACGGAGGAAAAGATGAAGACTGAAAATATCCTGGGCAGCCAGAACATCCAGGCTGCCGCGAACCTGACCGCCAGCCGCTTCGTGGGCTTCGACGGAAACGCCTGCGGGGCCAACGCCAAGGCCCTGGGCGTGGTCCTGGCGGACACGGACTCCGGGAACATGGCGCCGCTGGCCATCAGCGGCATCGTCCTGGTCAAGTCCGGCGGGGCCGTCTCCGTCGGCGGGGCCGTGACGTCCGACGCCACCGGCCGGGCCGTGGCGGCCGCCGCCCTGGCCGCGACCGTCGCCAGCGGGGCCACGTCCGTCACGTCCACCGCCGCCAACGGGGCCATCGTGGCCCTGGCCGGCGCGACGCCGCCGGTGGCCGTCAACGGCTACGCGCTGGACGAGGCCACGGACGCCGACCAGTTCATCCGCGTCCTGCTGGCCTGAGCCGCAATCGCCCGAGCCGGGGCGCATCGTGCAACCTCCCCCGGACCCGCCGGCTCGCGGGCCGGGATCTTTGGAGTTCTTATGGGCGCGACCATCAAAGTGCAGGTATCCGGACTGCCGGAAGTCAAGCAGGCCCTGGCCGACGCGGCGGCCCGCGTGACCGGCCGGGACGCCATGCGGGTCGTGGCCGGGGCCATGCTGACGAAGACCCTGCAGCGGTTCAAGGAAGGCAAGGCGCCCGACGGGACGCCCTGGGCGCCCACGAGCCGGGGCGGCACCGTCCTGGTGGACAACGGCATGCGCGGGGGGCTGCTGGGAAGCATCACCTCGGATTACAACGAGAAGGAAGCCATCGTCGGGACGGACAAGGAATACGCCAAAATCCACCAGTTCGGGGGGGACATCCTGCCCAGGCCCGGAAAGGCCCTGGCCATCCCCGTATCGGCGCAGGCCCTGAAACAGTCGCGGCTCGGGCTGGGGCCGACCGAGGCGTTCGCGGAAGGCGCCCTGTCCATCGTCTGGCCCAAGGGGAAGAAGGGCGGCTGGCTGGTGGAGACGAAGAAGGGCAGCAAGAAACAGGGGATCGGCGCCAAGACGATCTTCCACTACCGCCTGGTGGGCAAGGTGCACATGCCGGCCCGGCCCTTCCTGGGGATCGGGGAGGGCGACAAGCAGGAGATCGTCCGCCGCCTGGCGGAGTTCCGGGCGCAGGCCTGAGAAATGAAACGCGCCGCCCCGGCCGTTTCAAATGTTGAGAGGTGAAGTGAAATGCCGTACTGCACGAACGAAGACATCAAGATGCACCTGCTGTCCACCGACCTGGTGAATCTCACGGACGACGCCGGGACGGGGGAGGTCGACGACGACGTGGTCGCCGAAGCCATCGGCGACGCGGACGCCCTCATCGACTCCCACCTCCGGGGCGCCTATTCGGTGCCGCTGGATCCCGTGCCGCGGATCATCCGGAAAATCTCCGTCACCCTGGCCGTCTGCGAGCTGTACGACCGGCACAAGGGGGTGCTGGTCCCCGAGCCGGTGCAGAAAAGCCGGGAAACCATGCTGGCGCTGCTGCAGAGCCTGGCCAAGGGGGAGATCCTGCTGGACTCCTCGGCGGCCCCGCGGTCCCCGCTGAAGGTGCTGACGGACGCCGACGAGCGGGACAAGCTGTTCGGCCGGGACACCCTGGAGGCGTACTGAGATGGGCAGCCTGTACGAGGAAATCGACGACGCCCTGGCCGGCATGCTGAAGGCCGACGGGTGGTTCTTCCACCCGGGGCCGACGCCGCCGGCCGGACCGAACCACGTGCGCCTGGTCGACACGGAGGCACCCGAGACCGTGGCGCCCGTCGCCGAGTTCACGGACTATTTCCCGGAAAACGTCCTCCCGGCCGTGCTGGTGCTTTCCCTCCTGGAAAACCCCCGGGTGACGGAGGAGACCATCGGGGAGGTCCGCTACGAGGTGCCGGTGAAGGTCCTGGGCGTGTTGACCGGGGGGAAGAAGGCGAAAGTCCGCGCGGACGCCATGGCCCTGGCCGCCAACATCGAGCGGGTGCTCCTGACCGGCCGGGACGCCGCCGGCGCCCCGCACCTGGACGGGTCGCACGGGTGTTTCCTGCGGCCGCCCACGTCCACGGTGGACGTCAAGAGGAACGAACGCAACCGCCGCTGGTACGGCACGGTCGAAACCGACGTGGCCGTGGTGGCGATAGTCTGAAGGAGGAACCATGGTTGTATGCACGATACCGATTCGACTGTACGGGGAGCACGCGGGCTTCTACCGGCGCGGCGGCACCGACCCGCGCGACGAGCTGGCCGCGCTCTATCCGGAGAACTTCAAGCTGGAGCAGGCCGGGCCGGCTTGCCCCGCTGCCGCCCGGGAGGCGAACCCGACGCCTGACGGGGAGGAGACCGAAAAGACCAACAAACGGAGGAAGCCATGAGCCTGAAAAGCGTGAGCGGCGGCTGGCGCGGCCTGTCCATGTCGAAGGAGAGCGCCTACGGCACACCCGCCACCGTCAATACGAGCCTGAATTTCGCGGGCGATTTTCTCGATGCGAAGCCGGAGAAGGTCTGGGACGACCGCGACGAGTTCACCGGGGAGCTGACGGCGACCCGTGTCGGCGTCCTGACGTCCAAGACGGACGGCAAGCACTCGCAGAACGCCATGCCCCACAACCTGGCCATTTTCTTCGCCTGGGCGCTGGGGGCATGCGCCACGACCGACCCCGGCGACACGCTGCAGAACACCGTCCGCAAGCACAAGATCAACATGTCGAAAGACATGGTGGAACCGCCGACCCGGACTGTGCGGGAGCTGGTCGGGGGCATCTGCAAGGAGTACCCGGGCATCGCCTGCTCCGAGGTGAATATCAGCGCCGCCCGGGAGGAGTTCGCCAAGGTGGAGGCGGTCCTGATCGGCATGGGGAAGGAGGACGTCATCACGCCCGTTCCCAGCCGGCCGGCCCAGGTGGTGGAGGAGTACCTGCGCTACCGGGACATCACCCTGAAGAAGGGCGGGACCTACGACGGCAGCGTCGTCACCGGGGGCGTCGACATCAGCGCCCGCGTGGAGAACTTCAAGCTCTCCGTGAAAAACGGGGCCAAGCAGGGGTACCTCTTCGGGTCCGACACTCCCTGCGCCGGCCGCGTGACGCGGGCCCGCCTGCTGGAAATCGCCCTCGACATGAAGGTCGAGTTCGAGGACGACGCGGAGAAGAACTCCCTCCTGGCCGGCGACACCTTCATCGTCGAAATCCCCATGATCGGGGAACTCATCGGGCTGTCCACGACGAACCGGTACGCCGCCCGGATCGTGCTGCCCAAAGTCGCCTACAACAAGGTGGCGCGCACCCACGACGACGGGACCCTCAAGCTGGACCTCGGCTTCGCGGTGCTCGCCGACCCGACGCACGGCCCGCTCGACATCCATATCGTCAACGAACAGACCGCGTATTTGTAAACACTGAACCACAAGGAGAAACACGATGCTTTTGACTGGAAACACCATCACCTTCCCCTGGCGCCCGAAAGGCGGGGAGACCCTCTCCGTAACGATGCGCCGCCCGACCACGACGGAGCTGGACCGCTACTACCGCAGCCGGCACAAGGCCGTCCAGGACAAGGAAAGCAAGGAGATCGTCGTCGTCGATTCGGCCACGCCGGCCCGGATCGCCCTGGTGGACGCCCTGCTGGTGGACCTCCGTGGCCTGGAGATGGACACCTCCGTCGGCCTCCGCACACCCGGCCGGGACTGCTTCCTGAGCGAAGAGGACAAGGCCGCCCTGACGAAGGAGTTCGGGAGGCCCGTCGAGTCCTGGCGCGACCTGATCCCCGTGGAGTGGCGGGTGGAATGGACCTCGCGATTCGAGGGGCCTGTCGGCCAGGAGGTCGCCGACCCTTTGGAACGTTAGTCTGGGAGTACCTGGCCGGCGACGTCGCCAAGAGGAAGCAGCAGTGCCGGACCTGCCAGGTGGACGAGGAAGTCGTGAACCCGGAAGCGGCGTGCGCCGCCTGCGACGTGCGGAAGCTGCAAGCCAGGTTCCCAAGGGAGTTCGTGCAATGGCTGGATGCGTTGGTGGACCTTTACAACAGGAACCAGGCCGGCTGGAGAATCGGCAACGACGACCTCAGCCTGGAAGAGTGGCGCGCGCTGGCCAAGGTCAGGGAGTGGTACGAACTCAGACGCGAAGAGATCCGGCTTCGTCTGTCGCGCTGGTGAGGGATGAGGGGGGGCGCTTGAGCCCCTCCGGGATCACCGCGTCCGGGTGCAGGCGCAGGGCTTGGCTGTCGGAGTCGCGGTCGCATCTCGGAACACGATATCTCCAAGGTAATTCAACATATTTGCCATCAATTTTCACTCGCATGCCGAGCAATTCCTTGAAGATAATCTCAATTGCAGCCCAAACAAATAAGACCAAGAGAAGAAGAATGATTAAAAATCCCATGGCGTCCTCCGTTTTCAACCATTGTACTACTATCGGGGAGAACTGTGAGCGAAATCGGAAAAAATGACAATACCGTAGAGATCCGGGCCGTCCTCGACGACCAGTTGAGCCCCGGCCTGCAGAAGGACCAGGAGGAGCTGGACAAGTTCGCCGACATGGCCCGGGAGACCCTGCAGGCGCTGGGGCCGGCCCTGGACCGGCAGACGGACGCCATTTCCAGGGGGATCGCCGAAACGTTCCGCCTGGTGAAGGAGGAGTCGCGGAAGGCGGCCGAGGAGGCGAAGAAGGCCGCCGAAGCGACGGCGAAGGCGGCCGCCGAGGCCGCCCAGAAACAGAAGGAGTCCTGGCTCGGGGTCGCCGCGGTGGTGGCCGGCTACGGCGTCGGCGCCCGCCTGAAGGCTTCCGTCACGGACTGGGCCGCCAGCGGCGACGCGATGCTCGCCCTGTCGGCCAAGACGGGCATCGCCGCGGAAGAGCTGACGGCGCTGGCGTACGCCGCCAGGATGAACGACATCCCCATGGAACAGATGTCCCGCAGCCTTGCCTTTCTCTCCCGGGCCATGGTTTCGGCGGAGAACGGTTCCGGGGCGGCGGCGGCCGCGTTCGAACAGCTCGGCGTCAAGATCGAAGGTTCCGACGGCAAGTTGAAAAAACCGATCCAAGTGTTCTTCGACGCCGCCGAAGCCATGGGGGACGTCACCGACCAGGCGAAACTGGCGGCCCTGTCCATGCAGCTCTTCGGCCGGTCCGGCGACGAGCTTCTGCCCATGCTGAACAACATCGGGAAGATCAAGGCCCAGATGGGCGAGGCGACCCGGCTCGGCCTGGTGCAGACGGAGGAGCAGCTGAAGTCGGCGGCGCGGATGGACGAAGCCGTCACCCGCCTGGAGGCCACCTGGGGGAAGCTCAAGGGGTCGGTCGTCGGCGGCCTCGCGGAAACGTTCTCGCCCGCGCTTTCGACGGTCCAGGCGTTGACGGCCAGCCTGGGCGACATGGGCGAAACCGCCAAAACGGCCACCACCGCCGTGGGTTCCATGGTGGTTATCGCGGCGACAATTGCAGCAATCGCACCCATTGCGACTAAGGCAAAGGATGCTATTAAATCTCTTATTGGATCTTGGAAAAACCTTGCCCAAACGGCCGGCGAGGCGGCTGCTCTCACCGTGGCGGCGATGTTTCTCGCCAAGGCGCAGCGCGAGGCGGGAGAGGCGGCCGAAGCGCTGCAGAAGGCCACGGAAATGAACGTGTGGTCCCACTACATCCGCGGCATGGCGGAGGCCGGGACGGAGCTGCGGGAGCTGCGGCACGCCTTCGACGAGCTTTCCCGCGTGCAGGGCGACAGCGAAGAGGCCTGGGAGCAGCTTCGGGCCTCCCAGGCCGCCGCCGCCCGGGTGCTGGAACGCTACCCCGGGCTGCTGCAGAGCATCGGGACGAACTTCACCTCCGCCGCCGCGGCGGCCCGGGCGTACGGGAACACCGTCGACATGGCCATGGGGAAGGAGGCGGGCCAGGTCCGCCAGGCGCTGGCGGCGGCCGAATCCGACCTGGCCCGCATCCGGACGGGCGAAGCGTGGAAGTCCATGATCCGGGCCAACCCTTTGACACACAACCCCGCGCCCGAGTATGCGAGTATCGACGTGCGGGCCGCGGCCGCCGGCCCCGACATGCGCCAGGTCGGCCTCATGGACCGGACATCGGTCATCGCCCAGATCGCAGTGAAGGAAGAGAGCGTCAAGCAGCTTCGGGCGCTGGACCGCAAGTACAGCGAAGACCAGCGGGCGCGGCTGCTGGCCGACGAGAGAACCAAGCGGGAAATCGAGGCCGCCGGGGCTTCGGAACAGGAAAACCTGCTGAAACAGCACACCGAGAGGGAGGCGCAACTCGACGACCTGGCTTCCCGGGCGCGGACCCAAAAGGCCAAAGCCGAGATCGACAAGCTGCGGAAGATCGAAGACCAGCGCTACGCCAGGGAACTGAGCAAGGCCGGCGGCGGTTCGAACCCGGGGGGAGGGTCGGAGGAACTGGCGCGCATCCGCCTGGCCGCCGAGCGGAAAGGGCAGGAAGAGCTTCTGCGCGACTGGTACGAGTACCAGGACACCCTGGCGGAAATCTACCGTGCCGACGGGGCGACGTTCGCCGACATGGCGCGGACGAAGGCCGCCGTGGACGAAGCCTGGACGCGCGTGCAGGCGCAGAAGCAGGCCGCGGCGCTGACCGCCGGGATGGACGAGAGCGTGCGGGTCTGGAAGGAGAGCCGGGCGGCCCGGGAAGAAGCCCTGCAGTCGGAAACCCAGTCCCAGTTCGCCGCGTTTCAGGAGTTCCAGAGCGTGCGCGACCAGATGGCCCAGGCGGAGGAGACGCTGACCCAGCGGGTGGAGCGCGAGCACCTGGCCCGGCTGCTGGTCGCCAAGAAGGCCGCCGACCAGGGCACCATCGAAAAGCGGCGTTACGACGACTACGTAGTGGCGTCGGAGCGCATGCGCGACCGGGAACTGGAGGACGCGGCGCGGGAGCACGCCCGTAGGATGGATGAGATCCGGGCGGAAAAAGTCGGCCTGGCCGTCCAGTCCTCCCCCCGGTACACCGACGAGGAAAAAAACAACCTCCAGACCATGATCCGCGAGATGCAGACCATCCAGCGGATCCGAGACGAGATCATGAACGCGAAGTCGGCCGCGGACGCCGACCTGGGCATCGCACAGCTCGATCTGGAGATCGAACGGCTGCGGCAGATCAGCGACATGCCCGGGCCGGACAAGTTCCGGGACACGGTCCGCGGGCTGATCGATGACATGCAGACCCTGATCGCGCTGGCCGGCGACTACATGGCCGCCCTCTCCTCGGGAGACTCGGCCGCCGCGGCGGCGGCCCTGGCCCGGCTGGCCGGCCAGGTGGGCAAGACCAACCAGGCCATGGACAAGGTGGAAGGAAGCACGAAGAAGCCGCAGACGGCCCTGCAGAAGTTCGGGACCACGGCCAAGCGGGTCTTCGACGAATACAAGGGCGCCCTGGCCGATAGCCTGGTGGCCGCCCTGATGGGCGAAAAGTCCTTCGGGCAGGCCATGAAGGACGTGTTGGCCCAGATCCTGGCGGCAAAGTCAAAGGAATACATAGTGAAGAGCCTGGAGGAAATCGCCAAGGCCCTGTCTTGCCTGGCCAGTCCCAAAACAGCGGCGGAAGCGCCTGGCCACTTCAAGGCGGCGGCCGGGTGGGCTGCGGCGGCGGCCGCCTGCGGCGTGGCGGCGGGAGTGGTGAATTCCGCAGGCGGCGGAGGCGGCGGCAGCGGATCCGAAGAGAAAAAGTCCGAGCCCCGCGATTACACCACGGAAGATCTGGAAGCCATCAAGGCGCAGGGCAATCGGACGTCTTCCTCTTCCGGCTCTTCGGGGTCGGCCGGGGAACTGACGTCCGGCTCGTCGGGGTCGTCTTCGACTCCCGGCGGCAAGCAGGGGCGCGTCATCGTACTCCACGTGCACAACCACGTGTATTCCCTGGACCCGCGCGACGCCGCCAGGGTGATGCGGAAGAGCGGAGCCGGCATCGCCCAGGGGCTCGCCCGGGAGTTCCTTGACCACCCGGCCGTGGCCGTGAAAATCGGCGCCCTGACCGGAGGAGGCGACCTGTAATGGCCTACGCGACATTCAACCTCAACGTGGATTACGGCATGAAACGGGTCACGACCTTCCGGACCCTCATCCTCGACCTGGGCGACGGGCACGAGCAGCGTGTTTCGAAGTCGTCCGTGGCCCGGCACAAGTTTTCCCTGACCTTCAACAACCGCCTGACGTCCGAGATGAAAGCGGGCCTGTACGACTTTTACATCGCCAGAAAAGGGAATTTCGAGGCGTTCCAGATCGTCGATCCTTTGACTTCGACCGTCAGGGTGGTGCGCTTCGAGGAGGGGGAACTCTCCGAGGAGATGTTCTCCCGCCTGTTGGAGAACAGCGAAATCGCCGTGATCGAGGTCCAGGGATGAAGACCTTCGACCCGGCCATCGCCGCCTGCCTGGCGGCCAACCAGCTCGACGGGCTGTACTGGCTGGCCGAGGTGGAGCTGTCGTCCGGAACTCTCTATCTGTCCGATTCGAAGATCATCGAGTGGAACGGGCACGTGTGGAGCCCCTACCTCGACCCGGAAGAACCGCTGGGCGACATCGAGGAGAGCCTCAAGCTGGACGAGAAAAACAATGCCGGCCTGAACCTGGGCAACATCGACAGCACCATCAGCGCAATCATCCGCAGCAACGACATCGAACACTCCGAATGCCGGATATACCTGTACTTCGAAGAGACCGGCCAGGCCGCGCTCTGCTTCCGGGGAGTCTGCAGCAAGGCGGACGCGCTCAAGGAGGGGGTCGTGGAAGTGCCCGTGATCCCTCACCTGCACGGGCCGCGCGTGAAGCTCCCCGGTGAGAAGTTCAGCACCATCTGCCGTTTCGCCTGCCGGAATTTCGGGGACGGCAAAAGCTGCCTGTACGACCCGGCGAACGGGTACGGGGCGTACCAGACCGGGACGACCCCCTACGCTTCCTGCCCAGGCACACGGAAGGCCTGCGGCGACCGGGGCATGATGGCGGTCAACAAGAAGGCGCCGTGGGACGCGAGCAGCGACCCGTTGCCCTGGTGCAATTTCGGGGGCTTCGCCAAGTTCACGGGCAAGGACCGGGGAAGCTACAAGTCCGGGTTCTTGGGTCTGGGCCGCACCCGGTACACTTCCACCAGCCGGTGGCCGGACAATTTCCTCGGGAGCGCTATTCCTCTGGTGTACGGCCGCATCATGGTTTCCGGCAAGACGTTCTACTCGCTGGACGAATCGTCGTGGTTCCTCGGGGGGGCGATTTTCAGCGACGGCCGGTGTGAGGGCATCGCCTCGAATTCCGACGTGTATCTGAACGGCGATAACAGCCATCAGTACCCCTGGTTCACGCAGGGATGGGTGGGCCAGCGAAGGCCCAACTACCTGCCCGCTTCCGATTCGCAGGGGTCACTCCCGGACGCCTATGCCGGCACGGCCTACGCCGTGCTGCGGGTGCCCGACGAGGTGGGGGTGCAGTCCGACCGCGACGCGGAGATCGAGGCCCTGATGAAGGGCCGCCAGGTGTCCATCTACCAGAAGGTGGCCGGCGAATGGGTCAAGGACGGCGACTACTGGTCGGACGACCCCATGGACATCATGGCCGACTTGCTGTGTTCGGACCGGGGCGGGCTGCGGTTCGGCTACGACAAGATCGATCTGGACGTCTTCGACGAGAAGGCATATTCCTGGGAGTCCATTTTCGACCGGGACGGGAAGACCAGGAAAAGGTTCATGGCCAACGGGGCGGTCATGGACAGCTCCACGGCGGGGGAAGTGCTGGAACGCTTCCGGGAAGAGTTTTCCATGTTCTTCCGCCTGAACGGGGAAAAAATCACCTGGGGGTTCATCCGCCCCAACGCGTCGAGCGTCTTCACCTTCGACCATGCGCTGCACAACATCGCCGTCGGGGAGGATGGGGCTTCGTCGGTCGAAGTCAGCGAGCGGCCGGCGGAAGACGTTCCCAACCGCCTGTACGTCAGTTTCCTCGATGAAGACAACAATTTCGAGAAGACCACCTTCCACCTGGACGCCATGGATTCCATCGTCAAGGCGGCAAAGGTCATCGACGAATCGTGGTATCTGGCCTGGACGACCAACATCGGCCAGGCGTTGAGGATCGCGTCGAACAAGTTCGAGCGGCTCATCAGCGGGAACTACAAGGCGTCCTGGGTCAGCCCGCTGTCGACGATGGCGGTGGAGGTGGGGGACGTGGTCACCCTGGTGTCGGACCACCTGCCAAATGGGCAGCAGACCATGCTGATCACCAAGCGGACACTGACCTGGGACTTCTCGATAAAATATGAAGCGGAATTGTATCAGGGTTCATTTTATGACGACCTGGTCTCGGAGGATTACAGCGATTTCATCCGCGAGCCGGCCGATGCGAAGCTCCGGTTCCCGGCCGCGGTCACCGGCCTGTCCGCCGTCGAATCGCCCGTGATCCTGGACGGGCAGCGGTACAGTGAAGTCACCGTCACGTACACGCCCCCGGCCGACGACGCCATCTGGCACCATGCCGAGACCTGGTGGCGGGCCGACTCGGACCCGGCCGATTCCTGGCACTACGCCGACCAGTCGTTCGGCGGCACCAGCATTTTCCGGCTCAACCCCGGCGGGGGGAAACAGCTCCACATCCGTGTCGTGTCCGTCTCCCGCTACGGGGTCAAGCTCGATCCTCGCTCCACGGACAACCCGGAGGTGGACCTGTCCATTACCGGGACCACGGACGCGGCGGCCCCCGGGGCGCCGCAGAACCTCGTTGTTACCGGGCATTCTGGCGACAACGGAGTTCCAGTCGGGACCTACAGGATCACCTTTGACAGTGCCGCCAATTGGCAGAGCGTGTCGGCCATCGAGATCGAATGCGCAACCACGTTGCCGTTTCAGGGGACGCCGCTCCACTCTTGGGAGATCCAGCAGGATCCGGGTAATCCAACGATTTCGGGACACTATTCCTTAGATGTCCAGGAGAGCGCCGGGGGCTTGTATTTCCGGGTCCGGGCCATCAATTCCTTCGGAGAGGGAAATTGGGCCACTACCGCCTCGACGGTCAGCAGTTACAAGGACGCTGGCCTGCCAGGCGGCCCGAGCAATCTGGCCGTTGCTGTCAACGGGTACGACATCATCGTCCACTGGGACGCCCCTGCCGACAATGCCGCCGGGATCCGGGAGTACCAGGTCCGGGTGGGCCTTTGCAAATACTTCGAAACAAACGGGATCTGGACCATCCCGACCGGGATCACGACAACCGTGGACTCCACTCAGCGCGAGGCCCGGGTGCGCGTCCCGGAGTCCGGTGAGTACGCGGTCGGGGTGCTGGCGGTCAACGACCACGGCGTCGGCCCGTTGTCCATCTTCGAGGAGGAGTCATGATCCGGTTCAGCGGAAGGCTGTGGAAGGTGTCGGTGATGAACGGGAGCAGCGCGAGCGTCGTTTCGCAGTCGGTGGGCGGGCGAACGGCCTTGACCTGTACTGCTCCGAGCGGTCTGGTGCGGGGCTACCTACCGCACGGGATGGGTGGGGCGCATATGTCCTGCGGGGCCATCGGGTTGTCGACCGATGCGGTCAAGGCGGCTTTGGTCTTGGACTGCTGGTTGGCGTTCCCCACCTTGGCGGGCTTGGCCTCCGGCAGTTGGACGTCGATCCTGTGGACCTGCCTCTGGACCGGCAGCGGGACTCCGACCGTCGGGACCTATTTTTATGTTCACCTCATGGTCAACTACGACGGCACGACGTACCGCCTCTACTTGGTCCGGCAGTACGGCACGGTGAGCGAGTCGATCCTGCTCGGCACGATCGCGCAGGGAACGACCTACCACCGCTACACGGCCTGGATCTTCCGGGACAAAGCGTACACGTCGACCGACGGGGCCGCCCCGACTGCGAACACCTACGCCGGTGGGGTGCCGACTGTTCCGGTGTACCCGGACGCGGTGTATTTGGAGTGGCAAGGCGGTGTTTGTGTCCCGGCTTGGGACGCGTTCCGCCTGGACATCGAAGAGTACGACGCCGGAACGGACCTGGGGACCAGCCGCACGAATGGCCATCAGGACAACGGGACAGTTTTTGCGATCGAAAAGACCGCTCTGGCCGGACTAATTTCCAACGGCAATGCTCATGCCTTTTCCATTTCCAACGGGGCTTTCGACGCAAGTGCGCTCACGGCAGATAAAGATTACCTGCTGGCCAAAGTGCTCTCCGACAACATGGGAGGCTTTTCGGCCAAGGTGAACAAGAGCGCCGCCGGGGCCGTGACTCCTAGCAACTGGAGCATCTGATGATACTGAGGGGCGCCGCGACAGGGGTGGTGACGGGAGGAGCGAACACGTTCGGGTTGAGCGTGACGGACCCCGCCCGTCCGGACCTGTCATGGTCCCGGCCCGCCTATGCCCGGGTGACCGGGGAAATCCTCGACACCCCGCACCCGCCGGTCTTCCTGTCGGTGACTGCAGGCGAAGGCCGCTTGCGGGTAACCGTTTTGTCGGAGCCGCCGGTGGATGGCTACCAGATCGGGATCAGCGAGACCAGTTACACGGCCCCGCTCGTCTGGTGGAACACCAGCAGCGGGAGCATCGATCAGGTGCAGACCGGCGGGCCTTTCTACCTGTGGGCGCGAGCGACTTACAAGGGCGCTGTTAGCCTCTGGAGCGTCTATGGGCAGATCCGGCCGGAAGACGAAGAATGGCGGCTCACATGGGCCGACGAGGCGATGGACGGAGCGGACGGCGCCGCGTACGATTACGCCACGGTGGCCTATGGGCACACGTCCGGGTTCCAGTTTCTCAAGCCGTCGGGGTACACTCCGTGGATTCACCAGTATTGCTCTTATGTCGACGCATTCGGCTTGAGCCTCCTGCCTGCCGTCGGCGGGCCGAAGGGGACCCGCATCGACACCCGTTTGGTGACCGGCGCAAGTTCGGCGAAGCTGACCGGCGTGGCGTTCGGGTTCGACCGGACTGCCATGCAATCGGCCCCGACTTCCACCGCCTATTACGGGTTGGCCCTGCGGACGGCCGGTGGGGACGAGAACTACGCGAAGTACCTGAGCCTGTATCACGTTCTGGATCAAACAGCGACGCTGATCGCCGAGGCCGACGTCACCTCGCTTATGACCTCCCGCCCATATGCCGGCGGGGGGACGTTGTACTGGGTGGATGTGTCGGTGCAGGCGCGGCAGAATTCTTTCCAGGTGATTGCGAAAGGGCAACTCGTTCTCAGCGCGACCGACAACACCATCCCGTGGATGGACACGAAAGTCGGCACCGGCCTCTGGTATCAGGGAAGCTCGAATATCGGCTACTCCTTGACGTACTACATGAACACGGGCCTGGAGGATTACCTCCGGGCGTACGCCCGCGACCACACCGGCGACCCCGAAACCGTCACCCCCGGGGCCACGCTGCACAACGGCCTGGACGGGCGGTCGGCCGCGGACTGCCACCCGGCTTCCGCCGTAACCGTCACCCCGACAGGGGCCATTGCCGCGACCGACGTGCAGGCGGCCCTCGCGGAACTGGACTCGGAAAAATCCGCTGTGGGTCACACCCACGATGACCGCTATTACACCGAAACGGAACTGTCTACCTCTGGTCAGTCCTCTGTCCACTGGGACAACATCACGAATGAGCCGTCAACCTATCCCGCCTCTGCCCACACCCACTCCGGCGGGGACATCACCTCCGCCGTGGCGAGTGCCACGGATGCCGACACGGTGGACGGGATTCATGCGGCGAATCTGATGCAACTGAACGCTAGCCAAGTTTCCACAGCAAATAAAATTTTTCAAAACGAAGGGTGGGACACTCCGCTGGGGATACGGAGCACTAAAAATTCAACTGAAGGGGCCGGGTGTACGTATCTGGCAATTCGTACCATCGTCAATGGCTTGGACACACTGGTCGGAGGCGTGCTGGGGACCAACTCTGCGGCCGCTCAACCGGGGACGTATCGCCCCGCCGGCACCCATCTGAATGGTATGAAGTCGGGTGGCGTGGACATCCGCTCCGGCGGGGCTACGGCTCCGGTGACGATCTCCACAGGGGGGGCCGATGCCGATTTTGCTGTCGAGCGGGTCAGGGTGGCGGCGGACGGGGCTGTGACTATCGCAGGGAACACCGTATGGCACGCGGGCAATGACGGCCCAGGCTCGGGGTTGGACTCCTGTTCCGTGGACGGCATCCAGGGGGCGGCCATCGCGCAGAAATGCACCGCTGCCACCATCACGGTCGGCCCCAGCGGGCGCGACTTCACCACGCTCCAGGCCGCCTGGGACAGCCTAAAAGGCAAGACGTTGACCGGCTCGGTGAACATCGACGTGGATGCCGGGACGTACGACCCCGTAACGCTTAACGCCAACCCCTATGGACGGTATGTCAATTTCCGTGGGGATATGCGCGGCGGGTCGGGGGTGGCCTACGCCGTGTCGGGGAACATCGCAAAGGACGGCGACAACTGCACGGTCACGCTGGCGACCTGGCCGACCGGCACATGGGGGGCGGGGGATTACGTCACTATCGGCGACTGCACGACCGCCGCGAACGTCGGCCGGTTCCCTGTCGTGAGCGTCGATGCCGTGAACTACACCGTCACCTACACCAACGCGGCCGGGGTGGCCGAGGCGGCCAAGACCGGGACGCGGCTTGTCTTCTGCCCCAACCGGATCGTCAGCCGGGCCACCGACGGGCAGGACTTCGCCGTCGGCGAACACGTCGGGCAAATCATCGGGTTCACCTGTCTGGGGACGGTCAACAGTCAAGGTATCTACTTCAACGGGGCGTACAACGTGAACCTGACACGCGTCCACGCCTACGGGATGAGCATGGGGACCGGGGGCTACGGGGGCGGAAACGCGGGGTTGAACTATTTCTCCGCTGTGAAATGCACTTACGGCTACTACGCGACCTCGGGCATGGGGGCCATCTGCTACTACGCGAACTTTCACAACTGCACACTGGGCGTGAACGTTTCGGGCCGGTCTGACTTCACGAACTCGGCGTGGGTGGTCACGGCCACCGGCTGCGGAACCGCTTTCATGTCCAAGGGCTTTTCGCCCATCACCCTTCAGTCCAGCCATGTCGCGTCGGACAACACGACGAACTACATCCCCGCCACGGCGAACACCGTCAGCACCGACGGCGGGCTCATCATCCGGTGAGGAGGAGGAACAATGCCAAGTCTAGACCTTCCCGCGGCCCTGGTCCCGCAAGCCAATAAGATCCAGGCTCGGTTCATCACTCTGGACCGGATGCCCTCCTTCGGCTGTCCGCTGGTCCGGGTGGTGATCGTCTCGGGATACTACGAGGTAGACAGCGAGGGAGCCCCGGTACCTAACGCCCTCGGGTTCCCACGATTCACCGTCCGGGACACCCTTCTGGAATTCGAGGTGCCGCTGAATGATCCCCAGGTCCAGCAGATCATGGCGGCCAGGGAGGTAGAGTTCAAGACCTACGTTATTACTCATCCGGATGTCCCATTAATGGTCACCATCGACAACTATCTGACCCAACTTGCCCTGGATCTCTATGACGCCAAATATCTCCACCCCGTCACGGTTGAGGCGGAAGCCCCCGTGGTGATCCTACCGGAGGTGCTGCCATGACCTGCCGGCTCGGACAGAGTTGCGAATTTTTGACTGCTGTATTCTAATGTCTAGGGCGTAGACAGAGAAAATGGCGTTTCATAATATGAAACGCGACTTCGACCAAAGTTAAGACAATTTGTGCCCGATTTTATGACAATCGGTATGAACGAGGCGCACGAAGGCCACGAACGAGGAGGGAGTTCGGGGGCTTGCGGTATGAT
>CAYTBK010000046.1:0-28223 GCA_964436005.1 uncultured Acidobacteriota bacterium
GGAGGAATTCGCCTACCACGAGTACGTCAAGAACTTCATCCTCAACAACAGCGCCGTCATCATGGGCACCGCCTCCCGCGGCGACTGGGCCGGCCTGCGCTACAACTTCCTGGGCATCACCGGGGCCGACACCCGCCTCCAGTGGCTGGGCGAGCACTTCACGCGGCGGCCGCACACCGAGCTGACCCCCCTCTTCGAGACCCTGTTCACCAGAATCCTCTGGCCCTGGTACGGCCAGCCGATCCAGGGGACCATCCACCCCTACGCCGACCACGACCCCTCCGGGCTGTTCCCCCGCATCCCCGAGGACGCCGAGCGGATCCTGGGCGTTTCCCCCGCGGCCGTCACCGTCGCCTGCCCGGAGCTCGGCCAGGACCTGCCCAACCCCTACCTCTTCTTGCGCCAGCAGTACCCGCGCCGGCGGAACCAGGCGTGGCCCTGGCCCACCGCCATCACCCACGGCGACCTCAACCTGAACAACATCCTCCTGGACGAGCGGGACAACATCTACGTCATCGACTTCTCCGAGACCTGCCCCCGCAGCATCGTGGCCGACCTGGCCCGCCTGGAGCCGCTGCTGGCGGTGCAGCTGCCCCGGCTGGAGGGGAAGGCCGACATGGCGGCGCTGGCCGAGTTCTACGCCGGCCTGGCCGAGCCGGCGTCGCTGGGCGAGACCCCGCCGTTCCGCTACCGGGGCACGGACCCCCTGGTGGAGAAGGTCTACCACACCGTCTGCCTGTTGCGGCGGTTGGCCGCCCGCTTCGCCGCCCCGGCCACGGACATCGTCCCCTACCTGCTGGGCGTGCTCCAGTGGGCCTTCCCCATCGTCTCGTTCCGCCAGATGTCCGACGACGGGAGAAGGATGTCCATGGTCTATGCGGCGCTATTGTGCCGGCGGATTCTGGAACTGGGGGATTAGCGGGGAGGAAGGAGCCAGGGCTGCTCAAGCCGACGTCGGCCGCCGGATTTCTCCCGGCAGCGCGGGGCGCTGGAGTTTGGCGGAAGTACGATTTATTCTCTTGATTTCGAGCCCTGCACCGCGGGGCGACAGAGTGTAGCCCAGGGCGAAGGGCGCTTCGCCCGAGCCCTGGGAGAGGGGTGGAATCTAGCCCTGGAGCCCCGCGGTGCGGGGCGATTCCAAGAGGAAAGGCTGGGCCTGCAAACTCTCTGACATGATTCATCCGCAGGATTCGCAGCCACGGAATGGAGTTGGATGAACGGGCGCCGCGTCGCAAATCGCCCGCTGCGCGGGCTCTTGGGGCCGAGGTGCGAATGTGGACACCCACCCGTTCGCCGGCCGGCGCACCCTCGATCCGCGTTGTTGCGTCGGTGCCGCTGACGCCTGAAATCCTGCCGGCGGGTGCGCCTTCCGGCGGAAGGCGCCTCCGGGGGAGCCATCCGGCGGAACGGTTTTCGGTATTTCCGGAGCGCGGCGCGCGGCTTCGCGGAGCTGCGCTGCAACCCGTTTTCCCATATCCCAATTTCTTTTCTTTCCTCGTGACCTTCGGGGGCCGGGCCCGCCCCTCACAGGAACAGGTTGACGCTGGCCTGCCCGGCGGCCTCCATGTACGTCGCCACGCCGCCGATCTCGACGCCGTCGATGAGTTCCTCGCGGGCCACGCCCATGATGTCCATGCTCATCTGGCAGGCCACGAAGCGCACCCCGGCCTTGCGGGCGCCCTCGATCATGGCCGCGAGGGAGTCCACCTTCTTGGCCTTCATGCGTCCCTTCATCATCACCCGGCCCAGGCCGCCGAAATTCATCTTGGAGAGGGACAGCTTGCCGGCGTTCCGGGGCAGCATCAGGCCGAACATCTTTCCCATGAAATCTTTCCGTACGCGCACCCGCTCCGCCCGCTTGAGAACCGACAGCCCCCAGAAGGTGAAGAACATGGTGGTCTTCTTGCCGGCCGAGGCCGCGCCGTTGGCGAGGACGAAGCTCGCCAGGGCCTTGTCCATATCGTCGGAGAAGACGATGATCGTGGCGCCGTCGCCGCCGGCGGCGCCTTCGGGCGCCTTCCGGGCGGGCGGGTTCTTGCGGATGGTGGCCGTGTACACGCCGGACGCCTCCTCCAGCGCGGCGAGCGTGTGGCCGGTCATGTTGCACCAGGCCCGGGCGTCCCGGGCGAAGCCGGGGTCGGAGGCGGAGAAGATGATCTGCGCGCCCACGGGCGCCCTGTCCATCTCCGCCTTGAGCCGCATGATCGGTCCGGGGCACTGGAGGCCGCAGGCGTCCACCCGGATGTTCACGTCGCCGGCGCGGGGCAGGTGCTCGGGTTCGCCCGAGCCTTCGGCGTAGGTCTCCCCGAGGAGGGCGGGAACGGCCGTGTCCCCCTGCAGGCCCGCGCGGCCGGGCTTGTACGTCCCCCGGTTTTCCTGCGGCTCCGTGGCCAGTTCCCAGGTCTTGTAGCCACCGGTGAGGTTGGCCACGTCGGTCCAGCCGTTCTGCCGGAGGATGCGCTCCACGAGGTACCCGCGCAGCCCCACCCCGCAGAAGACGAGCACCGTCCGGTCCCGCGGGATTTCCGCCAGGCGCTCGCGCACCTTGTCGTTGGGGATGTTCACGGCGCCCGGGATCGTTCCCAGGGCGAACTCCTCGGGCGTCCGCACGTCCAGGAGATACGCCCCCTCCGCCCGGAAGCCTTCCACCTCGCGCCAGGTGACGGTGCGCGTGAGGCCGGAGAGCAGGTTGTCGGCCGCCATGCCCATGATGTTCACCGGGTCCTTGGCGCTGGAGAAGGGCGGCGCGTAGGCGTGCTCGAAATCGGCCAGGTCGCGGACGGAGTCGCCGCGGCGGACGAACTCGGCGAGCACGTCGATGCGCTTGTCCACGCCGTCGTAGCCCACCACCTGCGCCCCGTAGAGCCGGCCCGTCTGCGGGTCGAACACCGTCTTCACGCTCAGGGGCAGCGCCCCCGGGTAGTAGCCCGCGTGGCTAGAACCGTGGGTCACCAGCGAGGCGCAGGGAATGCCCCGCCCCGCCAGCACCTTCTCGGGCAGGCCGGCGGCGGCGGCGGTGATGTCGAACACCTTGGCTATGGAGGTGCCGACGGCGCCCTTCCAGACCCGCACGTCGCCCTTCACCACGTTGTCGGCCACCACCCGCGCCTGCTTGTTGGCCGGCCCCGCCAGCGGCACCGTGACGGGAACGCCGAGCACGGGGTTGGCGAAGGCCACCGCGTCGCCCAGGGCGTAGACGTGCTCGGCGCTCGTCTTGAGGTGGCCGTCCACGAGGATGGCGCCGTTGTGGGCGAGCGTCAGGCCCGCCGCCCGGGCCAGGGCGGTGTCGGGGCGCACGCCGATGGAGAGGACGATCATGTCCGCGTCCAGCTGCGCCCCCGACTGGAGGCGGGCGACGATCCGGCTGCCGCGCTTCTCGAAGGAGGCCACCGCATCGCCGAGGTAGAGCTCCACGTGGCGCGACTTGAGGTGCTGGTGCACCAGGGCGGCCATCTCGAAGTCCAGCGGGTTCATCACCTGGTCCAACGCCTCGGCGATGGTCACGAAGGCCCCGCGCTGGTGGAGGTTCTCGGCCATCTCGAGGCCGATGAAGCCGCCGCCGATGACCAGGGCCCGCTCGGGCCGGCGCTCGTCGATGCGGGCCTTGATGCGGTCGATGTCCGGGACGGAGCGCAGGGTGAAGATGCCGTCGAGGTCCAGGCCGGGGATGGGCGGGCGGATGGGTTCCGCCCCGGGCGAGAGCACGAGCTTGTCGTACGGCACGAGCGCCTCGGCGCCCCCGTCGCGCGGGCGGACGGTGACCGTTCGCGCCGCCGGGTCGACGGCGACGACCTCGGTGGCCGTGCGCACGTCCACGTTGAACCAGGCGCGGAACTTGCCGGGGGTCATGACGAAGAGCCGGTCGCGGTCGGTGATGACCCCGCCCGCGTAGTAGGGCAGGCCGCAATTGGCGTAGCTGATGTGGTCGCCCCGCTCGAAGAGCGTGATCTCCGCCCGCTCGTCCATGCGCCTGAGCCGGGCCGCCACCGAAGCCCCGCCGGCCACCCCGCCCACCACGACATACCTGTTCATACCGCCTCCTCGTCCGCGAGATCTCCAAAGCGGGTATGATGCAGGAAAACGGCCGGGGGGCTCAACCGGCCGGGACCGTCAATCCGGGACCGCCGGCTTCCAGCCGGCAACTGAAAGTCTGCCGCCGGGTGCGCCTTCTGGCGGAAGGCGCCTCAGGGTGTTCTGGCGGCGAGAACAGGTTCTGACAGGAGTGCGGCGCGCAGCCTGGCGGAGCGCCGCTTTTTCCGCGCTGCGCAACCCGGCGGAGCGGCGCGGTCGATGCCAGGGTGAACGTCTCCGCGTTCGGCGCTCCGGCAACCTGCGCGCCTGGCGAAAGAGGCGCTCCGGAAACCTCCGCTCCGCACTCCCGGGGCGGCGGGTTGCGCCTTCAGATCTTGATCCCCTTCGGGCAAGGAACAGCCAGGAAGAACGCCCTGGCGCTAGAAACTGAAAAACACGGCCCGGGAAGGCCACGAAGGCGGATCCAACGAGGGAGGATTCCGAATGCTGCCATGAGGAGAAAACTGTGGATCTCCCGAATCGATGTACGCCCGATTGTCGACGGGCTGCTGGAACCAACGTTACGGCCGGCAAGATGCCGGCGGTCCGGGAAGAGGAAGGAACTGGTAATGCGAATGGCCGACGGGGTCGATCCTGTCAGGTCGCCCTCCGCATTCGTATCTCAGGCAAGCTCCTCCGCAAATGCAACCTTGTTCTCTGCAGGTTGTTCCCCGTCTCGCCCTTTGGCCTTCTCGTCACGTTTGAGAATGTTGGCTCACTTGGCCGGATCGAGCAGGGCAAAAGTCACCTTCACCCGGCTGCTGATGACGATGTTGTCCGCCGAGCCGCCGATCAACACCTGAGCCGGACCGGCCGGTTCGCACTCGACGTTGTTGCTCAATGCGGAGGCAGAAAGGGCGTCCAGGGCCGCTTCGGCCAGGCCCCGGTGCCGGGGTGAGAAACAGGACAGGAAGGGCCGGATCTTGTCCCTCAGTTCGGTACGGCGCAGCCGGACGGCCCACCGGATGGCCGCCTCCACGCCGGCCTCCGGCCGCCCGACGTCCAGGAACGATTCCGCTTTTTCATCCTCTGATGCGCCGGCCAGCGCCCCGGCGGCGAGGTCCAGGAACCGGCCGACCGCCGGGGCGGTTTCCGCCGTCTCCCAGGTGGTCAGTGACTTGACCAGCTGGCAGATCACCCCGGCGTTGTTTTTCCAGGTTTCCATCGCCCCGGAGACCGGGCGCACGCCCGACGGCGCACCGATCCGGGCCAACGCCTCGGCCACCTCGATCACCAGGTCGCCATCCGCACGCTCCGTTTCCAGCATCCGGACCAGGAACGGGACCGCCCCGGCCAGCCTCCGCTCCCCCGCAGCCAAGGCGGCGGCGGCCCGAACAGAGGGATCGGGGTCCCGCAACCCCTTCCGGATGAAAGCCGCCACCTCGGCGTCGCTGCCCAGGCGGGCGAAGGTCCGAAGCACCGTCTCTCGTGTCTCCTCGTCTCCTGAGCTCTGCAGGTTGGCCAGGAAGGGAATCGATTTCGAGCGGCGGTAAAAAATGCTGTCGCGGCAAAATTTGGTCACGAAACCGATGTCGTCGGCTTGACTCCGCCCCCACGATTGCAGCAGGAGGTCGGCCTGCCGGCTCTCGACCCGCATTGCCAACCCGATGGACTCGTCGAGGCCCCAGTCACCGGCCGCCACGCGGTCCCGAAGGGTCTTCTCGAGGAAGCGGAGCCTCTTCCGGGCATCCGGACGGTTCCTCCAGCCGGGGCACAGCACATCCAGCCGGCCTATTTTCTCCTCCAGGGCGAAACACACCGGCATGCCGGTCGCTAAAGGCTTTTCCGGTGCGTCCGGGTCGAGTTCGCCGACAAGGGCGGCCACCAGGTCGGTGAAGGCGGGCGTGGAACGCCAGCGGGAATCCAGCCGGTCCAGTTCCCGGGCATAGTCTTCCCAATGATAGGCCCACCAGCCCGCCTCCCGCAGGAAGTCAAATACGGCCGGCATCCTCTCCGGCCCGCAGTGCCGAATGTATTCCAGGGCGTCGTTTTCATCCATGCGCCCGTGGCGGAAAGCCTCCTGGAAGCGCGATACGGTCCGCTCCGGGTCGATGCGCAGGCACACTCCCAGCCACACGGCGGAGCCCGGCGAATTCCGGTCGCCCTCCATCTCCCCGTACAAAACGGGCAGCAAAGCCTCGGCCTCGGGAAGCAGCGGCCAGTCCGGGTCCGCCATATCCAACACGGGCAAAACCTCGTGGGCCCGCTCGGGATCGGCCACCAAGGCAAGCAGGGCCCGGACGGCCTCGGGAGAACCGACCTGCCCCAGCGCTCGCATGGCCGCCGAGCCCAGCGGAAGGATCGGGTCCACGAGCAGGTCGGCCAACGCAGGGACGGCTCCTTCGTCCCGGGAATATCCCAGCCACTCCACGGCTTTCAGCCGGATCCCGGGATCGGCGGAGACATCGGCGGCGGCTTGACGCATTTCCTGCCGGCAATCCCCTGCGACGGGAGGCCAAGCATCTCCCTCGGCCCGGGACGGCAGGCGGCCGGCAGCCGCTTCCCTGTCCGCCCAGCCGATGAAGTCGCGCACCTGCTCCCGGAGAAAGCCTTCGGCCCGGGCGGTCGCTTCCGGCCCGGCCGTCTCCCCCCGCGGTAAAGGGTCGTAGAAGAAGGCCGAACGGGGCCATTCCGGCGCGGAAAATCTCTCCCGCAGGATCTGGACCGCCCCGATCAGGTCGAACCGCATGTAATCAATGAAAAACTCTTGCCCGTATCCGATTCTTCGGCATTCTTCCAAGTCCACGAACTTGACCCCGATCCTCCATTCCGGCAGCCAGAAGTCGAAGGCAAAAGGATGGAAAAACGTTGTCCACGGTTCGCCGATGCCGCCAGAATCGTCAGTGTCCCTTTCCACGGTGACAAACCCGTCCAGCAGCCAAGGCCCCCGGCTGACGGGCCGGCGCGCCCGGAGGAACTCTTCCTCGATGATCGCGAGGGCCTTGTTCCGGTTCAGGGCCTGCCGCATGTCATTTTCCAACGGCGATTGCCCGCCCCCGCCATCCCCGTGAAGGAATACCGGGGCCACCGGCCTGCCATCGGCCACCTCCGGCCGACCCACGGCCACCCCGGCCAGCAGGGCCAGGAGCCAGGGGAAAAACCGATAGCGTTTCTGCATCATGGAAAGGCCTTGGTCTGAGTGCTGGCACGGCCCGCTTCTTGTACATCGATCCGTGCGCCGGCCATTATACAACGTGTTCTCCCCGGGAAACCGAACACCGGGCCGGGGCCGGATGCCGGCACATGGCTGCTTATGCCAAAGGTTCGGCCGGCAGGATGCCGGCGGTCCGGGGGGATCGCCGGTTTCCCGCCTTGACCGCCGGCTTCCAGCCGGCACATGGCTGCTGGAACCAACGTTACGGCCGGCAAGATGCCGGCGGTCCGGGGGCCCCGCCCGATGCGCGACGCCTGTGGGCGGGTCGGGGGCCTCACTCGTTGTAGTGCTTTTTCTGGTACTGCTGGATCTTCTTGCGGATGATCATCTCGTCGGTTTCGTAGAGGAACCGGACCTTCTCGTCCGTGTCCGCGATCTGGTCGGCCAGGGCTTTCTGCCGGCTCTGCAGTTCATCCAGGTCCTGCCCTTCCCGCATGGCGCTCACGAACTGCGTGAATTCTTCCCTTTCCATCGACCCTTCCTCCCCCGGCTCTGCCGGAAGAACGTCGGCCGCCTTTCCCCAACAGCCGACAATCGTGGCTCTTTCGCCGCTTTCCAGTCCTCCTGAACAATGCCAATCTGCTTAATATGTTGACTGACAATATATTACCACTGTTTTTGAAAATAAGCCATACGTATTTGCGCTGACGGTTCTGGAAAATTCGTTCTCTCTCCCGGCCCAGGCGGGGCGAAGAATTCCGCCGTTTTTCGCAGGGAGCGTTTCGATCTGCGCGGAAAGGAAATCGTCGGGGCGGAGCGTCACGGCGCGAACAGGGCGGCCAGGACCTCCAGTTGCCATTCCCCGCTGTCCCATTCCTCTGCCAAGAACGGTTCCGGCAGGAGAAGGCTGTCGTCCCCTTCCCCGGCCATGGCCTCGAAGGCTTCCTCCCAACCGTTCCGGGGATGGTGGACGGGGGAGATGATCAGCACACCGTCGCCCAGTTGCAGGTC
The DNA here is from genome assembly GCA_964436005.1 of uncultured Acidobacteriota bacterium. Classification (GTDB taxonomy): domain Bacteria; phylum Acidobacteriota; class JAAYUB01; order JAAYUB01; family JAAYUB01; genus JAGNHB01. The sequence goes on from CAYTBK010000046.1 coordinate 8,177, forward strand.
CACGTCTTTCTCCAGGCCGATCTGCTGAAGGAAGGGTTTGGGGATGCGGATGCCCTGCGAATGACCGATGGGGATCAATCGTGTTCTCATGTCGCCCTCCGTATCTACATTGTATGCACTTTAGCGGGTCACTCCGGGCCGGCGACGAACTGCTTGCCCAGTTCCACCAGGTCGGTGGCGTCCACCCCGCCGCCGTTGACGTCGCCGGAAACGGCCCCGCCCGGCAGGCGGTCCTCCGTGCCGGCCAGAAAGCGGGCCAGCAGCCGCTGGTCGGCGGGTGTGAAGCGGCCGTCCCGGTCCAGGTCCTTGGGGTAGCCCTGGTCCGTCCGGTCCGCCAGAACCAGCTGGAAATCGCCGTAAGCGGCCCCCCGGGCCTCCACCCGCAGGTACCAGGTGCCGGCCGGGAGGACCCGGTCCAGGAGACGGTCGGCGAAGGCCAGTTCCGTCAGGTGGGCGTTGAGCAGGCGCAGGTCGGCGTTCGTGGCGCCCTGGTCGGTCACCGCGGCGCGCAGGGCGATGGGCAGGGCCAGGTCCAGCCGGTACAGGAAGAAAGGCGCCTCCGCCGAGGTGGCCCGGGCGTCGGCGAAGGGAACCAGGTCGACGCAGAACGGGTCGGCGGCCGTCCCGGCCCCGGCCAGGGCCGGCAGGGAGGGGTCCGTCGCCTCCGCCCCCAGCACCGCGGCCCGGTACACCTGGTCCAGGGCGGTGAGGGTGACCAGGTTGCGCCGGTTGTGCCCGCAGGCGAGCCCCGCCTCCGTCAGGTGCGCCGCCCGGTCGTAATCCAGGACCGTGGGGTGCAGGTTGTCGTCGCCCAGCCCGTGGCCGGGGAGGGGCATGAGGGCGCGGTGGCAGTTGACGAAGGGGATCAGCCGCGCCTGGGCCGCCGCCCGGACGAGGTGGCTGAAGAGGCGGGAGCGCTCGATCCCGGCATCGTCCGTGTACTTGGGGCAGGTGGCGCTCAGGACGGGGACGATCCCCTGCCCCAGGCAGCGGTCGACGATGGCCAGCTCGTTTTCCAGGGTCTCGTCCAGGACCTCGCCGTCTTCCCCGTATCCGCCCAGGTCGTTGGCGCCGAACATGATGAAGGCGACCGAGGGGTTCAGCGCGGCGATTTCGGCGTCCAGCGGGGAAGGGTCGCCCGCGAGGGCCCAGCCCGCCGTCTGCCCCACCTGGGCGGCCTGGCTGGCCCGGTCGAAGGACGTCAGGGGGTACGGGACCCCCTGCGCGTGGGCGTCGGGAATGTTGGACTCCCCGGGAACGACTTCGGCCCGGTAGTAATCGGCGGCCTCCCGCAGAAAGCCGAAGGCCGCCAGGTCGCGGGTCCAGTCCCAGCCGTAATGGACGGCCGGGTCGTGGTCCACGCACTTGAACTGGGAGAAGAAGGACCCGTTGACGGTGATGGAGTCTCCCGCCTTGAGGAAGCGCCGGGGATTGCGGCCGGCGTCCCGGCCTGCCGCCGCCACGTCCCGCAGGTGCGCGGCGACCTCGGCCGTGAGCGGCGAGTTGTCCGCCTCGGGGGGATACCGGGTCTGGGCGGCCGCGGTCCCCGCCAGGAGCCACAGCGCCAGCAGCCCCAGGCCAAGCGGGCGGCCGGGCGAAACGAGAGATGGCAGATTGGTTTTCCGAAGGTCGTTTTCCATGGGCGAAAAGTAGCCGGAAACGGGGCGCAGGGCAAGGGATTTCCGATGGTATAATCCCCTCATGTTTCCCCCCGGCGAGGCGGTGTCTTCATGGTCCTGAAAAACATCTTCCAGAAAGTCAGCGAGGCGCCCACCAACCCGGCCCCCGCCGCCGCGCCCCACGCCTTCGACGTGGCCGACCTGTACCGCGGGCCGCTCGCCGACCCGGAGTCCCGGGCCGACGCCGCCGCCCCCCCGCTGGACGAGAAGCTCCGCCAGGCCTACTTCTGGATCGTCAACACCGCCGTCATCAGCCCCCACTACGACATCGAGTTCAACGCCGAGCCGCCGGCCTCGTTCACCGTGGGCGACGGCAAGAGCCGGCTCACCCTGCCCACGGCCCAGAGCTACTCCAGCTTCGTGCTGCTGCCCCTGCTCACCTTCGCCGCCCGCCGCAAGTGCCTGCTCATCGGCGGGCCCGGCCGCGGCAAGACCGCCAGCGCCGTGCTCATGGGCGTGCTGGCCGGCTACCCCGTGCGGGACGTCCGCCGGGCCATGCAGCACGGCCACCCCCAGATGACCATCGCCGACCTGCTGGGCAACCCCCTGCCCGCCGACCTGGTGAAGGCCGAGCGGATGGAGGACATCCGGGTGTCCTGGCGCAGCTGGCTGGGCATGCGCGTCAAGATCGTGGACGAGTACAACCGCATCCCCACCCGCACCCAGAGCGCCCTGCTCACGGTGATGGGCGACAACTACGCCGAAATCCTCAACCACGTCTACGAGTGCCCCGAGTCGGCCTGGTTCCTCACCGCCAACGACGAGCAGGGGGGCGGGACCTACCAGGTCATCGAGGCGCTGCGCGACCGCATCGACGTCATCGTCCAGGCGCTGGCCTTCAACCCCCGCCACCTGGAAGAGCTGCTGACGCGCATCGAGGAGAACGTCCACCCCGAGGATGCGGTGCCCCCGGGCATCGTCTTCACCCTCCCCGAGCAGGACCGCCTGGCGGCGGAAGTCCGGCGGGTGGAGATCCCCCCGGAAGTGCGGCGGCGGCTGGAGTTCTTCTCCAGCCAGTTCGAGTTCAGCGAGCCGGCGGCCGAACAGCTGGAGTACCAGACCAAGGACACGGTGCGGCTGGCGGGCTCGGACTGGAATGCCGTCACCGCCCAGGAGACGGGGCGCGACCGGCTCAAGGACCTGGGCTGCCAGACGAAGAACGGGCTCTCCGTGCGCGTGCTCATGACGCTGCTCGTCTACGCCAAGGCGCTGGCCTACTTCCGCGGCCGGAAGGCGGTGGAGCTCGAGGACGTCCGCCAGATGCTGCCCTTCATCCTGCGCGACAAACTGGTCCCCGACCTGGAGGCGCCCTTCTTCGACGTCCCGGCCCACGCCCGCTACCGCCACGACCGCATCGGCTGGCTGCGGAAGCTCTTCGACCTCAGCTGCACCGAGTTCGACCAGCTCGGCCTGGACCGCGACGACCCCGTGGGGGCGATGCTGGCCCAGTTCGCGGAGGGGCTGGAGGGGCTGTCGGAAGCCGAGGTGAACGCCCGGCGGGTGAAGATCGAGCGCCTCATCGGCGAGTGGGCCCGCGGGCGCAAGCTCTACGGCACCCTCTACGACGACCTGCTGGCCCTCAAGTCCCTGCACCAGCGCTATACCAACTACCTGCGCTGGCTGAAGGCGCGCTGAGCCATGGTCGGGCCCGCCCTCGCCAACGCCCTGGCCGCGGACCGCGCGGGGTTCAACGCCCGCTTCGCCCTGGCCCGCCGCCGCCTCCCGGGCCTGGACGGGAGGGCCCTCCTCGCTTTCCTCGCCGCCGTCGTCGACCCCGTGGCCGAGGCCGTGGCCCGCGTCCGCCCCGAGCGGGTGGGGCACTTTGTCCAGGCCGCCTTCGACGCGGCCCTGGAACTGGTGGGCCAGCGGCTGGCCGGCCCCGGAGCGCGGGAACGGGTCCAGGAGGAAGGCTGGCTCCGGATCCTGCCGGCGGCCGCCCCCCTGCTGGCGGAACACCCCGGAAGCCTCGTCAGCGCCGTGGGCAACGCCCTGCACCGGCTCTCCGCCACGCCCGGCGCCCGGCCCGGGGACTGGTCGGCCGCCATGGCCTCCGCCGCGCCCCTCTGCCCCGACCTCGCCACCCTGCTGCGCTTCGGCCAGGTGGCTTCCTGGCGGGCGGGCCTGGCCCACTACCGCGCATCGGCCCTGGCCGGGGCCGGGGCGCTGCCCGAATCCCTGGCCCTGGCGGCGCTGGGCGCCGGGCCGGGCTGGGACTGGCCGCGGCTGCGGCAGCGGCTGGCCGCGGACCCCTGGTTCGACCCGGCGGCGCGCGCGCCGGATTCCGCCGACGCCCGCGGCCCCCTGCGCCTGGCGGCCCGCATCGGCGCCTTCCGGGGTTTCGGCGGGCTGTTCGCCGAACCGCCCGGCGTGGCCGTCGTCGCCGGCGACCTCATCGTTTCCAGCGGAGCGGACCGGTGGGTCCTGTACGCCGACGCCTTCGGCGCCGCCCTGCACCGGACCCGCGCCGACGGCGGCACCCCGGCTCCCGGCCGCGGGCGGCTGTCGCAGGAACTGGTGGCGGACGGTTGTTCCGTCCTGCGCGGAAAAGAGCGCCTGGACCTGCCCGAACTCGGCCGTTTCGCGGGCATTGCCGTCACCCCCCACACCCTGGCCCTGACCTCGCCGCTGTCCCACGCGGTGTTCCTGGTGTCGCTCACGTGAGCGCCGAGGGCGCGAGACTGCCGCTCGACGCGCCCCGGCCGCTGGCGGAACGCTGGCGGGCCGCCTGGCCGGAGGCCCTGGAGGTGTGGAGCAAGTTCACGCGGCTGCGCCCCCCAATACTTTGCTTAACTGAGTACAAGGCAAGGCAGGAGGGGCTGGCCGACAGCTTCGCCATGATCCGCCTGGCGGACCAGACCATCGTGGTGAGCCTGCCCGGGGTGCTGTTAGCCGGTCTGTCGGACTACCCCTGGGAAATCCTCGCCCACGAGATCGGCCACCACATCCTGGCGCCGGCCACCCTCACCGACCACGCCCGCCTCATCGCCCGGGTTCGCTGGGCCCTGCCCACGGTGGAGCAGTTCACCCCGCTGACCGCCAACCTCTACACTGACCTCCTGGTGAACGACCGCCTGCAGCGCGACGCCAGCCTCCGCCTGGCCGAGGTCTACCGGTTGCTGCGCCCTGGCGCCGGCGAAAACCGGGGCCGGGTCTGGGCGGTGTACCTGCGGATATACGAGCTGCTGTGGAGCCTGCCCAAGGGCTCCCTGGGCGGCGGGCCCACCGACGACCACATGGACGGCGACGCGTGGCTGGGCATGCGGCTGCTGAGAAGCTACGCCCGGGAGTGGCTGGAAGGCGCCGGCCGCTTCGCGGCGCTGCTGCTGCCCTACCTGCTCGAGGATGCGGAATCAGGCCGGTTCCCCACGGAATGGCACGACACCCGCGACGCCGGGGACGGAGGAGAGCCTGCCGGCCTGGTGGAAGAGGACCCGGGCGAGCGCGACGGGGCCGTCCACCCGGCGGCGGACCCTTCCCTGAACGGGGAGGAAGCCGATGAAAAAAAGGAGTGCGCCAAGCGGTCGGATCAGCCTCGGGTAGCCGCCCCGGCTCCCCGGGCCAGCGGCGGCCAGTGCCGCGAGCCCTTCCAGTACGGGGAGATCCTGCGCGCCGCCGGCCTCCGGCTGAACGACCACGAGATGGCCGTCCGCTACTACCGCGAACGGGCCGGCCGCCATCTCATCCCCTTCCCCAGCCGGCCGTCGCCCCGCGGCGCCGACCCGCTCCCCGAGGGTCTCGAGCCCTGGGACATCGGCCAGCCGCTGGACGGGGTGGACTGGCTCCAGAGCGTCCTGGTCAGCCCCGTCGTCATCCCGGGGCAGACCACGGTCCAGCGGGTGTGGGGCACGACGGAGGGGGAACGGCCCCAACGGGAGCCCCTGGACCTGGACCTCTACGTGGACAGCTCCGGCTCCATCCCCAACCCCCAGGTCCTGACCTCCTACCTCGCCCTGGCCGGCGCCGTCGTCTGCCTGTCGGCCCTGCGCGCCGGCGCCCGCGTGCAGGCCACGCTGTGGAGCGGCACGCGGCAGTTCACCACCACCAGGGGCTTCGTCCGCGACGAGCAGGCCGTGCTGGGCGTACTCACCGGCTATTTCGGGGGCGCCACCGCCTTTCCCGTCCACGTGCTGCGCGACACCTACGCCGGGCGGAAGCCCGACAGCCGGCCCGTGCACATCATGGTGATCTCCGACGACGGCGTGACCACCATGTTCGACCGGGACGAAAAGGGCCGCAGCGGCTGGGAGATCTCCGCCGAGTCGCTCCGGAAGGCCCGGGGGGGAGGGACCTTCGTCCTCAACCTGCCGCAGGGGTGGGAGACGGCGGGCGACGACGGCAGCGATTTCGGCAAGCTCCGCCGCGCCCGGGAGGAGCAGGGCTGGGCCGTCTTCCGGGTGGCCTCCTGGGAGGAACTCGAGGCCTTCGCCCGCCAGTTCAGCCGCACGCACTGGGGGGAGGACAAGCCGGCGCCGGCGAAGCGCTGAAGCGGAAATGCCTTCAATATTGCGATATGACGCCAGGACCGCCGCCCACGGGGAAGAGCCGTCCGGCCGAGTTCCTTCGCCGCTGCGGCCAGGAATCGCCATCCTGTTCATCCTGTGCATCAATGTTTCCGGAAGTCGAAACATGGATGGGCGGGATGGGGAGCGTGGACCCGCCCGGCCGGTGGCGACCCGACTGGAAGACCTGGAAAACAGGGACCAGGACAGTCTGGAAAAATTGTTCCGAACAATAGATTAGGTAATGCTCGGTATGAACGCGCCCGTACCCTCCGTGTTCTCCGTGATAAAATGATCCCCGTCACCCCACCCGGAGAGGAAACCGGCATGGAACGAGAAGGCCCACCCCTGGAAACGCTGACCCGGCGCCTGGCGGAACTGCCCCCCGACTTCCTGGGCGAACCCCGCATCGGGGCGGCGGGCACGGTCCACGTGGCCGCCGTGGTGCAGGACCTCCTCACCGACCTGTCCCGGCCCGCCGCCCCCGCCCGGCTGAAGGCCTTCGAGGGCGACGACCCCCAACGGGACCGGGGCCGCCTGTCCGTGGCCCTGGCCCTGTGCTGGCTGCTGGCCGACGGCTGGTTCCGCGACGCCCGGCCGGCCCCGGACGACGTGCTCCGGCTGCTGGAAGGGCTGCCCGCCGAGCTGGGCGGCCGGTTCCCGGTGGGGCAGTTGGTCAAGGACCCCGAGCGCCGGGAGGAGATCGCCCGGCTGGCCCTGGCCCGGCTCGGCTTCCGCCCCGCCGGGGAAACCCGGGCGCAGGCCGAGGACCGGCTGTCCAGCATCTCGTCGGCGGAACGGGAGCGGGTGCTGGCCGCCTCGCGGGCGGCCGAGGAACGGGCCCGGGAGATCCGTCAGGCCCTGCTGCGGAAGGCCGCCGAGCAATCCGCCGACAAGTGGTCGCGCGAATGAGACCCGAAGCGCCCCTCACCGACGACGACCTCTACCCGGGGCTCACCCCGGCCGGCCGCCGCATGCTCGAATTCATGCGCGAGCACCCCGCCGCTCCCGTCTACCGCAACCGGAGCGGCCACCGCCTGCTGCCGGACGAGGTGGAGCGCCTGTGCGAGGCCGAGCGCGAGGTGGCCACGGCGGCCGTCGGCTGGCCGGAAGGCGGCGAACCGGACTGGTTGGGGGACTTCCTCGCCCACTGCGCCGCGGCGGTTCCGTTCTACCGCCGCTACGCCGCCGGGACACGGGACTTCGCCGATCTCCCCCCCGTCTCGCGGGCCGACCTCAGCCGCGACGTGGCCGCCTTCGTCCCCGACGGCCTCCCCCTGGACCGCCTCATCAACTTCCGCACCAGCGGCACCACCGGCCACCCGCTGCTCGTCCCCTCGCACCCGACGGTGGCGGCCCGCTACGCCGCCTTCCACCGCCGCGCCCTGGCCCGCTACGGGATCGAACCCACGCCCGGCCCCGGCCGGGTGGGAGTCGTGCTGGTGGGCTTTCAGCGCAACTGCTTCACCTACGTCTCCGTCAACCCCACCCTGGGGGAATCGGGGCTGGCCAAGATCAACCTCCACCCCGGCGACTGGCGCGACCCCGCCGACCGGTCCCGGTACCTCGACTCCCTGGCCCCCGAGTTCTACACCGGCGACCCCATCTCGCTGCCCGCGCTGGCCGAGCTGCCCCTGGCCACCCGGCCCCGGGCGCTGCTCTCCACCTCCATGGCGCTGGGGCCCGCCCTCCGGCAGAGGCTGGAGGAGCGCTTCGGGTGCCCGGTCCTCGACGTCTACTCCCTGAACGAGGCCGGGCCGGTGGCCGCCGCCCTGCCCGGCGGCGAGGGCCTGGAACTTCTCCAGCCCCGCCTCTTCGTGGAGATCCTCGACGACGCCGGCCGCCGCCTGCCCCCCGGGCAGCGCGGGGAAGTGGCCCTCACCGGCGGCTTCAACCCCTGGCTGCCCCTGCTGCGCTACCGCACGGGCGACTTCGCCCGCCTGGCGTTCCGGGGCCAGGCCCCGCCCCTCCTGCTGGACCTGGCCGGGCGCCCCCCCGTGCGCTTCCGGACCATGGCCGGCGAGTGGGTCAACAACCTGGAGGTGACCCACGCCCTGGACCGCTTCGCCCTGCCCCAGTACGCCCTGCACCAGGACGCGGCGGGCGCCCTGGCGCTCACCGTCATGGGCGCGCCCCTGGCCGGCCTCGACGAAGTGACAAACGCGCTGAACGAGCTCTTCGGCGCCGGCCAGCCCCTGAGCGCCCGGCGCGCGGACGGTTCCGAAGGCAAGGTGGTGCAGTACACCTCGGACCTGGCGGGCGCGCTGCCATGACCCTCCTGCTGGAGATCGCCGCCAACGCCCTGAACACCGCCTGCATCGGCCTGGCGGGCCGCAACAGCCTGCACACCTGGTGGACGGGCATCGCCGGCGGCGCCGCCTTCGCCGTCCTCTTCTTCCTGGCCCGGCTCTATGCCGACGTCACCCTGCAGCTGTTCTTCATCGTCACCGGCATCACCGGCTGGTGGCGCTGGCTGCACGGGGGCCGGGAGGGCCGGCCGCTCCCCGTCACCCGCACCCCCCTCCGGAACGCCCTCGGCCTCGCCGTGGGCGGCGTGGCCGTGGCCGCCGGCTACGGCTGGCTGCTGCACCGCTTCACGGACGCCTACGCCCCCTTCGTGGACTCCCTGGTGCTCTCCTTCAGCGTCCTGGGGCAGTTCCTGCTCGTGGGCCGGCGGCTGGAGAACTGGCCCTGCTGGCTCTTCGTCAACACCCTGTCGGTGCCGCTGTACGCCAGCCGCGGGCTCTACCTCACCGCCGCCCTCTACGCCGCCTACTGGGTCAACGCCGTGGTGGCCTGGCGCCACTGGCGGCGGCTGGCGGCCCCGCCGTCCGGGGAAGGCGCCCGGACCGCCGGCATCCGGAGGACCGCCGGCATCAGGGGGACCGCCGGCATCCTGCCGGCCCCCTCTTTGGAACCCCCGCCCGAATCCGGCGGTTCGTTTCCGGGGGCCCGCCATGCCTGAACGCTTCGCCCGCGGCCTGGTGGTGGGCAAGTTCTCGCCCCTCCACCGGGGCCACGAAATGCTCATCCGCACCGCCCGGGACCGCTGCCGCGAACTGTGCCTCATCAGCTGGGCCACCCCGGAAAGGCCGGGCTGCGAGGCCGCCGCCCGGGACGCCTGGCTGGCCGGGCTGTTCCCGGACGTGCGCCGCCTGGTCCTCGACGAGGCCCGCCTGGCCGCCCTGCCCCTGGCCCGCCGGTGGCCGCGCCTTCCCCGCGACGGGGAACCGGAGGACCGCCACCGCCGGTTCTGCGCCGACCTCTGCCTGGCCGAGCTCGGCGGCCCCGTGGACGCCGTCTTCACCAGCGAGGGCTACGGGGACGGCTTCGCCGAGGTCCTCACCCGCCGTTTCCGGGAACACGACCCCGCGGCTTCGCCGGTGCGGCACGTCTGCGTGGACCGGGAGAGGCATCGGGTTCCCGTCTCTGCGTCCACCGTCATTGCAAACGTGCATTCTTCCAGGAAATGGCTCTCCGGCGTCGTCTACGCCTCCTTCGTGGAGCGGGTCTGCCTGCTGGGCGCCGAGTGCACCGGCAAGACCACGCTGGCGGCGGCGCTGGCGGAGCGGCTGGGCGCGGAGATGGTCCCGGAGTACGGACGCACGCGGTGGGAGGAGAAGGCCGGCCGCCTGGCGTTCGAGGACCTCCTGGCCATCGGGCGGCGCCAGGAGGAGATGGAGGAAGCGGCCGCCCGCCGCTCGGGCCGGTTCCTGGTCTGCGACACCTCTCCCCTCACCACCCTCTTCTACAGCCTGGCCCTCTTCGGGCGGTCCGACCCCGGCCTGGAGGCGCTCTCCCGCCGCCGCTACCGGCACGTGTTCCTCTGCCTGCCGGATTTCGGCTTCGTCCAGGACGGGACCCGCCAGGACACCGCCTTCCAGGAGCGCCAGCACGCCTGGTACCTGCAGCAGTTCCAGGAGCGGGTCATCCCGTTCCACCCCCTGGCCGGCCCCCTGCCCCGGCGCCTGGCCCAGGCGGAGCGGGCCCTGGGCCTGCCCTCCGCCTGAGCGCCGCTTTGACCGCGCCGACGCCCGCCCGCAGCGCATGGAGGTCCATAGCCCGAACGTTTTTCACGCCGCATTTTTGCCCATAGGGCATCAAGCCCTTTCGGAACAGAATATTACAGCGGATCATCATCTGGAGGGAATCCATGGCCCTCGGGATAGCACCGGTCGGGCGGAGCGGCGCGTCCTCGGCCAGGGGAACGTCTCCGCGTTCGGCGCTCCGGGGGCCTCCGCGCCGCACTCCCGGGGCGGTTGACACGCGACGGCGGCTTGTGGGCCCTCCGGCCCGATTTCTGTTGATTTTCCCAGCCTTCCGGGCTATGTGGGCAGGCAAACACGGAGGCACATCATGGTGCAGATCGAAAAAATGCTGGAAGAGGAGCGCCGCGAGACCATCGTGGAACTGAGCACCCTGCTCGCCGTGGTCCAGGAAATGGGCCAGCGGCTGGCCAACGAGACGCACGGGGATTCCTTCTACCTGGTGGAGGAGTTGAACGAAATCCTCCACCAGGCCCGCCTGGCCATGAAAAGGATCAAGTCGGCCCAACGGAAGGGGGACTAGCGCGAAAACCTTCCCGACGACGGCGTGGTCGAGATCCCCCCCGTGACCAAGTAAGGCCGCCCCTCCAAAGGGGTTGCCCGGACGCTCACCCCGCCCCCCGCGGGCCGCGGGCGCAGGAGGCCTACGCTTCGCCGAGCGCCAGCTCGATCTCCTCCCGAACGGCGGCCTCCGTCTCGTTCTCCCGGGCCGCGGCCAGCAGGGCGCGCGCCCGGTCTCCCCCGATCTTCCCCAGGGACCAGGCCGAGTAGGCGCGCAGCTGGGCCTTCCGGTGGCGCAGGGTTGTTCCCAGGGCCTCCACGGCGGCCGGGTCGCCCAGGTTGCCCAGGGCGATGACGGCGTTCCCCCGCATGGCCTCCACGCCCGCCTCCATAGCGAAGGCCGGCATGATGGTGCGGAAGTGGGCCTCGTCGGCGGACAGCAGCGGGATCAGGTCCGGGCTGTCGTCGGCCGGGTCGATGGGCACGGGGTAGCTTTCCCGGGGCCGGACGCCCCGGCTTTTCGGGCAGGCCAGCAGGCACTCGCCGCACCCGAACATCCGGTTCTCCTGCTTCTCGCGCAGGGCCCGCGGGGCGGGGTATCCCCACAGCCAGGTGGTGATGCACCTGGCCATGTTCACCCGGTAGGGGCCGGTGATGGCCCCGGTGGGGCAGGCCCTGGCGCAGCACCGGCAGTTGGGCGGGCAGGGTCCGGGATCGAAGATCGGCTCCTCGTCCACGGCCAACGGGGCGTCGGTGACGAAACAGGAGAACATGACCCAGGAACCGAGCGACGGCGTGAGGACGACGGAATGCCGGCCGTAATGCCCCAGGCCGGCGCGCACCACGGCCGGCTTGATGGGGATGCGCGGCGCGGGGACCGACTGGAACCCCTTCTCCTGGAGAAAGCCGCCCACCGTGTCCTGGCAATGCCGGTCCATCTGCTGGAAGGCGCGGCTGCCGTACGGGGTGAAGCGCCCGCGCGGCGTCCCCGGCTCGGAAGGGCGCAACCGCGGCTCGTAGGAGACGCAGAAGCCCGCCACCACCACGGCCCGGGCGCCCGGCAGCAGGTCCCGGGGCTGCACGTGCTTGTATTTCCTCGGCTTCGTCGGCAACGTTTCCGCCGAAGTGACGCCCACCATGTCGATGCCGGCCTCCCCCACCCGCTTCTTCAGTTCCTCGGTCAGCCGGCTCCGCTCGTCTTCCCTTCCCGCGCTCATCGTCCCTCCCCTTCGCCTGGCGCCAAGCGCCAGGCCCGGTGTGAATTCAAATTCCGCGGGCTTGAACCTGCCGGTCCGGGCCCGCGACGGAAGATTGATTGTACCGCCTGGCCGCGGCCCCGGTTTCAAAAATTCCGCCTTTCGGCGAGGGTCTCGCCCCGGCGCGCCGTCAATCGCCGGTTGACAGGCGACCAATTGCGCCTAGAATCGGCCTTGTGCGGAATGCCGCCCACCGGCCGGCATTCCCGCCATCACCAGCGGGTATTCATTGTTCATGTCGCACTGCATTCAACGCCCTCGCCCCGTTTTCCGGGAGTTCCGGCCATGACCCGGCGCCCTGCCCCGCCGTCCGCCGAGGCCGCCCTGCTCTGGGACAACGGGCGCCTGGTGGCCCTGGCCAAGCCGCCCGGGGTCAGCCTGGCCACTTCGCGCCGCGACCCCTCGGGCGCCGTCGTCCGGCTGCTGGACGCCCTGCCGCCGGAAATCCACGAGAGTTACGGCCTGGCGCCGGACGGGCTCCTCCTCGTCCACCGGCTGGACGTCGGCACCTCCGGCGTCGTTTTGCTGGCGCGCGACGCCGAGGCCCACCGCTGCTGCGCCCAATTGCTCGCCGCCGGTCGCCTCAAGCGCGAATACCTGGCCCTCTGCTGGGGGCACCCCGCCCCCGCCGAAGGCGTCATCGACCTCGCCCTGGGGCCCGACCGGAAGGACCGGCGCCGCATGCGCCCCGACCCGGACGGCCGGCCCGCCCGCACCTTCTACCGCGTCCTGGCGAAGGCCGCGCACGTCGCCCTGGTGGCCCTCGCCCCCGCCACGGGCCGCACCCACCAGCTCCGGGTGCACCTGGCCGCCGCCGGGCACCCCATCGTGGGCGACGACCTCTACGGGGGCCCCCGGCACCACGGCGTCCGCGACCCCCGGCTGCGCGCGGCCCTCGCGCCCGCCCACACCCTGCTCCACGCCGCCCGCCTGCACCTCCCGCCGACGCCGTGCTGCGAAGAGGTCATCCTCGCGGCGCCCCTCCCGGCCGCCTTCCGCACGGCCTGCCGGGCCATCGGCGCGGACCCGGACGGCGAGTGGAACTGGCCGTCGCCGGGAACCCCGGCCCCGAAACGGCGTATCAGGCCCTGACATCAACAGGAATGGAGGGTTTCATGAACACGGCAACAACCAGAATATTCCGGCGGGGCGCCTCCGTTTTGGCCCTGCTGGCGCTGCTGGCGGCCGGCACGGCCCTGGCCGGCCCGGCGAACGGGACGACCGGAACCGGGGCCGTCCGCACCATGGCCGTCACCGTGGACGACCTGGTGGGCGTGAGCGTCGCCGGCGGGCGCCCGGAGGACTTCCGCGCGGCCGCGGAGAAGCTCGTGGGCAAGCTGCGCGAGGCCGGCGTGCCGGCGGTGGGCTTCGTCAACATGGCCAAAGTGTACGTCGAAGACAAGGAATCCCCCGAGATGGCCGCCCTGCTGGACCTCTGGCTGGACGCCGGGATGGAGCTGGGCAACCACACCTTCGCCCACGCCGACCTCCACCTGACCACCCCGGAGGCCTTCGAAGCCGAAATCGTGGTCGGCGAGGCGGGCCTGCGCGAGCGCGTCGCCGCGCACGGCGGGCAGCTGCGCTACTTCCGCCACCCCTGCCTGCACACCGGGCGCAGCCTGGAGGTCCGGCAGCGGGTGAACCAATTCCTGGCGGAGCGCGGCTACACCGTCGCCGCCGTGACCGTCGACAACGGGGAGTGGATCTGCGCCGCCGCCTACCGCTGCTGCCTGAACCAGGGCGACTGGGCCGCCGCCCGCCGCCTCGAGGACGAGTACATCGACTACATGCTGCGCAAGGTCGCCTACTTCGAGGGCCAGTCCCGCCAGCTGTTCGACCGCGAGATCCCCCAGGTGCTGCTCTGCCACGCCAACTCGCTCAACGCCGCCTGCCTGGACCGGCTCCTGGCCGCCCTGCGCGGGCGCGGCTACCGCTTCGTGCCCCTGGGGGAGGCGCTGGCCGACCCGGCGTACGCCTCGCCGGACACCTTCACCGGCCGCGGCGGCATCTCCTGGCTGCACCGCTGGGCCTTCGCCCGGGGTGTGGGGAAGGACTTCTTCGACGGGGAGCCGCTGGTGCCCGAGTGGATGTGCCGGATCGCGGGGATCGAGTCCGAATGACGGGACGACCGAGGGGCGACAGTAAGGAAGGACGGGCCGGGATCAGGTCCTGCGCCGGATGTCCACCGCGGCCAACAGCGCATTTTCGACCTGCTCGAGAAGGAAGCCGGAAAGCAGGCCGATCTTCCCGGTAAGCTTGCCGCGATCCAGGGTGGTGACCTGGTGGCACAGCGCGCAGCTGTCGACGAGCAACCCCGCCGTGCCGGGCGGCAGGGCCACCACCGTCGGCCCGCGGCGGGCCTGGGCGGATGAAGACGAAACCGGCACCACGATGACGGACCGCCATCCTGGCGACTCGTTGAAAGCGTCGTGGGACATGACGATGACCGGGCGCCGCCCCCCCTGCTCCGAACCGGAACGGGGAGCCAGGTCAGCCCAGTGGACTTCGCCTCTTCTCATGGACGGCCCTCGGACAGGGCCTCGATCCCGGCGGCTTCCAGCGGTTCGTCCAGGTCGTCGGACGTGCCGGCGCGCCCAGAGGCGTAACGGGCGATCTCTTCGTGGAGGGCGAGCTGGTCCTGCTTTTCCAGCCAGTCCTCCACCGCCTGCTTGACCAACTGGGTGGCGGGAATGCTTCGGCGATCCGCCAGGTCGCGAAGTCGGCGGTACACCGTCGCGGAAAGAGGCACATGGAAGTTGTGCAGACCGGAAGGGGGCATGGCATTTCTCCTGCCATTACATTATGGCAGTTAGCGGGAACAAGCAAGCATTTTCCTGAAAACGCTGCGAATTTGATTTCATGAGCCGGGCGCCCCCTGGCAGTTTTCGTTTGCCTGTCCGCTGCGCCCGGGCTACACTGGACAATCCGACGCGACCGGTCCGTCCGGAGCGCGCGGTCATCATTCCACAGCCGGGTCGACCGGCCCGCGCAGGAGGTTGTCATGAGAAGGTACCTGTCGGTGTTCACCCTGGCCCTGGCGTTCTTCGGCCTGGCCGCTCCCGGCGCCCAGGCCGAGAAGCCCATCCGCCAGGTGGCGACGGAAGTCAAGGCCCTCCTCACCGAGGAGAGCATCAACAACATCTTCGACATGTTCCTGCGGCTGAAGGGGTACGGGATCACCTGGCAACCCGCGCTGACCGCCCCCGGCGACCTGGTGAACCGGCTGAGCCCGGAACAGTTGCGCATGTACGCCGGCGTCAAGATGTTCGACGCCGTGTACGCCGCCACCTTCCAGCAGCGGCAGGCGCTGGCCGACGCGGTACGGACCATCGAGGCGATCCAGGACAAGCTGGACCTGCGCTCCCACGCCGACCTCAGCGGGAAATTCTTCCAGACGCTGAAGAAGGCGGCGGCCGACCCCGCCTCCGTCAACGTCCAGCAGCTGCTGGACCAACTGGCCGCCGACTACGTGAAGGACGTCCCCGCCCTGATGGCGGACAAGGTCAGCGCCGAGTTCCTCCTCAACTCCCTGTACGGCTTCACCGTGGAATTCGACTACATGGCGGGCTATTTCTTCCAGCACGACCGGAACTTCTCCCTCAGCGCCGCCAGCCAGCGCCAGCGGGACCGGAGCCAGTGGGCGGAGATCATGCGCAAGCTATTCCAGGCGTTCAACCGCATGGGCGACACCATCAACGTCAGCGGGGAGACCCTGCGGAAAGTCAGCCTCATCGAGCAAATGCTGAACAACTGGAAGGCCGACAACGCGCCGGTGGAGACGCCGGCCATGCAGGCCGCCTGGAAAGCGCTGGCCGACAAGAACGCGGCCGTCCGCAAGGCCATCCTGACGCCGGGCGCCAGGTAGGGCGAGATTCCAGCGTTTCCGCCGCCCGGCTGGACGCCCACGGGTTCGTGGCGCAGACTGAAGTCTGCGCCACGGCTGGGTCAGCGGGCGGCGCGTTTCCGGAAGGCGCCCAGGAGACCGGACAGGCGGGGGAGCAGCCGCACCCACAGCAGCAGGTACAGGCAAACCGTCAGGGCCAGGATGACCGCGGCGTTGAAGGCGAAGGTCGGCCAGAGGGTTCCGCCCAGCCGCTTGCGGCCGGCCAGGAAATGGGCCCGGCCCCAGGCCGACTCGGGGGTCCGGTAGACGGGCAGGGTCTTCTGGTACAGCCCGTCCCGCGCCTGGCCCACTGGCTGGAAGTCCTCCAGGTCGAAGGCTTGCCTCTCCACCGACACGTTGGTGTGGCGGAGCTTGAGTTCCTCCAGCCCGTCCGTCCCCAGCGACTTCTCCAGCCGCTCCAGGATCGCGGTGCGCTCCTCCGCCGCCGCCCGACGCTGCTCGAAGACCTTCTGGCGACACTCGTCCAGAAAATCCTCCAGCCGCCGCCGGGCGGCCTCGTCGAGCCGGTCGGGCCGCAGGAACGGCCAGCGCACGCCGCACGCCAGCCCCAGACGCTTCTCCAGGCGGGGGATTTCGCCCTGCAGGACGAGGAACTTGCCGACAAACTCCCCGGCCTTGCGCTCCTCACTGAGCAGCGGGAAGGCCTGCACGGCGCCGAGCAGCTCCGGCAGGCGGCTGTCGAGGTCGAACTCGGCCAGGCGGACGCGGGCGTCCACCGACGCGATGCGGCGGGTGTACTCGTTGCCGAGGCACTGCTCCACCACCAGGGCCTCGTAGCCCCAGCGCGGGGGCAGGAAGTCGGCGTACAGCGGCACCTCCCGCCGGCGCGAGTCGGGCGCGAGCAGGTCGTCGAAGGGGATCACCACGCCGCTGAGCAGCATCTGGGGGATGATGAGGAGCGGGATGAGGATGTAGATGGTCACCGCCTTGCGGAAGGTGGCCGAGATGTTCAGGCCCAGGACGCTGGCGCAGAAGGAGCACAGGAACAGTACCAGCGAGGCCTGCGGCAGCATGCCGGGCACGCCGACGAGGGGGAAGGCCGCGACAGCGTAGAGGACCATCTGCAGGGCCGAAACCAGGGCCAGGTAGAGGCACTTGGAGTTGATGTAGCTCCACCAGCTCAGGTGCAGGAACCGCTCCCGCTGCAGGACCCGGCCGTCGCGGCAGATCTCCTCCGCGCTCACGCTGAGCCCCAGGAAGACGGCCACGATGGTGCTCATGAAGAAGAAGATGGTCACGTTGTTGTTGTCGTGGAAGGGGTGCGCCCCCGCCGCCGACCCGCGGGCCACCAGCCCGGTCAACAGCCCCAGCAGGAGGGGTTCGAGCAGGGTGATGAGCAGGTAGGGCCGGTTGGCCATCCGGGCCCGCAGGTCCCGCCGGAAGAAAACCCCCAGCTGCCCCAGCCGCCCGGGGCGGTGAAGGCTGGCCGGAGGCGGCGGGAGGCTTTCCGGGGCGGGCGGCGGCTCGCCGGCCCGGCCTTTCCCGGCGGCGTACGACCGGTAGCGCTCGTTCCACTTCTCGGGCGGCACGCTCCGCTTCCGGGTGGGTCGCCCCGCGTTGTCCAGGGTCCGGGCCTCCATGATCTCGAAGATCTGCTCCGGGTTCACGCCGCCGCAGCCCGGGCAGATCGCCTCCATCGCATTGGGAAAGTTGCCGTGGGAGCGGAAATAGGCCACCGCCTCCACGGGGGAGCCGGTGAACACCGGCCAGCCGCCCAGGTCCAGGATCCAGAGAGAATCGAAGAGGCGGAAGATCTTCGAAGACGGCTGGTGGATCACCACGAAGACGAGCCGGTTCCGCGCCGCCTGCTCCTTGAGCAGGCTCATGACCGTGTCGGAGTCGGAGGACGACAGCCCCGAAGTCGGCTCGTCCACGAACAGCACGGTGGGTTCGCGGATCAGTTCCAGGGCGATGTTCAGCCGTTTCCGCTGCCCCCCGCTGATGGTCTTCTGCAGCGGCGACCCCACCTTGCGGTCGGCGGCGTCGGTCTGCCCGAGTTCGGCCAGCATGGCGCGCACCTTGCCGTCGAGCTCGGCCGGGGACAGGTGGGCCAGGCACATCCTGGCCACGTAGTACAGGTTCTCGTAGACGGTGAGGTCCTCGAAGAGCAGGTCGTCCTGCGGGACGAAGCCCATCACCCCCTCGCCGGCCCCGTTGGCGGCGTGGATGTCGCGCCCGTTGAGCCGCACCTCGCCGGCCCGGGGGCGGAGGGTGCCGTTGAGGATCCCGAGCAGCGTCGACTTCCCGGAGCCGCTGGCGCCCATGATTCCCACCAGGCGGCCGCCCTGCTCGGCGAAGGAGAAGTCGTGCAGGCCGTCGTCGCTCTTCGGGAAGCGGAACTGGACGTGCGACCCGGTGAAGGACAGCCCGGGCGGCTTCGCCCCCTCTTCCTGGAACCAGCTTTTCAGACCGGAATGGTAGAGCTCGTTCCCCTGCCGGTCCCGGAGGATGCCGCCCGGGTGCAGCAGCTGGCCTTCGCCCCGCTCCAGGAGGCGCCCTTCCAGCCAGACCGGCTCTTCGCCCACCGCGGCCACCAGGAACAGGTTCTCGGCCGGCAGGCGCATGACCGCCAGGGCGCCGGCGAAGCCCGCGCCTCCCTGCGCCTCCCACCGCCGGCAGGCCGGGAGCCCCCCGGTTGGGCCGGGGTTGGCGACGAAGGCCAGGATGCCCTCCGCCTCGGTCCGGGTCACCCCCAGCTCGGCGCCCAGGGTGTCGGCAAGGCCTTCCGCGAAAGCCGGGTCCGCCGAAAGCGACGCCAGTTCCAGGACGCGGACGGCGGCCATGCACTTCTCCGCCCCGTTCAGCAGGGGCCTCAGCCGGGCGCACACGTCGGCCGCCGCGGACAGGAGAGCGTCCCGGCTTTCGCCCTCGTGCAGCTCGACCAGGTCCCGGTAGAGGCCGACGTGGTCCTCGGCGTCGGCCAACCCGACGTGCTTGTTCAGGTAGGCGAGGGTCTTGCCGCGGGCGGCAACCTTGCCGTCTTCCGGCAGCGGCGCCGAAGCCAGGGCGAACAGGTGGAGAAGGCCGTTGAGAACTGGTTCGACGATCATGGTCCCTCGCGTCTCCGAGCAATCATCTCTTTCTTCAGTAAAGTGATAAGTTTATGGCAGGATGCCGCTGCAGGCAAGGATTGTTTGCCCCGGCCCTCACGCCTCGCCGGAAGGCCACTCCGCACCCGGCGCGGCCAGCCCGCGGAACTGCGAGCGGGCCCCGGAACCGCCCAGCACGGCCACGCGGTCCCCGGCCCGCAAACGGAAGTCGGCCGAGGGGCTCTGGTGCAGAACGCCCTCCCGCAGCACGCCCACGACGGACGCCCCCGTCGCGGAGCGCACGGCCGCAGTCTCCAGGGAACGACCGTCCAGGGCGCTGCCCTCCTCGAGAGCCACCCATTCGAGTTCCAGCCGGTTCCCCGCCGCGCGGAGCTGGTCCAGGATGCGGGTTTCCCGGCCCGGCTCCACCAGCGGCGCATACAGGTCGTGACGGACCGAATCGGCGTAGCGCTGGATCTCCTCGGGCGGAACGCGCAAGTGCAGCAGGGCCTGCCGGGCCATTTCCAGGCCCGTTTCGTACTCGGGCACCACCACCTCGAAGACTCCCAGTTGCCGGAACTCCGCCAGGCGCTCGGGCTCCGGCAGACGGGCCACGGCGTGCAGGCCGGGGTTGAGCCGCCGGGCTTCGACGATGGCGGCGCGGGACTCCACCAGGCCGGGCACGGTGACCAGGAGGATCCGGGCCCGGCGGATCCCCGCCGCTTCCAGTACCGCTTCCCGGGCCGCGTCGCCGAAAACGGCGGGCAGCCCTTCCTCGCGCGCGGCTTCCAGGCGGCGCTGGTCGAGCTCCACCACCACGAAGCCCAGTCCCAAACCCTGGAGAACCCGGGCCACCTGCAGGCCGGTCCGCCCGCCCCCGGCGATGACCACGTGGTCGGACAGGCCCTCTGCGGGCAGGTTGGCCGTTTCCACCGGTTCGTGACGGAAACGCTTCTTTCTCCAGGCGTAAACAGTGGCTGTCCAACCGGAAACCATGGGCGTGAGAACCATGGTGACCACGGCGGTCGTCAATATCAAATTGAACAATTCACTTCCGATGGAACCCGAGGCCAGC
This sequence comes from uncultured Acidobacteriota bacterium, assembly GCA_964436005.1. Classification (GTDB taxonomy): domain Bacteria; phylum Acidobacteriota; class JAAYUB01; order JAAYUB01; family JAAYUB01; genus JAGNHB01. The sequence goes on from CAYTBK010000046.1 coordinate 28,166, forward strand.
CCGGCCCGGGCCAGCACGAAGGAGAACTCGCCCACCTGGAACAGACCCAGCCCCACGG
>CAYTBK010000047.1:0-20479 GCA_964436005.1 uncultured Acidobacteriota bacterium
CAAGCGCGTCGACTACTCCGGCCGTTCGGTCATCGTGGTCGGCCCCGAGCTCAAGCTGCACCAGTGCGGCCTGCCCAAGAAGATGGCCCTGGAGCTGTTCAAACCTTTCATCTACCAGCGCCTGGAGATCCTGGGGTACGCCCAGACGGTGAAGAGCGCCAAGGAGATGGTGGAACAGGAACACCCCGTGGTGTGGGACATCCTGGAGGAAGTCATCAAGGAGCATCCGGTCCTGCTCAACCGCGCGCCCACGCTGCACCGCCTCGGCATCCAGGCTTTCGAGCCGGTGCTGATCGAGGGCAAGGCCATCCAGATCCACCCGCTGGTCTGCGCGGCGTTCAACGCCGACTTCGACGGCGACCAGATGGCCGTGCACGTTCCGCTCGCCCCCGAGGCGCAGCTCGAGGCGGCGCTGCTCATGCTGTCCAGCCGCAACATCCTTTCCCCCGCCAGCGGGCGGCCCATCGCCGTTCCCTCGCAGGACATGGTCCTCGGCATCTACTACCTGACCAGCGTCAAGCCGAACTCGAAGAGCGGCGGCCGGATCTTCGGGGCGGTGGAAGAGGTCATCTACGCCCTGGAAAACAAGATGGTCGATCTGACGACGCCCGTGCGCTTCCGCTACACCGGCCAACTCATCGACCTGACCAATTACTACAACGACCAGGACATCATCGAGGCCCCGCTGGACGAGGTGGAAAACTACCTCATCGACACCACCGTCGGCCGGATCATCTTCAACGACCGCCTGCCCAAGGAAATCCCCTTCATCAACGGGGTCCTGAAGAAGGAAGGGTTGAAGAACCTGTGCCACTACAGCATGCTCAACCACCCCCATGAAGTCACCATCCGCCTGCTCGACGACCTCAAGAACACCGGCTTCACGTACGCCACCCGGGCCGGCCTCTCCATCGGTTTCGAAGACCTGGTGGTGCCCGAGAAGAAGCTCAAGCTGGTGGAAAAAGCCAAGAAGGAAGTCATCGCCGTCGAGAACATGTACCTCGAAGGCCGCATCTCCAACGGCGAACGCTACAACAAGGTGGTCGACATCTGGTCCAACGTCACGGACCGCGTCGCCGACGAGATGTTCGTGGCCATGGACAAGAAGGAACGGGAAGCCGGGAACTTCAACCCCATCGCCATCATGGCTTCCTCCGGCGCCCGCGGCAGCAAGCAGCAGATCCGGCAGCTCGCCGGGATGCGCGGCCTGATGGCCAAGCCCTCCGGCGAGATCATCGAGACGCCCATCACGTCCAACTTCCGGGAGGGGCTGACGGTCCTGCAGTACTTCATCTCGACCCACGGCGCGCGCAAGGGCCTGGCCGACACCGCCCTGAAGACCGCCGACTCCGGCTACCTGACGCGGCGGCTGGTGGACGTGGCCCAGGACGTCATCATCAGCATGGACGACTGCGGCACCCTGGACGGCGTGGAGATCAAGTCCCTCGTCGAGGGCGGGGAGACCATCGAGTCCCTGCGCGACCGCATCGTCGGCCGCGTTGCCCTCGAGGACATCCAGGACCCCATCACCGGGGAGAACATCGTCTCCCGCAACGAGGAGATCACCGAGCATCTGGCCGCCCAGCTTCAGTTCGCCGGCATCGAGACGGTCAACATCCGCTCGGTCCTGACCTGCAAGGCGTCCCGCGGCGTCTGCATCAAGTGCTACGGCCGCAACCTCGGCACGGGCAAACTGGTGGAGCTCGGCGAGGCCGTCGGCGTCATCGCGGCGCAGTCCATCGGCGAACCCGGCACCCAGTTGACCATGCGGACGTTCCACATCGGCGGCGCGGCGTCGAAGGTCGAGGCCCAGTCCACCATCATCACCAAGAACCCCGGCAAGATCAGCTTCCGGGGGATCCAGTCCATCACCAACACGCAGAACACGCTCACGGTCATGAACCGCAGCGGCAACATCATCGTCGAAGACGAGAAGGGCCGCGACAAGGAGCGCTACCCCGTGGTCTACGGCGCGCGGATCCTCGTCCAGGACGGGGCGATCGTGGGCCCCGGCACCAAGATCGTGGAATGGGACCCCTTCTCCACTGTCCTGCTGACCGAGTCCTCCGGCAAGGTCCGTTTCCGGGACATCATTCCGGACGAGACCGTCAAGGAGGAAAAGGACGAGGTTTCGCTGAAATCCACCATGGTGATCATCGATTCCTCCGACGAGAAGCTCCAGCCCCAGATCGAAGTCCTGGGTGAGGACGGGAGCGTGCTCCACTCCTATCTCCTGCCCTCGAAGTCGCACCTGGCCGTGGCCGACGGCAACTCTGTCAACGCCGGCGACATCCTGGCCAAGATCCCCAAGGAGTCCACCAAGACCAAGGACATCACGGGCGGCCTGCCGCGCGTCGTGGAACTGTTCGAGGCGCGCAAGCCCAAGAACCCCGCCGTCATCACCGAAGTGGACGGGCGGGTGCACCTGGGCGGCATCGTCCGCGGTCAGCGGAAGATCATCATCATCACCCCCAGCGGCGACGAGCGCGAGTACTTCGTCCCCCGCGGCGCGCACATCACCGTCCAGGAAGGGGAGGAGATCAAGGCCGGCACCGCCCTGGTGAACGGACCCATCAACCCCCACGACATCCTCCACGTGCTCGGTGAAAAGGAACTGCAGAAGTACCTCCTGAACGAAATCCAGGAAGTCTACCGGCTGCAGGGCGTCCAGATCAACGACAAGCACATCGAGGTCATCATCCGGCAGATGATGCGCTGGATCCGGGTGGAGGACGTGGGCGACACGGACTTCTACTATGAGCAGCAGATCGACAAGTTCCGCTTCCAGGAAGAGAACGACCGCATGGTCCGGGAACAGCTCGTGCCGGCCAAGGGCCGCCCCCTGCTGCTCGGCATCACCAAGTCCTCCCTGTCGACCGATTCCTTCATTTCGGCCGCGTCGTTCCAGGAAACGACCCGGGTCCTCACCGAGGCCTCCATCGCCGGCCGGGTGGACAAGCTCATGGGGCTGAAGGAAAACGTCATCATGGGCCGCCTCATCCCGGCGGGCACGGGCTTCAAGCGTTACCGCCAGTTCCAGCTCCTCACCGAGGAAGTCCTCGAGGACGAGCACGAGGAAGCCGAGGACCTGAGCGAACTCGAAGAGCTCGGCTCCGACCTGGTCCTGGACCTCGAGGGCGAGGACGTGGGCGAGGACATCGACGATTTCGACGAGGAGGAAGGCGGCGACGGCGACCTGACCGACGTCGCTCCGGACCTCGAAGACTGACGTCTACTTTCACTCCTGGTCATAACCGACGGCCGGCACATGGGTGCCGGCCGTTTTCATTTGCTCTTCCGGCTTTCCATGCGGCTGCATTTCCAGTGGTGGCGCAGACTTCAGTCTGCGCGACGAACTTGCGCGCGTCGCGGCCGGGCCTCACGCGAAGGCGCGAGGGGCGCGAAGGGGGCGGAAACACGAACACGAATAAAACCGAAAAGATGGACAGGGATGGAGGGCGCGGGGAGCCGGTGGGGCGCCGGGCGAAAACGGGAAACCGCAGAGCTTCGCGGAGCCTGGCCGAGGGAAATCGAACCGTCGGCTGGGCGGGCAATAATGAGAGGGGGGGCTATTTGTGCTCCCCTTCGGCAAAAGGTTCCAGGGGAGGGCGGGGGTTTTTCCCACCCTCCGCGGACCGTTCGAGTTCCCGCAGGCGCAATTCCAGCAGGGCGATGTGCTGGGCCAGGATCTGGTTCTGCTTGGTGAGCTTGGAAATGACGAGGGTCAGGTGCATCACCATGATGAAAAGGAAAAGGTTCGCCAGGAAGAAGAACAGGGAGGGGGAATAGAAGACGCCCATCCAGGTGGCGATCCGGTCGATGCTGTGGTAGAAGAAGATGAGCACCTGGGCGATGATGATGCAGAGCAGCCAGAGCAGCGAGTACTTCTCCTTCAGGCTCTCCTTCCGCAAGAAGGAGAGGATCATGAACAGGGCCAGCAGGTTGACGATGGACGCCACGACCTGGATCGCGCTCATGCCTGTATTCTCCGGAAGCGGGGCGGGCGGGAGCTGACCTTCATGGCTGCATTCTCCGGGGGCCGGCCTAAGGGGCCGCCGGCCCGGGGTTGGCCGGGGTTGCGGGCGCAGGCCCGCCGGGGCCCGGTTGCGGGGACCCCGGCGGCGCAACGGGCGCCGGGGCGGAGCCAGGTTCGCCGGGAACGGCGGCGGGGGTTTCCGCCGGCGTTGCGGGGACCCCCGCCGTCGTCAGCACCGCGGCGGGCGGGGGAGGCGGCTCCGGCAGGTCCGTCGAGCTCAGGAACACGTAGAGATAGCCCGCCCAGAAATACCCCAGGAGCAGCAGGTATGGCAGGATGCGGGCGAAGACGGCCCGGTCCGAGAGCCGCCGGGCGATCATGACCAGGGCGATGAGCGTGCCCAGGGCGCCGGCGGAGACCAGCAGGAACTTGATGAAGGTGATGACGGCGCCTTCCACGAAGGGCGTCAGGGTCACCGGCCGGGTGCCGATGGCCGCGCCCTCGGCGATCCAGAAGTAAAATTTCTGGAAGTAGTTGATGATGGCGTAGAGGCCTTCGTCGAGGAACTCGTGGCCGACGTGCGAGAGATGGCCGGCCATGGCCAGCGGCAGGAAGGCGATGCCGTACCGCGCGATGTTGTCGCCCAGGCGATCCTGGGAGGCGGCGGACGCAATCACCGAGCAGAAGAGGAAGGGAATCACGGCCAGCGACATGAAGCCCAGGAAAAGGAGGGTCTGCAGTCCGAATTCGGGCCACCCCAGGGATTGTTCCCAGCCGATCCACAAAGGCAGGTGGGAGAACTGGTGGCGGGCCATCATGCCGACCAGGATGATGGCGAAGAGGGAAAGGCTCAGCGTGTTGCGGTTCTGCCGCCACAGTTCCTGGAGGGGCGGGCGCAGGTTGAGCTGCACGCCGCGACTGTCGCAGTTCTTCATGCACTGGAAGCACATCATACAGTCCGTGTTGGAGGCCAGGGCCGCCGGGTAGGAGAACATGGGGCAGCCGTCGGCGTGCTGCGTGCCCGTGTAGCAGTAGTGCTTGCCGCACTGGGTCTGGCAGATCTGCTTGTTGCCGCGGATTTCCGTGATGCTGAGCGTGGAGTAGGACCCGAGGAGGCCGGCCAGGGGGCAGACGTGGCGGCAGAAGGTGTTGCGCTCGAACACGAGGAAGAACAGGGTCGCCACGGAAAAGATGATGATGAGCAGGATGGCCGTGGCCAGGGGTTCGTCGGCCACCCCGAAGAGTTCCTCGGTGTAGTCCAGGAAGAGGAAAGCGAGGATGATCAGCCAAAAATCGAGCCTTTTCATGAATTTGGGCACAGGTAGATTCAGCCGGCCGAGTTTGGACACCAGGAGGCCGAACCCGGCGATGGGGCACATGCCGCACCAGATCCGGCCGAGCAGGAAGGCGGTGACCGGCAGGATGGGGAACCAGACGACCCAGGTGAGGATCATGCCGGGGTTGTTGGCGAATTCCTTGATGGGCGTGCCCTCCGGGCTGAGCCCGGCGTAGAGCGTCAGGCCCAGGATGGCCAGGACGATGAGCAGGTTGAACCACATGAACAGCTGCGGGACCCAGCGCTTGAGGAAGAAGCCCCGGATCCGGTCGTTGCGGAGGATGTTCAGCTTGTGGACGTCGCTTTCCCGGGGGATGACGAACACCGATTCCCCGGGGAGTTCCTGGGCGTCCGGCGCCATGATCACGGCGCGCTGGATGATGTTCTCCAGTTCCTTGACGTTGCCGGGCCAGGGGTGGGAGACCAGCTTCTCCGTGGCCTCGCGGGAGAGCCGGGAAAAGTGCTTGCCGTTCAGCCGGGCGCACAGTTTCAAAAAGTTCTCGGCCAGCAGGGGGATGTCCTTCAGCCGCTGGGTGAGCGCCGGCAGCACGATGGTCCGCGGCTGCAGGAAGGCCTGCAATTCCGGGATGAGGCTTTCTTTCACCTCGGCCGGGCCGCCGCTCACCATCAGCACGACGGCGGCGTGGCCGGTGACGGATTCGCGCCCGTTCATCCGGTGGAACCAGCCGCGCTGCAGGTAGCCGGCCAGCTTGCTCTGCAGGTAGACGTCGAGTTTTTCGGCGTGGGCGATGGCCAGCGTGCCGCTCCCGATCATCTCCAGGTAGCCGTAGTGCAGGGGGGCATCCGGGGTGGACGCGTCCCCCTCGGCGCCGAAGATGGCTTTGCCGGCCTCGGCCGGTTCGATCTCCGTGAGAGAGATCTCCATGTAGGGGTTGTCCTTGCGCGGTCCCTTCTGGTGGAAGGCCCGGGCGAAGACGTGTTTCCCCGTGCCCGGGGCGCCGACCACCAGGAGCGCCTTCTGCTGCTGGGCGTGCTGTTCCAGGGCCTTGAGGGCTTCCTTGATCTTCCGGTCCTCGCCGATGATGGTCGTTTCCGGCAGGGCGGCGGGGGGTCTGCTCTCCAGTCCCGGCGGAAGGGAAGGCAGGGCCATGGTCCCGGTCACCCGCACTTTTTTCAGCACCATGCGGTAGAAGGCCTTGCTCAGGTCCGGCCGCTGCTGCAGGAGCTGGTCCAACCGGTCCTTGCGCAGTTCCAGGAGAGTCAGGTCCGTGTCCGTGATGACGGACCGGCGGTCGAACTCGCCGGCCAGCAGGGCGCGTTCCCCGAAGAACTCCCCGGCCTTGAGCCGGCCGATCAGCCGCTCTCCGCCCTCGACGTTGATTTCCGCCAGCCGGACGGTCCCGGAGTAGACGAAGTACATGGCCTCCACGGGGGCGTTCTGCCGCAGCACCACCGTGTCCTTGGGGAAGAACCGCTCCACGAGCCCCTGGGCCAGCAGGGACTTGGTGTCCTTGTCCAGCCAGTTGAAGAGCTCCTGCTGCTCCAGGAAGGACACCTTGTCTTCCAGGGAGATGTCGGGCTGCGCCAGCCCGAACAGGAAGACGGTTCCGCCGATGCGGATATGGTTGCCGTCCCGCAGGACGGCCTTGGAAATCAGGGCCTCGTCGACGTAGACACCGTTGGAGGAGTTGAAGTCCTCGATGACGTAGTTTCCGCCCTCGAAGCTGATGCCCGCGTGCACCCGGGAGGCCTTGGCGTCCTGCACCACCACGTCGTTGTGCACGAAACGCCCGATCTTGATGGGGTTCTTGCCCAGGATGTAACGGGGCCGGGAGGCGCTCCCCTTGACGAGATCGAGGGTGGGCAGGGGCAGGTATTCGCTGCGGTTGAGGAAAGCCGCGGTCTGCACCAGGACCGTGGGGCTGTACCCGTCGGCGACATCGGGCGCCTGCGAGGCGCGCGGCTGGGGGGGCGGAATCGGCGGCGGGCCGGCGGGCGAAAAGGGCGGCGGCCCTTCCGCGGGGCGGCGGGGGCCGACGGCGCCGGCCGGTTGGCCCGGCTGGCGGACGGGCGTACCGCAGTGGCCGCAGTGGGCGCTGGTTTCGGCCACCGGATGACCGCAGTTCGAGCACTGGCGTTGTGGTGTCATACTCTCCCCTCTGTTTCCGTTGCGGTTGCGGCCACATTATCCGGCTATGCCCAGAGAAATGCAACGAATTCCCTCAGGGGAAGCCGAAACGGGCCCACTCCTCCTCCCGGGCCCACAGGGCCGGAAACGAGGGGGCGACTCCCCCGTTGCGGAAGCGGAGTCGGATCTCCCCGCATCGGTAGGTGGACCACCAGGGGATGCCCCGTTCGTCGAAGGCCTGGATCGTGGCGTCGGAAGGGTGCGAGAAGACGTGCGGGGGGCCGCAGGAGATCACAGCGAACCGGGGGGCGGCGGCGGCCAGCAGGCGGGCGCCCGTCGAGGACTTGCTGCCGTGGTGCGCCGCCTTCAGGACGGTGACCGGATTGACCTGGCCGCGAGAGACCAGGGCGTTCTCCACTTTCTTGTCGATGTCGCCGGGAAGGAGAAGGCGTGTTCCGCCCCAGTCCGCTTCCATCACGAGAGAGAGGCGGTTGGCCCGGGTTTCCGCGGCCTCCGGCGCCGGGTGCAGCACCCGCAGGCGCAAGCCCCCGAAAACCAGTTCCTGTTCCGTCCTCGCCGGAGGAGGGCGCTCGGGGGTTTCCCGGTCCGGATCCCCCGCTTCTTCACCCGCCGCCCCGAGCAGACGGCAGGCGGTTCCGGAGGCCAGGGCCTGGCGGAAAACGTCGGCCGCCAGGGGCGGGTGGTTTCTCCAGCCGGCATCCGGAACGTACAGCGCCTGGACGGGGAAACAGCGGATCAGTGAGGCCGCCGACCCGGCGTGGTCGGTGTCGAAATGGGAGATCACCAGGGCGTCCAGGCGGGTGACGCCGCGCTCCAGCAGGGCTGGCAGGAGCACCCGGCGGGCCAGGTCCCCCTTCCCTGTCGGCGGCCCGTCCTTTTTCGGCAGGGGCCGCATGCCGCCGGTGTCGAGAAGCACCGCCTGCCCGGTCGGGGTCCGCATCAGGATGGCTTCCCCCTCGCCCACGTCCAGGAGTTCGACGAGCAGGCCGTCCGGGGGCGCGGGGCGTTCGCCGGCGAGGTTGACGGCCAGGGCGCCCATGACGGCGAAAGCGGCCCAGACCCTGCGTTTGGGGCCGAGCAGGGCGAACAGCGCGAGCCCGCCGGCGGCGGCCACGGCCCAGCCCTGGGGGGCGGGCAGGAAGAGGGGGGCACGGGCGAAGGCGTCGGCCAGCGCGTCCAGGGGGCGGCCCAGGAAGGCGGCGGCTTGCACGATGGCCGGGGCGGAGCCGGGGGCTGCCAGCAGCGCCACCGGCAGGCCGAGCAGCAGGATCAGCACCGGCCAGACGAGCAGGAGCGCGGGCAGGGTGGACAGGAGCCCCTGCAGCGAAACCGGCAGGTGGAGGGTGGAGAGGACGGGTGCCAGGCAGAACAGGACGGCCAGGGAGGACAGCGTGACCGTCCAGAACGTCTTCCACAAACGGGCCAGGGACTGGAAGGTCCCCCGCACGAAGCCGGGCTGCCAACCGCGCGGGCGGAACGGCAGAAGGCCCTCCACGGTGAAGCGAAGCCGCCGGCCCCTCCGGCTGTCCGGGCCTTCGGAAAAGTCGCCCCCGGGAGAGAAGAGGTGCCGTCCGGCCAGTTCCACCGGCCGGACGAAAGCGGTCTCCAGGGGCGTGGCGACGAGGACGAGGGCGAACACCGAGGCGAACGTGAGGAGGAAGCCGGTGTCGCGCAGGTTCCAGGGGTTGGCCGCCAGGAGGAGGACGGCGGCCATGGCGAGGGCGTTGAGCGAACCGGCGGCCCGGTGGAACATGCGGCCCACGAGGAACAGGGAGATGGCCAGGAAGGCCCGGTCCAGCGAGACGCCGGCCTGGACGAAGGCGACGTAGGCGCCGAGCAGGGCGATGAGGGCGAGGTGATGGACCGGCCGGGGCAGTCGCAGCAGGCGCAGGGCCCCGCCCAGGAAACCGGCGATGAGGGTGAGGTGGAAACCGCTCACCACCAGGATGTGGTAGAGCCCGGCGTCGACCCAGCGGTCCCGGAGTTCGGGGGATTCGACGTTGCGGCCCAGCAGCAGGGCCAGGAGAATGTCCCGCGTCCGCGGATCGGGGGCGTGGGCCTCCAGGCAGGCGCCGGCGGCGAGGTGCAGTTCGTCCAGGGAGTCCCGGAGCCGTCCCGGCAGGGCGAATAGCCGGCGGGCGGCCTGGCCGGCCATGGCGATGGGCGGGCCGAAGACGGGCAACCGGCCGGCGCGGGCGGCCCGCCAGGCCAGGGCCGTCCCGGGGCGGGGCTCGTCGTCGGGGACCGTCCCGAACAGGGCCGGCGACTTGCACGAGGCGAGGAGGTCTACGCCCCGGTTGTGCCAGTACACCCAGGAAGGCGTCGTCCCGCTGACCAGGAAGCCGCGCGGGAAGGAAAAACGGGCGAAGGCCTGGACCCGGTCGCCCCGTTTCCAGCCGTCCTTCCGCCCGGAGGCGGCATGCAGCTTCAGGTCGGCCGTGAAGTCGGTCTGCACCACGGCTCCACCGGTCCAGACGCGCCGGACGCGCACCGTGGCCTCCAGCGTGTCGTCCTCCGGGTCGGGCTGGGGCAGGGAGGTGGTGATCCCCTCGAAGCGGAGGGCGTCTCCCGTTTCGACGGCCCGGCCGAGAAAGGCGGTGGCTTTCGCCCGGTCGATGAAGGTGTGCTGCTCCCGCCGTTCCAGGGCCGCCCCGAGGCAGAAGAAGAGGGCGCCCAGGGCCAGGAGGGCCCCGGCCCGGCACCGCGCCGCCAGGGCGGCCGCCCCGCCCAGGAGCAGCAGCAGCGCCCCGGCCGCCATCCATTTTTCCGGCAGGGCGGTGCGCTGGGCGATCAGAATCCCCCCCACCAGGGGCGCCAGGGCGAACAGGAAGGGCGCCTTCATCCCGGTGGCACGGGGAAGGCCCGCTTTCACGAGAGGCTCACCGGGTCGACGTCGATGGAGATGCTCTTCATGGGCAGCCGGGCGGCGGCGCACGATTCGTGGAAAGCCCGGAGGACGGGGTAGACGGGTTCGTCGGCGAAGCAGCGGACCAGCATGCTCCAGCGGAAGGAATCCTTGATCTTCTCGAAGAGCGCGGGGACCGGCCCGACGCAGCGCATGGCGGCTTCCTGGCGCTGGGCGCGGATGGCTTCCCGCAGCAGGTTTCCCGCCGCCTTGGCCAGGCTGGACACCTCCGCCTCCGACGAGCCGGTGAAGACGACGAGCACCACCCGCGCGAAGGGCGGGTAGCGCAGGCGTTGCCGGAACAGGATCTCCTCGTGGTAGAAGGAGCGGTAGTCCTGGTTCCGGGCCAGTCGGACGGCATAGTGGTTCGGGTAGTAGGTCTGGATGAAGACTTCGCCGGGCGTGTCGCCCCGGCCGCTGCGGCCCGCCACCTGGGTCAGCAGCTGGAACGTCCTCTCCGCGGAGCGGAAGTCGGCGATGCGCAGGGAGATGTCGGTGGAGAGGACGACCACCAGCGTGACGCCCGGGAAGTCGTGGCCCTTGGCGATCATCTGCGTGCCCACGAGCAGGTCGATCTCGCGCTTCTCGAAGCGTTCCAGGATGGACTTCATGGCCCCGCGCTCCCGGGTCGTGTCCCGGTCGAAGCGCTCCACGCACTTCCCCGGGAACCGCTGTTGGAACAGGGACTGGAGCTTCTCGGTGCCCACGCCCATCTGCTGGATGAAATTGCTCCCGCACTCCTCGCAGACCGTGGGCACGGGGCGGACGAAGCCGCAGTGGTGGCAGAGCATGCGGTTCTCGCTGGCGTGAAACGTCATGGAAACATTGCAGTGTTGGCACAGCAGCGTGTTGCCGCACTTCCGGCAGAGCAGCAGGGGGGCGAAGCCCCGGCGGTTCAGCAGCACCATGACCTGCTCGCCCGCGGCCATGCGGTCGCCGATGGCGCGGAAGGCGCAACCCGCCAGCACGATTCCCTTCCCGAAGCGCTGGAACTCCACGGCCAGGTCCACGACCTCCACCCGCGGCAGCGGGCGGGCCATGACGCGCTGGGGCAGTTCCAGCAGGGTGTAGCGGTCCTGCTCGACGGCGGCGTGGAAGGATTCCACGGACGGCGTGGCCGAGCCCAGGACCAGGGCGGCCCCGGTGAGTTCCGCCCAGCGGGCGGCCACTTCGCGGGCGTGGTAGCGCGGGTTCTCGTCCTGCTTGTAGGAGGGGTCGTGCTCCTCGTCCAGAATGACCACCCCCGGGCGGCGCAGGGGGGTGAAGATCGCCGAGCGCGTTCCCACCACGACGGAGGCTTCGCCGCGGTTGACCCGGTGCCACTGGTCGTGGCGCTCGCCGTCGGAAAGCATGCTGTGGAACAGGGCCAGCCGGGTGCCGAAGTGCCCGAGCAGCCGGCGGGTCAGGGCCGGGGTCAGGGCGATCTCCGGGACCAGCATGACGGCCGTCCGGCCCCTGGCCAGCGCTTTCTCGATGAGCCGGATGTAGACCAGGGTCTTGCCGCTGCCGGTCACGCCGAACAGCAGGAACTTCCCGTGGCGCCCTTCCTGGATGAATTCCCCCATGCGCCGCACGGCTTCGGCCTGGTCGTGGGTCAGGTCGAATTCTTCGCGTTCCCGGGGCTCGAAATGCTTGAAGGGGTCCCGGTACTCGTCGCGGGTGAAGACCTGGAGGGCCTTCTTCTTCTCCAGGGCCTTGAGGACCTCCCCCCCGGCGCCCGCGGCGCGCAGGAGAAGCGCCGCCGGGATGGGCGTCTCGTGCGACAGCAGGTATTCCAGCACGGCCTTCTGCCGGGCCGGGAAGGCGGACGGGTCGGGCGCCGGCTGGACGATGTCCACGAAGCGCAGGGTCTTGAAGCGGGTCCGCGCCCCTTCCACCCGGGCTTCCCGCACGATTTCGCCCCGCTTCTCCAGTTCGGCCAGGGCCCGGTCCACGGCGGCCGCCGGGATGATCCGGGCGATCTCCTTCCGGAGGATCCCCGGGCGCGTGCGGATGAGGGCCAGGACCTTGTCCCGGAAGAGGGTCTTGTCGTGTTTCCCGGCGGCCGTGGGGGGGGCTGCTTCCCGCGAGGGAAAGTACGCGTAGGAGGTTTCCACGGCCGAACCCGGCGGTAAAAAAAGGTTCAGGCACTCCCCGGGGGGAATCAGCCAGCGGTGGGTCATCCAGTCGGCCAGCTCCAGGCGGAGTCCGTCCAGAACAGGCTCGTCGTCGGTCACGGCCAGGATTTCCTTCAACACGACGCCGTCGGGGGCCCGGGACGGGAAACTCGTGGCGACGCCCCCGAGGTGGCGCCCGCCGAAGGGCACCACCACCCGGGCGCCCGGGCGGACCCGCCCCTGCAGCCGCAGGGGTTCCCGGTAGGTGAAGGAGGTGTGGAAGGGGGCGAAGACGGAAACGCCGACCAGGCGCGGCTCAGCCGGCGGGTCGGGCATCAGCTCAGGCCGGCTTGCGCCAGGAGTTCCCTGGCCCGGGCGGCGAACTCGTTCTCCATCCCGGCGGCTTCCCGCAGGAGTTCGGCCGCCTTGGCCTGGTTCCCCTTCTGGAGCATGAGTTTGCCGTAAAAGAAGAGGATTTTCCCGAGCAGTTCGTTGTTGCCGGAGAGGCCGTCCAGGATTTCCCTGGCCTGCTCGGTCCGGTTGAGCTGCATCAGGGTCACGGCCTTGGCGATGTTGGCCCGGATGAAGTTCGGGTTGATGAGGCTGGCCCGGTCGAAATAGCTGAGGGCGTTTTCCGGGTCCTCCAGGAGGAAGTGGATGCGGCCGATGCTGTAGTAGATGTCGGCGTAGCCCGGCGAATCCTTGGCGGCGGCCAGCAGGACCTGCAGTTCCGCCCGCAGGTGGTTTTCCTTGCCCTTGTAGGCGTTCTCGTCGAAGGCCGAGTCGCCGGAGCGCATGAGCAGGCCCGGCATGTTGCGGAAGTCCTGCCGGATCTCCTCGAAGCGCCCGATGGCGCTGTCGTCCTCGCCCTGTTCCAGGTGGGCGAAGGCCAGGCTGATCTTGGCCGGCAGGAAGTGCGGCGCCTTCTCCAGGCACTTCTGCAGGTACTCGGCGGCCTCCTTGTGCTGGTTGATGCGCTGGAACTCCCGGCCCAGGCGGAAGTACAGGTCGGGGAGGTCCACCCCCTGGACGATCATCTTCTGGTAGTGCTGGACCAGCAGGCCCCGGAACCAGTCGTTCTTCAGCAGTTCCCCGCGCTGGGCCTGGAAGGGCACCGCCATCACGTCGATGGCGAGGGTGTGGTGGAAGAGGTTGTCGGCCCACTTCTTGATCTCGGTCTCGCTCGGCTGCAGGTCGGCAAACAGGCCGAGCACTTCCCGGACGCCGGGGTCGTTGCTGGGGGTCCCGATCCGGTTCCGCAGGTAGGCCAGCGGGAGGCCGAGGTTCTTTTTCTCCTTGACGAGGGGAAGGAGTGTTTCGGCCTGCCGCATGGCCTCGTCGTTGCGCTTGAGGATCAGGAGGACCGCCAGCCGCATGGTTTCGGCTTCTTCGAAGGGCGACTTGCCGCCGATGGCCCGGGACAGCAGGTCTTCCGCCTCGGTGTATTTTTTCAGGCGGAAGCGGGCGACGGCCAAACGCAGCATCATGTCCGGGTTGAGCCGGAGAGCCTTGCTGGCGATCTGATCGACGCGGTCGATGTTGCCCAGGTTCAGCAGCGTGGTGGACAGGCAGGTCATCAGGGCCATGTTCCCGGGATCGTTGCCGAGCAGGCCTTCCAGGACGCGGATGGCCATGGGGAAGTTCATGGCGTTGTTGTAGGCGACCCCGCGGTAGAACTCCATCTCCCGGTGGCCCGGGACCCGCTGCAGGCCCTTATCGAGGACCTTGAGGGCCTCTTTTTCCTCTCCCAGGGAGATGCACTTGATGGCGTGGCACTTGTAGCACTCCGAGATGAACGATCCGGCCAGGTCGACATAGATGCCTTCCGGATCCGTATCCTGATGGGTGATGCGTTCGAGGTGCTCCAACGCTTCCACGTACTGGCCGGTTCCGAAACACTGGATTCCTTTTTCGAACAGTTCTCTGGCGTCCATTTCCTTGCAACTTCACCTGTGAGAATGATAATCTGACGATCGTTCTGTCGCGAGAAGTCTATCACGAGAAGAGGGCGGCGAAAACCATTTTCTGAGAGGGGAAGATCGGGAGATGGGCAACAAGCAGACCGACCGACTGCAGGGTACGAGTTCTTCGAAGGAGGCCACCCGTTCCATCGTGGAAATGACGGCGGCGCTCTCCGAGGCGGCGGGGTTTCGCGAGGGACTGGACAAGGTCCTGGAAATCCTGGTGGGCATTTTCGATTACCGGGCGGCCTGGGTATTCCTGAAGGACCCCGTTTCGGGCGACGTCTCCTTCGTGGCCCAGCGGGGGCTGAGCCCGGAGGTGGCCGCGTTGGAAAGCGGTCCGGATTTCGCCGGCTGCATCGTGGAGTACGTTCTCCGGTCGGGCCAGGTGATCGCGGTCAAGGACGTGTGCGAGTGCTCCCGCCTTCGCCGCGGGAAGAGCCGGATGCCGGAGGAACTGGGGTCCCACGTGGCCATCCCCATCCGGGTGGGCTGGAAATGCATGGGGGTGCTCAACGTGGGCACGTCCGTCAAGCGGAACTTCCCCCTGCCGGAAGTGCAGTACCTGGCCACCGTGGCCGGGATCGTTTCCCTGGGGTTGCGGACCGAGCAGCGGGGCGGGCCCGACGACGGGGGGGAGATCCCGGTCGACGCGCTGCGCCGGGTGGTGGACAAGATGGCGGACGGCCTGATGCTCATGGAGAACGACGCCACCGTGACGCTGCTCAACCTCGGCGGCCGGTCGTTTCTGGAGGGCCTGTCGGAGATAGAGAAGGGGGAGTTTTTCGACCGTTTCGGCCGGATCCAGGGCAGCGTCCTGGCGGACATGCTCCAGAACGACGGGCGGGCCGCGGAATACGAAATCGAGCTGGCGCCGCCGGGCGGCAAGACGCTGCGGGTCACCGCCGTGCCGTTCGCCCAGAAGCTCAAGATCGTGGAGAAGGCGCTGCTGCTGGTGAAGGACGTGTCCACCGAGATGGTCCGCGACCGGCGCCTGCGGATGGACGAGCGGGTGGCCACGGTGGGGATGATCCTGGAGGGGCTCTCCCACGAGCTCAACAACCCCCTGGCGGCGGTTTCGGGGTACCTGCAGTACCTGGACAGCAAGACCAAGGGACAGGAGCAGGTCCAGGGCCTCGTCCGGAAGGCCCTGGGGGAACTGGACCGGGCCATCGCCATGCTGCGGAACTTCATGGACATGAAGAAGACGGACCGGTCGCGGTGGGTTTACCAGGGTGTCCAGAAGATCCTGGTCGGGCTGTTCGAGGAGTTCCGGCCGGTCTTCGACCGCTGCGGGATCGAGGGCGCGTTCACCGCCCCCCGGGACCTCCCCCCCGTCTGGATGGACGAGGAGCGGATGACCAAAGTCTTCCGGAACATCCTGGGGAACGCCGTCCAGAAGATCGAGGAAGGGAACCGGAAAGGCGAAGTCCACATCGCCTGCCAGGTGAAGGCCGGCTACGTGCAGGTCGTTTTCACGGATTCGGGCACGCAGATGCTCTCCGCGCGGCGTCTCCAGGGGTACGGCCCGTCCCTGCGCGAGGAACTGACCGTCAAGGACCGGGAACTCAGCCTGGCTTTCTGCCACGCCGTGGTCCAGGAGCACGACGGCGTGCTGTACGCCCGCACGGGGGAGGACGGTCGCACGGGATTCATCGTGGAATTGCCGGTCGCCACGGTCGGGGAGGCCAAGCCCAGAGGCCAAGAGTGACGAACGCCGCGCCGGCGCAGGGCCCTCTGCTGTAGGCGCCTTCCGCCGGAAGGCGCACCCAAAGGCAGGATCCCGGAGCTTGTCCACTTCCCCCGGACTTGCGGCGCGGAGGCAGCCGCCGCGGGGAGAACTGGTTTCCCGAAGGGAATCGATGGCCATAGCCAAACGTTCCATCCCACCCGAATTTTCCCGTAGGGAATCAATTTGCATCGTCGAACGGATGGGCCCGTTTTCCAGGGGGAATTCCTGCCAATCGCGGCACGAACGGCCGGAACGTCGATGCTCGTTCATGCCCTCTGGGCAAGGGGTCGGGCAACGTGGGACGGTTGGCTATGGACATGGATGCCCTCCGGGCAACCGGATGGCTGGGGACGATTCACCCGGCGGAGCGCCGCTTTATCCTCGCCGCGCAGCTTTGCGGAGCGGCGGGGGCGACGCCGGGGGGACGTCCTCGCGTACGGCGCTCCGGCAACCTGCGCGGCGCACTCCCGGGCGGCGGCCGGGGCCTGGCAACGGGGGCGGCATGGAATCCATGAATTTGGATTGTCATTCAGAATTTTGATTTTCTCTCCCCGCCGGTCGGGGGAGTGTTCCGGCGAGCACATCCTATTTCATTGTATCGTAACGTTTGATGGCCCGGCCCGGTTCGGCCGGTGGGCGAACTGTTTTGGTATGGGTTTTGCTACTTTGGGCCGGACCTAGTTGTCTTCGGATTTTTCTAACCTTTAAAGGAGGTTCTTTTATGAAGCATTTGTTTTCTCGATGCGCAGTGCTGACTGTGGCGCTTCTGCTTCTCGGCGGAATCGCTTTCGGTCAGGCCGGCATGACGGGAGGACGCCTCGAGGGGTCCGTCAAGGACCAGACCGGCGGCATCATCCCGGGTGTCACTGTGACCATCACCGGTGCCACTGGCTCCAAGGAAATGGTTACGGGCGACAGCGGCGAATTCGCGTTCCCGTTCCTGACTCCCGGCAGCTACGACGTCAAGGCCGAGCTCCAGGGTTTCAAGACCTACGAGCAGAAGAACGTGACCGTTCGCCTCGGCTCCACCACCACCCTGTCCCTGACCATCCTTCCGGGCGAAATTTCGGAAGTCGTCACGGTCAAGGACCAGGCTCCGCTGGTTGACGTCACTTCGACGACCGTCGGCGCCAACATCTCCGACGATCTGTACACCGCCATCCCGATGCGCCGTAACTTCACGGCCATCTTCAGCATGGCTCCCGGCGTCAGCGACGGCGGCGGCACGGGTGCTTCCAACCCGTCCATCGGCGGCGCGTCCGGCCTCGAAAACAACTACGTCGTCGACGGCGTCAACGTCACCAACGCCGGCTACGGCTCTCTCGGTTCCTACTCCAACGTGTACGGCTCCCTCGGCTCCGGCGTCAACTTCGACTTCGTTCAGGAAGTCCAGGTCAAGTCCGGCGGCTTCGAGCCCGAATACGGCCAGTCCACCGGCGGCGTGGTCAACGTCATCACCAAGTCCGGCGGCAACGAATTCCACGGCGGCGTGTACTTCTACGGCCAGCCCTCCGGCTGGTCCGCCACCCGCAAGCAGATCAACACCTACCGCATGAACCAGGCCACCATGTTGCTCGCCCGCCAGCAGTACGACATCAGCGGCGACTTCAGCGGCTACCTCTGGAAAGACAAGCTGTTCTTCTACCTGGGCTTCAACCCCCAGTGGAACCAGAACTACCGCCGCGCTCCCCAGGACATGGGGCAGATGGTCGACGGTCTGGCCATCTACAAGCAGAAGGAACGGATCTACTCCTGGTCCGGCAAGCTGACCTTCCTGGCCACCAGCAACCACAACTTCGAATTCTCCTCCTTCGCCGACCCGTCCTACACCGGGACCGGCCCGAACCGTGGCATGACCACGGAAGGCGACATCCGTTACAGCAAGCTGACCTACGGCTCCTGGAACTGGATCGCCCGCTACAACGGCGTCATCAACCCCAAGTGGTTCATCACGGCTTCTCTCGGCCGCGCCTACAACCGCTTCAACGAAACCTTCCTCCATGCTGACGCTTTCCCGTTCCGCAACTACGTAGACTACTTCTACACCTACTACCTGCCTACTCACCCCGGCGCCAGCGCTGGCAACTACAACTACTACACCGACGGCGGCGTGGGCTTCTTCGAGAACAACGAAGGCCAGAACTACCAGTTCAACATCAAGAACACCGTCAACTTCAGCCTGCTCGGCGAGCACTCTGTTGACGTTGGCTACACCTACGAAGACGTCAAGTACAACGCCATCCGCCAGTACACCGGCCCCATGGTCGACATCCCGGCCTACGCCGGTTTCGCGGGCGGCCTGACCTATGGCGGCGCTTTCCGTAACTACTGGGTCCGGCTTCCTTCCGGCCAGTACTGGGACCGCAACTCTGACGGCGTGGTCGACCGTTCCGACTCCGTCTGGATGCAGTTCCGCGGCAACGTGAACGACCCCGCTGTCTCCACCAAGACCAAGTACCACTCCTTCTACATCCAGGACGCCTGGAAGATCAACAGCAAGATCACCTTCAAGTACGGCCTGCGCTACGACTACCAGAAGATGTCCGGCAGCGGCGACGGTGCCACCAACTACTCCTTCAAGGGTAACTGGGCGCCCCGCTTCGGCCTCATCTACGACGTCACCGGCGACGGCAAGACCAAGATCTACGGATCCTGGGGCAAGTTCTACGAGAAGATCCCCAACGACATCTGCGTCCGCGCCATGTCCACCGAGACCGGCGTGACCTCCGTGTACTGGGGCGATTCTGCTTTCACCCAGTTCCTGAACCCGACCCTGGCCGCCCTGGGCGTGGCTTCTGCCCAGAGCCTCGGCATCACCGGCAGCAGCACGACCTACATCGTCCCCGGCACCAAGGCCGGCAGCTCCTACCAGTTCGTGCTCGGCCTCGACCGCCAGCTCACCAACACCCTCAGCTTCGGCGCCCGCTTCATCTGGAGCACGCTGGGCAAGTGCCTGGAAGACATTTCCGGCGGAACTGTCGCTCAGGCCCTGGACGGTCTTCCCACCGACTACGTCATCTCCAATCCCTACTACGTGACCGACATCTTCACGAACGCCACGGGCACGCTGGGCGCCGACGGAATCCCGGACGGCTTCCCCGATCCCGAACGCTCCTACCAGGCTCTCGAGCTCACCCTCGAAAAGCGCTTCTCCAACGGTCTGCAGTTCATGGCCAACTACCGCCTCTCCAAGCTGTGGGGCAACTACGAAGGCCTGTTCCGGAACGACAACGGCCAGGACGACCCCAACATCACCTCGCTGTACGACTTCCGCTATGACCCCGAGAATCCGCTGGCCCTGGGTTACCAGTTTGTTCCCGGCTACCTGAACACGGACCGCCGGCACATCCTGAACCTCAACGGTTCCTACACCTTCCCCTCCAAGATCACCGTCGGCCTCGGCGTCCGCCTGGCCTCCGGCGCTCCTCTGACCCCGCTCGGCACGCACCCGGTTTACGAGAACGACGGCGAAATCCCGATGACCGTTCGCGGTTCTGCCGGCCGTGGCGACTGGGTCAACAACGTCGACCTGCACGCTGACTATCCTTGGCAGATCACTGAAAGCTATCGCCTGAAGTTCGCCATCGACCTGTTCAACGTGTTCAATCGCCGCAAGATCACCGCTTACGACGAAAATGCGGAGATCGACTTCGGAACCAACGCTGACTACTTGACCGCTCTGGGATTCCAGGCTCCGTTCGGCGCCCGGTTCTCCGTCCGCTTCGAGTTCTAATCCAGTCAGGTTGATTCGACTCCCGGCGGGGCTTCGGCCCCGCCGTTTTTTTTTGCGGAAGAGGATAAAACCACAGAGTAAACAAATGGGAAGAAGACAATAGCCCTGCTTGGCCACGATTGGCGAAATGCACCCTGTGCGCAAGAGGCCTGGTCTCCCGTTCGTGGCCTTTGCGATCTGCGTGTTGGCAATAAACACGAAGCCCATCAAGCCCACGAAGCCCACGAAAAAGAGAAACCGCGGCGGGGCGCGGAGCGCCGCCGAGGTAGGAAGCAAGTGGGCTGCGTGGAACGGCGAAAGTGATTGACCCGGGCGGATCCAACTTCCGCTCTGGCGGGCTGGACAGAAACCAAACAGGGAAATCCGGGGGCGGATTCCCCAAACCCAGCTTCCGCCCTCTGCGGTTCTCGGCGAAGCTCCGCGGTTGCGCATCGCTGCTTTCGGGTTGCGGTCCAGCCGCCCCGGCGCGATCCCCATTCCAAACCGGAGCGGACCGGAAGACCCCCGACGGCCGAAGAAGAATTATCCGGTGAAAAAGTGCTTGCCAAAGCAGGCCTGAGCCCGTAAAATCCCCTTTTGTTTTGGGCCAGAGTAGCTCAGCGGTAGAGCAGGCGATTCGTAATCGTCAGG